>CAIOIX010000046.1 GCA_903858445.1 uncultured beta proteobacterium
CTCTTACAGAACCCTAGCGATTTAGAGTTAAAGAAATTAAGTCAAGATGTTGCCGTTAGGATTTTAAGAAAATATTGCGATAAAGATTTCTAGCCTCCCTTAAATTTGACATGCCCGCTAATTCCGCATAGCGTGCCCCTATTTATCCTGGCCATCTTGATTCTTTAATGTCCTCAAGAATCTGAGCACCCTCTCTACCGCTTCTTCGTAACTAGGCTCGTAATTCAAAATATCGATTTCATCAAATTGCGGCTTTAATACATGCGCCCTATCTTGAATTTGCTCCATAAATTGATCCGCATGTCTTAGCAAAAATGGCACGGCCATTCTCAATTCATCAGGCTCTCGTTCAATCACCAAAGACAGGTCAAATAAATCTCGAGCGGCAGCCTGATCTCCTCTATGCCAGAGTTTTTTTGCCACAATTTCAACAGCCGTTTCCACGCGAATGGTATTGCCTAAAATAGCCCACTCTTCATAGCCGGGCTTAGTGAGATTAGATGAAGCTACAAAATCAATCTCCCCTTCAGGGCGTATCAACTTGACGTATGAGTTTTGATCTTCAACGTATTGCGAGGATACATCAGCCGCTACATCGCTTAATCTAGGAGTTACAAACCCTAAGTATTGTGGATCAGGCACAAAAATATCGATATCTTTGCTCAGGCGATGTTGATAACGCAACATGAGCACCGTGCCCCCGCCAAATGTCCAAAACGGATCAGCGTTTCCATGTCTTTTGATTTCCTCAATGATGCGAAGCGCATGGGGCAAAAGCGTCTCCCACACACCATGGGGTAGATCACGCTCTTTTATGAGTTTAGTCATTAACGATTAACGCCAAGCCGCTCTTGGTGAACGCATCTCATGAGTCCACCGATCAATATTTTTCCAAATAGCTTTGGGTGGAGTATTACTTGCATTTGCCGCCGCTTCCACTGCCGATACAATCATGGGCAACGGTGCCTCATCTAGCAAAGTAGCCATATACGGAAAAATAGCATCCGATATTTTTCCTGACGCCAGTGACTTTGCAAGGTCCGAGCTCGTTAATTTATTCTTGTAACTGACACTCGCAGTTTGGCTAGCCGCCTCTAGGGCATCTTGCTTTTTCTGCTCCCCGTGCATTGAGATGCCCAATCCGAGCAAACTAAGCAAAGAAAATAATTTAGCAGCCCCCAAATCCTTGAGGGTGCCATGCTCCAAGTGAAGAATGGTGGACCTCGACAGATTGCCAAGTTTAGCCAAGCGCTCTTGAGTTAAGCCAAGATCAGCGCGTCGATTAGCTACCTGGAGCCCAATTTCACGTAAGTTCATGGGATTATTGTGCCACAAGTGCTATATAAATGTGTAATATATTAAACATTTTTTAGGAAATGCACTAAATAGCCTGCTATTACCGGACATTCATTTGTCAATTGTCCAAATCATGAAATTTATAAATCTGTTGCTCTTGAATCGATATGAATTTTAAATGCCGTACTCTTATCCCCATCCGGATCATATTCCTGCAATCTCACCATCACTAGTCGGCGCAATGAAAACTTGTAGTTATTCAACTCCTCTAATTGATTGCCTTTTGCCCATCTAAAAACATCAATTACGTCTTTATCAAAATCGAGCACAACAGATCTTGCTGACTTGAATCCATTCCTTGAATTGGGATTGGGTTGATCAACCCTTATTTTTGAAACTCCATTTGACTCATATTCAGAGTCAGGATCAAAGAGATCATCAATATGCTCTTTAAAAAGACCAATTAAG
>CAIOIX010000047.1 GCA_903858445.1 uncultured beta proteobacterium
GCTTAAAGAAAATGAAGTCTCGAGGCCTTTGCTGTTAATTTGGGACAATTTAGCGGTGATTTGATCTTGGTGCATGTATTTCTCCTGTAATTAAGTGGTACAACTAGTTAATTAAGTGCATTTAAGGAGATATAGGAAAGACCTTAAATATTGCACTGCACCATAAAACTTTAACTGAAGCAATATGACAAATCAAGAACTTTTTGTTGCTATGCAACATATTTTTACTGAAATTAAATAATATTGAATATTATTAATAACTTAGAAGAAGTAAAAAACCCTCACTCCTACCGAAAAGTAGCTATTGCCACCTGTTTTGGCACCTTTTTAGAGTGGTATGACTTTCTGACCTTTGCCACCTTAGCAGTGGTATTTGGTCCACTTTTCTTTCCATCAAATGGTCCAACTGCAGGCTTATTGGCCAGCCTAGCTACTTTTGGCGTTGGGATGGTGGTTAGGCCCATTGGAGCGGCTCTCTTTGGGTCTATGGGCGATCGTATTGGACGTAAGCCTGTATTCATGATCACTATCACCCTGATGGGAATTACAACGGTCGGCGTCGGATGTTTACCCACCTACGAGCAAGCAGGTATTTGGGCGCCAATTTTGCTAGTCAGCCTGAGATTGTTGCAAGGGCTTTCTGCTGGGGGCGAGATTGGTGGAAGCGCTGTTTATCTAACGGAGCATGCGGGCGACACAAATCGTGGTTTTAAAACGAGCTTCTTACAGTTAATGGGCCCTTTGGGAATCCTGGCATCAACCCTGCAGATCGCCCTGCTTCAGCATTGGCTGACATCGGAAGAATTTCAGTCATGGGGCTGGAGAGTGCCGTTTTGGGTTTCGCTTCTATTGCTGATGATTGCATTTCAGGCGCGCCGAGCATTAAAGGAAACACCAGTCTTTACAGAATTGAGTAAGAACCAAAAGGCGGAGTCACAACTGGCGAATAACTTTAAAGATCCTGAGATCCGCAAGAAGATGTTCTTGCTATTTTTCTGCGTATCTTCAAGCGGGGCGATTCTATTTTTTTGTGTACAGGTCTATACGGTGATCTTTCTTAAGACTATCGTCAAGCTCTCACCTGAACTTGTTGACCAACTGAGTATCGTGGCAACAATGGCACTCTTTCCGCTAACCATTTTTGCAGGATGGCTTTCTGATAAAGTAGGTCGTAAAACTGTCGTTATTAGCGGACTTGTTTTGGGTGCCTTATTCATCCAACATGCTTTCATTGGAATGCAGAATCTTGGATACGCATTCACCCAAAGAAGTGACCCAAGCCTCTTAATAGGAATTTGTGGAATTTTGATAGGGCTATCTCTTGTCTTGGCACTGGTAGTTGGTCCACAGACAGCGCTCCTAGCAGAGCTATTTCCAGCCAGAAATAGAAACAGCGCAGCGACTCTGCCTCATAATCTTGCGGCCGGATGGATTGGGGGCTTACTTCCACTGATCGTAACCTGGATTAATCAGCAATGGGGTGACAGCCTTGCTGGACTTTGGTATCCAGTAATCTTTTTAGGGCTGGCAGCTATTGTTGCAATCTGTTTTTTACCGGAGACCTCAAAAGAAAATTTGGCAAAATAAAATGCTAATATTCTCAACATGGATCCCACAAAGAACATACACGTAGTCGAAAACATTATTCCAGTCGACCAGCAGGATGCTCTTGAGAATAAATTATTGGGGAATCAATTTCCGCTTTTTCTCAACACCAAATCGGTTCATGTTGATGATGAAACCGGATTTTGGGATATCAATACAACAGAATCTGTACGACTCAACCACTGCTTTGTGACTGAAGGAAAGCTAGTCTCAAATGAGTGGGGCCTGCTTGAATCCTTGGCGCTA
This sequence comes from uncultured beta proteobacterium, assembly GCA_903858445.1. Taxonomy (GTDB): domain Bacteria; phylum Pseudomonadota; class Gammaproteobacteria; order Burkholderiales; family Burkholderiaceae; genus Polynucleobacter. Next base: position 1,852 of record CAIOIX010000047.1, read on the forward strand.
GCTATCGTCAATAAGATTGGCATCCCACCAAAAATGTCCAGCTGTAAGCTGAATGTTAATTTCCCTATAGCTGATTTTTCTGAGAAAAATTACTACCCCCCACATTACGACACTTCCGATAAAGGAATTGTTGCTATTTATTACGTTAATGACTCTGACGGTGACACGCTTTTCATGACCAATGAAAAAATAGATGGTGAGTACCCCATCATCTATTCATTTACCCCAAAGAAGGGAGCCTTGGTTTACTTTCCAGAAAATCAATTACACGCAAATAGGCCACCAAGAGCCACAGCGGCCAGATGTGTTATTAACTTCAACTTTCTGCAAGACTTCTAAACGGTTAACTTCTATAGCCGCTTCAAATGATCCGACAAGCGCACGGCGATCATCTTTTTATATCGAGTCCACCAGTCAATACATTCAGCCTGTAGCTGCGCAATCTTCGCTGGATCTGAAATAAGAGCACCTCTCATTTGCTCTAAGAAAGAAGGTAACTGAGCCCACGTGTCGATGATGGGGAATGGTACTGGGCCAATTGCGGCTAGCGCATCTTCTGAGATCAAAAAATCATGCTTGAGTGAAATTGGGATCGAGCCCGTTTCTAAAGCATCATATAGACGAATAGTCTCAGGTGAATTGCCAGCGGGACATGGCGCAAAAGTACTGTCTTCTAAAATAGCTGAATACAACCCCACGTTATATCCCGCAGCAAAGCCATTGGATGGCATTACGAATAAGCTTTCACCACATGCTGGAACTGCTTTGGCAAAACTCTCACGCTCCCCATGGTAGGAGGCGGCATTATTAATCCACCCTAAAAATGCAGCTAGCGCCTGACGCTTATCAGCCGGCTTCAGTGCGCCAGCCTCTCGCGGACCTACACCAGTTCTAAAACCATTTGGAGCCCATAAGGTCTTCGGAAAACTGTTGGCCTTTGAAATGATTTGTGGGAAATAGTAATTTCTAATAACTAAATCACATGATTGATAAAGTGAAATGTCTTTTTTACCAGACTCATCCCCCATGTGAAATAAGGCCACTTTATTGCCAGCCGATTTGAGTGCCTGAATTAATCCAGCATTAATTTCGCCTAGCTCCAAATAGACCACTACAGAATTCTGGATTTTTTCAGGGTCAAATCCTGGGCTATATGGAGCACCACCCAATAGATCATTCTGAATAAACCAGGTCTCTAGAGCGCCATTCAAAGTATCTGGTGTGGCAACTATCTGAAATGAAGTCATGCTATCTAGCCGCCATGGTATTGAATGATGGCATCTTTACTTTGGTAGTAAGCAGTCATCTCATCAAAAAATGGAGGTGGGTCGGAGTAGTCATGCCACACCTTGATGGGGCCAAAGAAACTACGGTGCCACATCGGCCTAAAATTCCAATTTAAGGGAAGAATGAAAGGATTAAAGCCAGTATTTTCAATAGCCAAGGCAAATGAACCTTGGTCGTTTGCAGGCATGGTGTAAATGCCCTGCTCCCCCACTCCCAGGATAGAGGAATCCACACTGCTCGCTAATTTTTTCCATTCCTCAAAAACAGGTGCTGCTTTCTTGGTAAAAAAGATTACCCCTGTGTTGTACTCAATTTCATCGCCATTAAATATATTAGGGTAGCGACGCCCCCAAGGAGCCTCACAAATAGACATCGCCAAACCAAACTGCTTCGCTTTTTCAAAGCCAAAACTCAAATCGCTCATAACAACGGTATCAAGATCTAAGAATAGCGTCTCATCAAAAGGTGATAAATCCATCATGGCAGCTTTTTTATTCAAGCTACTCGGATCTCCACTTGGAGCATCCACCTTAATAACTTCATGAGGCAAATCTGGGTGATGTTTTTTGACTGAATTCTTGAGTCGATCAATAGGCAGTTTAGCCTCATCCCCCCAGTAGATCGAAATAATTCCTCTAGTCATTTAGCGCCCAAACGGTTGATGGCAAATTTGATGAATACAGCTGATATTTTGGATTGTAGATGAATCGCAGTACGAGCCCAATGGTTTCTTGGTTAAACTCTAAGCATCATCACTCCAGCATAAAAATGAGTAAATTGGCTGCCGTCATTATTGACACTTATCCAAATAAGCATTTGGCGTCAATTGCAATCCATATGGCCCTGCAATTGCCCAATCTTGGAAAAATTTACACTTTTTCTGATGAGCCATTTTTTGATGGCGCCACCTTCGTCAAAATACCAAAGCTTTCAAGCAATAACGACTACGGATCAGTCATATTTAACGTGATCCCAGAGCATGTAAGCGAGGATCACTTCTTCATCATTCAATGGGATGGCTTTCCTCTTTTCCCGCAAAACTGGAGTGATGAATTCCTGAAGTACGACTATATCGGCGCACCACTGGGTGGCTGGGTAGGCAATGGTGGCTTTAGTCTGAGGTCACAAAAGCTGATCAAAGCAATGAAGATATTGGGGGTTGGGATTGATCTCAGCAACCCCGAGGATCAACCTGAGGATGGCATCATCTGCACTAAATTTAGAAATCAGCTTGAATCGCAAGGCATTCAATTCGCACCCCTGAATATTGCTGAAAAATTTTCATTCCAAGCGGGTACATTAAGGTCAGATATGCTAGGTTTTCATAGTGCGGATAACCTGCCTTTTTTTATTCCAGAGTCTGAGCTCGTAAAGGTGACAGATCAAATCATTGAACGAACCGGACAGCCGCTAATGATGCTTCGATATCTTCAAGCTTGCATAGAAGCAGACTACTTTCAACTATTCTCAGAGAGCGTTCGCAACTACCAGGCAAAGCCTAATTTAATGAAGGCTATTGAGTTTGAGCTAAAACAAAATCCAAATAGCGAATTACCTGGCTTCATTCATCAACTCAATCTCCAAAGCTAGTCTTGCAAAATTAGCTTTCTCATTACGACTTTCAGATGCTCGCCTTCCCATGTCTGGTTCTCAATTCGGAAGTAACCATTAAAGCCATACATAGCAGCCAAGCGATTTTGATCATCAAAATATCTTGGAAATGTCTGCTCTGTAATGATATTTACATGAGTTGGATCGCGCCAAGCTGATTCTTGGGGAAATGCAGGTGTTAAAGATAAAAATAAACCGCCAGGCACTAGAATTCTATAAATTTCATTCATCAATTCTACGAAGCTAAACCTACGGTGAGGGGCATAAATCACTCTAGGAATGTGCTCAATAAAATCGAATGCGCTGACACATTCGAAATAATTATCCGCAAAAGGAATTGCCTCAACCGCCAAATCGGCCCTATAAATTTTTGCCTCAATATCATCACGAATATCAATGCCGTATACCTCATCCATATTGAGAGGATTTTTGGGGCTGGGGCCGCAACCAAGATCTAATGTTCGTGTCATTTTTATTTTTTTGAATTTAATTGCTCTTTAAGAGCCACATTTTCTCGCCGCAAAAATATTAATTCCTCTTCGCCTGGCATGAGCCTATTTGACCATGTATTATTTTCTTGCGAAGGTGTATTAGAGTATTTTTCATGAAAATTTTTAATCCCCGGCGATACAAATTCATCCTGCCCAACGACTAAACCTTTACCGAGAATATTGGAACTAGCATTTTTTTTTTCAACAACGCATATTGAGTTATAGAATTTCAAGGAATGAATCTGTTCAAACGGGGCGCCATCTAAAGGCACTTGATGATTAATGGAAAATAAATCTAAAAGCCAGCCATAGGACTTGTTAACGCCCCAGTGCTCTTTATGCAAAATATCCACGAGCCTCTTGAGAAAGCTGATTGAGGAAAGGGGGTGCGCAAGGCCGCCGCCCCAATTAGACCAATAGCTTGCATGCAGGTCTTCAATAACATATAGACCGTCATTTGATAAATGCTTGAAATACTTCAAAAACGTGGCAACTATATCCTTGGATATATGTGAACCATCGTCAATGATTAAGTCAAAACCTGACGCTAGGCTTGTGATTTGACTGATTACCGCATCTTTGTTTGCATCACCCAGAACAATCTTAATTCTAGGGTCGGCAAAGACTAAATTTTCAACCTTTGTATGCACATCGCAACCCACGATAACTTCGCAATTTGGAAAGTACTTGCTCCAAATTTCAAGAGACCCTCCATTCTGGACGCCAATCTCTAAAATTCTAAGTGGTTTATAGCGAATCTTCTCAAAAAGGATTTCGTAAATATCAATATAGCCATCCCACTTATGAGAAACCTTCCCAACATGATTTTTATATACATCCAACAAACTATTCTTCATAGAAAGCATTCATGTCAATCAACAATATCGCTCATTTAGAAAATTCGATAACTGATCTTTTAGTGCAATTGTGCAGCTCTAGACAAGCTCGGGAGATTTTGGGATTAGATTGCAAGTTTGGTGCCCCTTGTCCGACTCGAACAGACCACCTACTGATTACAAAACAGTTTAACAGCTTCGTCAGGCGGGTCTGCCCCATACAGCCATTGGGCTTGATTAACATTAAACCACATTGCATCACGTTTTTATTGGCTTGGGTTGACACTTTGTTGACGGATTTTCAATGAGGAGCATTTAGAGCGCATTCGCCCTACACAGTTAGTATGCCTTACTTCTAAA
>CAIOIX010000048.1 GCA_903858445.1 uncultured beta proteobacterium
CATCTTGTTGATTGTCTCGATCATATGCACTGGGATACGGATCGTACGAGCTTGGTCAGCGATAGATCGGGTAATCGCCTGACGAATCCACCAAGTGGCATAGGTTGAGAACTTATAACCACGACGGTATTCAAACTTGTCTACCGCCTTCATCAAACCAATATTACCCTCTTGAATCAAGTCCAAGAACTGCAAACCACGGTTTGTATATTTCTTAGCAATTGAGATTACTAAACGTAAGTTAGCTACAGTCATCTCACGCTTCGCTTCACGAGCACGCTTTTCGCCAGCAATCATCTGCTTATTTACTTCTTTTAATTCTGGAAGTGGAATCACGACGCGCGTTTGAATATCAATCAACTTTTGTTGAAGCTCTTGAATCGCAGGAACATTCCGCTGCAAAAGTGCGTTATAAGGCTTGTTTTCTTTCAGTAACTTATCAGTCCAAGATAAATTCATGGACATCTTAGGAAAGTCTTTCAAGACTTCGCCACGATTTACGCCAACCTTGTCTACTAACAAGTTAACAATGCCGCGTTCGAGTTTCCAAACTTGGTCAACCTGAGTCCGCATGGTGTCGCATAATTTTTCAACGCTCTTCGCTGTCAGGCGGAAACCAAGTAACTCTCCACGAATTGCTTCTTGCGCTTTAATCCAAGCCGGGCAGTTATAACCTTCCTTATCAAAGGCGCGACGCATTTTATCTGCCTGTGTACGTACGATCGCAAACTTTTCTAATGAGATCTGCTTGAGTTCTTCCAACTGCTTTGCATTGGCTGTAGCTGCACCGCCACCACCGCCACCTTCGTCTTCACCCTCTTCGCCACCCTCTTCAGCATCAGGATCAACTTCTGGCTCTTCTGGTCCGAGCTTAATATCTTCTGCATTTGGATCAACCAAGCCATCAACGAATTGATCAATCTCCATTTCACCACTGGCGATCTTATCAGCGTTGAGCAAAATTTCACCGATGGTGACTGGGCAGGCAGCTAAGGCCATGACCATGTCTTTTAGGCCAGCCTCAATCTTTTTGGCAATTACGATCTCGCCTTCGCGAGTCAACAGATCAACGGTACCCATCTCACGCATGTACATTCGGACTGGATCGGTTGTACGACCAAACTCTGAATCAACAGTAGCCAAAGCGGCTTCTGCTTCTTCTTCCGCTTCTTCTTCAGTGGTTGTTGCTGAGGCATTTTCATTGAGCAATAGTGTTTCAGCATCTGGTGCTTGCTCATAAACAGTAATGTTGATGTCATTCAGCAGACTAATCAAGGTTTCTAACGCATCCGCATCAGATAACTCATCAGACATAACGTCATTCATTTCACCATGAGTTAAGTAGCCCTTGGACTTACCCATTTTGATCAAGGTCTTCAAACGAGTACGGCGCAATTCCTGCTGCTCTTCAGAGCCTAACTGCTGTGCTGCGAATTCTTTTAAGAGAGCCTTCTCTTTTGCCTTACGCTCACGTGCTTTTTGACGATCAGTTAAAACTGGCTCGGCACCTTCAACTGGAGCATCAAGCTTAGCCTTGCGACCGCGAACTTTTTTTTCATCAACAGCATCGGCGACCACTTCAACCTCAAGCGCTTTCGCCTTTTTATCCTTAACTTCTACTTTTTCGCCTACTTTTGATTGAGTCTTTGCAATCTTTATAGGCTCAACCTTAGCGGCAACCGCTTTCTCTTTTTTAGCAGGCTCCACCTTGGCGACTGGCTTAATCACTTTTGCTGGCGTCTTAGTAGCAGTCTTCGCCACTGGTTTGGTAGGTGCTTTTACAGGCTTTGCTGGCGCCTTTGCTTTTGCCACCGGCTTTGCCGCTGGTTTAGCAACTACCTTTACCGTTTTTACTGGCGCCTTCGCCTTAGTAACTGGTTTTACTGGCGCCTTTGCTTTTGCCACCGGCTTTGCCGCTGGTTTAGCAACCACCTTTACCAACTTCACTGGAGCTTTCGCTTTAGCAACAGGCTTCACCGGCGTCTTCACTTTAGTAACTGGTTTTACTGGCGTCTTCGCTTTGGCAGCAGGCTTCGCTGGAGCTTTCGCTTTTGGAGCTGGTTTGGCTGGTTTTTTCTTGATATTTGGCATTTATTAGCACTTACTCACGTTACTGTTTATTGATATCGACTGATTAAGCACAGTCACGTTGTCCACTTGCCCAAAATTTCATCAAAATAAAGCGCAAGTGACTGAATTAAATCGTTTTTTTCTTGGGAACTGAGGATTATAGTCGATTGTGACTTTTTGACCTCTATTCATAGGAAATAGATGGGGTAAATTTCTCTAATTTCTAGGGTGAAAACAGTAATTTCTTATGAGAACTTCAGTCTTTCGCCCAGCTCACGATATCTAGCTCGATCTTGCTCAGTCGCCGTGCTGGTTGCAAGTTTTTGCGCAATCTGGGTCATTTCTAGTTTTAGGTTATTTAACTCTAGCTTTTTAAAGGCACCCTCCAAGTCAGCAGTAGCACCTTCGAGATCTACATCAGACCCCATTACACGTTTTCTGAGAACTTCGTACAAAGGAGCCAGTTCGCTCCGTGACAGCTGATCTTGGAACATGGCAAAAGACCCAGCCCCCACCATCGCAGGCTTCCCACCTTCACCAGGAACTAATTCCACTTGATCACATTGCGCCAATAAATCCTGCATCAAGGTATGTGCCTTCACAGACCGTTGCTCGGATGCTTGCAGAGCAAGAGAGCGATTATTTAAATCCAAAGCCTTGCCCAAATGCGGGAACTGAATTAAAACGCGCAAAATTTGCTCGGCCAAATCAGTGGGTGCTTGGGGTGGTGCAATATTTTGTGTAGCCACTCTTTTTGCGGATCCCTTTGAGGCTTGCCACGGTGCGCCTTGAGTTCTATTGCCAGAGTTGGCGTTGGTAAAAGTAGTTGTCCGTGTTGGGCTTGCGGAATATGATCCCATTTGAACTGGGGCAGGTACCACCGTCAAACCACAAAATGCCTCCAGCTCTGCAGGCATTGAGTTTGTTCGAATCGCTAGCTCACGTAAGATTTGCGTACGCAGCGCAATCGGCGGCATTGAAAGCAACAAGGGTTTCGCAGCATGATGGGTTTGTGCCCTTCCTTCTGGAGTCGTTAATTCATGCCCTTCACTTGCAATCTTGAAAAAGAAGCTTGAAATCGACATTGCCTCTTTAATGACTTTTTCAAAGGCAGGAGCACCATAGGCGCGCACATAACTGTCGGGATCATGCTCGGTAGGCAAGAATAAGAAACGAATCTCTTTGTCGTCTGACATCAAAGGCAAGCATGCCTCGAGCGCACGCTGCGCTGCACGTTGCCCCGCGGCATCGCCATCGAAGGAAAATACAACTCGATCGGTTTGGCGTAACAGCATACGCACATGATTGGCAGTACATGCCGTTCCCAGAGTAGCGACAGCATTTGGGAAGCCTAACTGCGCAAGCGCAACTACATCCATATAGCCCTCGCACACCAAAACATATTCTTGCGCACGAATGGCCTGCCTAGCCTCAAATAAACCATAGAGCGTATTACCCTTAGAGAAGAGTGGCGTCTCGGGAGAATTTAAATACTTTGGCTCACCCTGATCTAAGATGCGCCCACCAAAACCAATCACTTGACCCTTGGGATTGCGAATGGGGAACATAATCCGGTCACGAAAGCGGTCGTAACGTCTGGTGGTTTGATGGACTTCGCTTTGCTCACTCTGAATAAGTAGGCCACCTTCCAATAAAGTCTTGGCAACTTCATCATTTGTATAGCCACCAAAAACGGCTTCAAGGCCTTGCCAGCCATCCGGGGCATAACCCAATGAATACCGTTTAGCGATTTCACCAGTCAGGCCACGCCCTTTTAAATACTCAACTGCACGTGGTGCGACTTTAAGTTGCCCTCGATACCAATCTGATGCGGCATTCATAACCTCACTAAGTGCCATCGCCTGCTGTTGTCTTACCGCATCCTGGACAGTACGCTCTTCACGTGGCACAGTCAGTCCAGCAGAACGAGCTAAATCCTCAATGGCATCAACATAACCCAGCCCGGAATACTCCATCGCAAAACTAATGGCTGACCCATGTGCTCCGCAACCAAAGCAGTGATAGAACTGCTTTGTTGGCGAAACAGAAAAAGAGGGAGATTTCTCAGAATGAAAGGGGCACAAACCTTGATAGTTCGCGCCCGCTTTTTTTAACTTCACATGCTGCCCAACCACATCAACGATGTCAATCCGATTTAAAAGATCGGCAATGAAGGATTGAGGGATAAGCGCCATGAGTATTGAACTTAGTGGCTCACTTTGCCAGAGCAGCTTTCACTAAGGCGGAAACTTTTCCCATATCCGCCTTGCCAGCCAATTGGGCTTTAAGAGCGCCAATCACTTTGCCCATGTCTTGAGGTCCAATAGCGCCCGTAGAACTCACTGCTACTGCCACCGCAGCCTCAACCTCAGCATCGGAAAGTTGCACAGGTAGATAGGCCTGCAAAATCGCCATCTCACCAGCTTCGATCGCAACCAAATCATCACGCCCCGCCTTTTCAAACTGCGAGATCGAATCCTTGCGCTGCTTAATCATTTTTTCTACTATCGCCACCACACCTGCATCATCAATCACAATGCGCTCATCTACTTCGCGTTGCTTAATGGCTGCCAATAAAAGACGGATCGCGCCTAAACGTGCCACTTCTTTTGCACGCATGGCATTTTTCATATCTTCAGTAATTTGGTCTTTAAGGCTCATGTCATGGTTCCCGTTGTACTTGATGCTCTTTAATCATTCTCACCATTCATTATTACTCGGACGCTGAAAAAGCAAAAACCCGCTGCGTTTTACCGCTAGCGGGTTTCAAAGCTCCTCAGTGAAGAGAGCTTTTAGATGCGATTAATAAAGCTTTTTAGGCAACATTTGACTGCGAATACGCTTGTAATGGCGTTTTGCAGCTGCTGCTTTTTTGCGCTTACGCTCAGCAGTTGGCTTCTCATAGAATTCGCGAGCACGCAAGTCTGTTAAAAGGCCATTCTTTTCAATGGTGCGCTTGAAACGGCGTAATGCCACTTCGAAGGGTTCGTTCTCACGGAGGCGTACTGTAGTCATACTTGTCTAACTCGTTTATGCTCGAAAAATATCGAAAAATTAACTGAATCACGGATTCTAGCACGACCAAAAGAAAAATGATTGTTTTAGGCATAGAAACTTCTTGTGATGAGACCGGGGTGGCTTTATACAACACCGCACCCTGGGAGAACACCCAACCCGCATCCCAAGGCATCTTGGGGCAGGCTCTGCATTCCCAGATCGCCATGCATCGGGAGTATGGAGGGGTCGTCCCAGAATTAGCTTCTAGAGATCATATTCGCAGAGTTTTACCCCTTTTAGACGCGTCCTTAGCCCAATCTGGGCTCACGCTGAAGGATATTGATGCGGTTGCCTATACTCAGGGCCCTGGCCTTGCTGGCGCCCTGCTAGTAGGTAGCGCCTTTGCTAAATCTCTAGCCCAAGGACTCAAGCTACCCTCGATTGGAGTGCATCACCTTGAGGGGCACCTCCTATCCCCCTTATTAGGGGACTCAGCGCCCCAATTCCCATTTATTGCCCTGCTAGTTTCAGGTGGCCACACACAACTCATGAAAGTCACTGGCGTAGGACGTTATGAGCTACTTGGCGAAACCCTAGATGACGCAGCTGGTGAGGCTTTTGATAAAACAGCGAAATTACTAGGTTTGGACTACCCGGGCGGCGCTGCCATTTCGAGGCTGGCAGAACGGGGTCGACCTGGTCAATTTGACTTACCCAAACCGATGCTGCACTCGGGCGATTTAGATTTTTCTTTTTCAGGCTTAAAGACGGCAGTATTAAATCAGGTCAAAAAGTTTCAAGAAAAGAATATTGATGATGCTGATCTGATTGCCCAATTTCATGCGGACCTGGCAAGGGCTTTTGTGGAATCTTTAGTTGCAGTCCTCGTGAGTAAATCAGAGAAAGCGCTCAAGCAAACTGGCTGCAAACATTTAGTGCTTGCTGGTGGCGTGGGAGCCAACTCGCAACTGCGCGCCGCTCTGAATGAGAAAGCTGCTAAACATAGTTTTGAGGTGCACTACCCGCCACTAGATCTTTGCACTGATAACGGCGTGATGATTGCATTTGCAGGTGCACTGCGAATGCTTGTCGCTAACAATGGCTCAACAACCTCAGGCGCATTTGATATCAAGCCTCGCTGGGACTTGCAGAGCAATAATCTGATTTAAAACCTCATGAAGTGAGGCGAAATCGGTTATTTCATCAGACTAATTTTGGCAAAGGCGCTGTGGTTATGGATCGACTCAAAGTTTTCAGCCTCAACCGTAAATGACAAAATACGCTCATCGGCTTTAAGTTGACCGGCAACATCACGCACCAAGTCTTCAACAAATTTTGGATTGCTATAAGAGTGCTCGGTGACCCACTTTTCATCAGGGCGTTTGAGTAAGCCCCACAACTCACTAGAAGCCTCACTCTCGGCCGCAGCAACCAAATCTTCAACCGTCATTTTAGTTTGGGGCGCAAGCGCAACCGTCATCGTGACATGCGAGCGTTGATTGTGCGCGCCAAAATCTGAAATCTCTTTTGAACAAGGGCACAAACTCATCACTGGAACTAGAGCTCGCAGATGCAATTCCACATCAATCAAGTCCGCAGTATTTTTTTTGCCTTTTGCCATCCAAGTTACTTCGTAATCCATCAAACTTTCAACACCTGAAACAGGTGCAGCTTTTTTGACGAAATGCGTGTAGGTAAATTGAATACGGCCTTCGCTTGCATCTAAGAGTGGCAACATCTCGCGAACCATAGAAACAACCGAGGCACTATCGATTGCCTCATCTTGTTTTTGCAAGATCGCCATAAAACGCGACATATGCGTTCCTTTCACATGCGCAGGCAAAGCAACATCCATCTCAAAATTACCGACTGATGGAAAACTGCCAGCCTTTGTGCGAATGGTCAGAGGATGACGTACGCCGCGAATGCCCACCTGCTCAATCGGTAATGCGCGCTCATCCCGCGTGGATTGCACATCGGGCATCAAGCCGGCATTAAAAAAAGATGCATTCATGTCATTCATAGTTCTATTTTCCGGCAAAACCAGCTTATTTGCCTGCGACTGCTGAATTGGTGGTCAGGATCGCTGGAAAGCGCTGAGTGATGGACTTGGCAATACCCTGTGAATCGAGACCACAATGAGCCATCAGCAACTGGTAGTCCCCATGTTCAACAAACTGATCGGGAATACCCAACTGCAATAAAGGCCGATTGATTCCCATGGCTGAAAGAGCCTCTAGGCATGCACTACCGGCACCCCCTTGAATGGCGCCATCTTCGATGGTCACCAAATAATCATGATCAGCGGCCAAGGATTTCATCAGTTCAATATCTAAAGGCTTTACAAAGCGCATATTAGCAACTGTGGCATCAATCTGCTCTGCAACCTCTAAGGCGGGATACAGCAAGGTACCAAATGCAAAAATAGCTACGCGACTACCGACAGGTGCATTTGATTTACGGCGCAGCTCGCCCTTACCTAGTGGCAGCGTGCGTAACTCCTTAGAGGGAATTTTACCAACGCCAGCACCGCGTGGGTAGCGCACTGCACTCGGGTGCGGTTGATGGAAGGCGGTCGTTAATAAATCGCGGCACTCTGCCTCATCAGCAGGGGTCATCACCAACATATTAGGAATACAGCGCAAAAATGAAATGTCATACACGCCCGCATGGGTCGCGCCATCAGCACCAACCAAACCCGCACGATCTAATGCAAATACCACTGGCAAATCCTGAATCGCCACATCATGAATCAATTGATCATAAGCGCGTTGCAAGAAAGTAGAATAAATTGCCACCACCGGCTTCATCCCCTCGCATGCCATACCAGCAGCAAAGGTCACAGCATGCTGTTCAGCAATTCCTACGTCGTAATAACGCTTCGGAAAATTCTTTTCAAATTCAACTAGGCCAGAGCCTTCACTCATCGCAGGCGTAATGCCAACCAACAAAGGATCAGCATGAGCCATATCGCACAACCACTCACCAAATACTTGTGTGAAGGTTTTCTTCGGAGGGGTGGCGGGCTTCTTCACACCCTCTTCAGGATTGAACTTACTTGGACCGTGATACAGCACAGGATCAGCTTCAGCTAACTCATAGCCCTGACCTTTACGCGTCACCACATGAAGGAACTGCGGGCCGCGACCTTCGAGCGCCAATCGACGGACGTTTTGTAGCATTGGTATCAGTGCCGCTAAATCGTGACCATCAATCGGGCCAAAATAATTAAAGCCAAATTCTTGAAAAATCGTTGATGGAGAAACCATCCCCTTGGCATGATCTTCTAAACGTTTAGCAAACTCACGCAATGGCGGTGCAATAGATAAAACGCTATCAATACCCTTTTTAGTTGCCGAATAAATGTTGCCACTGAGCAAGCGTGCGAGATGGCGATTCAATGCGCCCACCGCTGGCGAAATTGACATATCGTTGTCGTTCAAGATCACCACAAGTGGCAGGTCGTCATAAACGCCCGCATTATTCATTGCTTCAAAAGCCATGCCACCAGTCATGGCGCTATCGCCAATCACAGCAACAGCCACTTGCTGCTCGCCTTTGGTTTGAAAGGCTCTAGCCATACCCATTGCTGCTGAAATGCTGGTTGATGAGTGGCCGGTACCAAAAGCATCATATTCACTCTCAGAGCGTCGCGGGAAGCCAGATAAACCGTCGAACTGACGCAAAGTACTCATGCGCTCGCGACGACCGGTCAAAATTTTATGGGGGTAACTTTGATGACCCACATCCCAAACAATGCGATCGTGCGGAGTATCAAAAACATAATGTAGGGCAATTGATAATTCCACCGTCCCCAAATTAGAGGAAAGATGTCCGCCCGTTTTAGATACGGAATTTAAAATAAATTGGCGCAGTTCAGCCGCCACAGTAGGCAGGGCTTCACGGGGAAGTTTTTTTAAATCTGCGGGTGAATGTATGGAATCTAAAGTCATCGAATCTAAAGTGAAACCTATTTGCCTCTATTGACCACTAACAGAGCCAAAGCTTTCAAGGCCTGCCCTTTGTCGCCAAAAATTTCCAAACTTGCAATCGCTTCTGCTTGCAATTGCTTTGCCTGCTTCTGTGCATAGTCTAAACCCATCAAGGTGACGTAGGTAGGCTTATCGTTAGCGGCATCTTTTCCAGCCGTCTTTCCAAGGGTTTGACTATCTGCCGTCGCGTCCAAAACATCGTCAACAATCTGAAAAGCTAAACCAAGCGCTTGGGAGTAGTTTTTCAGGCAAGTCATTTGGACGGCATTAAGATCTACAGCTATTCCCCCCAACTCAACTGCACAAGAGAGCAATGCACCCGTCTTCATTGCATGCATTTGCTGAAGCCCGCCAAGATCTAATTTTTTACCGACACTATCCAAATCAATCGCTTGACCGCCAGCCATGCCCCGGGAACCTGATGCAGCGGCTAAAGCAGAAATCATTAACAAGCGACAATCAGCGCTACAGTCGGCGTTTGCCAAAATCTCAAAGGCGCGTGTTTGCAGAGCATCGCCCACCAATAAAGCCGTTGCTTCGTCGAATGCCTTATGTACTGTGGGTCGACCACGGCGCAAATCATCGTTATCCATGCAGGGCAAATCATCGTGCACCAAGGAATAGGCATGAATACACTCAATGGCAACTGCAGCAGCATCAAGCGCAACTTCTATTGCTGGATCCTTTTCATCACCCAATCCGCCGGCCGCATAAACTAACAAGGGGCGAATCCGCTTACCACCACCTTGAGCTGCATAACGCATTGCCTCATGAAGTCGACGGGGAGTAGTTTGATCCGAATCAAGCAGTACCTCTAATGCCAACTCCGTTCGCGCGGAGTGAGCGCTAAGCCACTCCTGAAATTGAACAGCCACTGTTATCAGGCCTCAAATACGCGCACTTGTTGCTCAACTTGAGCAAGTACGCCTTGGCAATGTTTCAATAAAGCAGCCCCACGCTGGTAGGCCAAAAGTGTTTCTTCAAGTGAAAATTTGCCTGATTCCATGTCAGAAATGAGCTTTTCCAGCTCCTTAACAGCCTCTTCATATCGTAACTTTGGGTCGATCTGAGTCTCTACACCTGCTTTTTGACTCTCAGATTTTTTGGCTGGCATGGGTCCGTTTCCTATGTTTTTATTGCACAAACAGCCCTATATATTAAAGCGAGAAGCCCCTGCGATGGGTATAATTCATCCCTTCCTTTCCAATATCGATTCGTCGATGGTTGGATTGGTTATTCCGCTTAGCTTCGGCTGACGTTTTCGGGGGTGGGGAGAATGACTAATCTGGCTACCGCGCAGAAGCTTGCGCCGTCCAATCTACAGTTGCCGGTTTCGGCATATTTTGACGCTGACCTTTATCAGCGCGAAATTGAACTGCTTTTCAAGCAGGGGCCCGGCTATGTCGGCCACGAGCTCATGGTGCCAGAAACGGGCTCGTATCGCACATTAGCCGCAGAAAATGAAGGTCGTATCCTGGTTCGCAATGAGACTGGTATAGAACTGCTATCGAATGTTTGTCGACATCGCCAAGCACTCATGCTCAATGGCTCTGGTAAAGCAGACAATATTGTCTGCCCATTACATCGCTGGACTTATAGTTTAGATGGCAGTCTTTTAGGCGCCCCTCATTTTGAAGATAAGCCTTGCCTTCATCTTGGCAAATCTCCATTACAAAACTGGCAAGGATTGTTGTTTGAAGGTCCGCGCGATGTCAGAGCTGATCTTGCCAAACTGGGCGTTGCTGATGACCTCAAGTTTGAAGGCTACATGCTCGATCATGTTGAAGTTCATGACTGTAACTACAACTGGAAAACTTTTATCGAGGTCTACCTCGAGGACTATCACGTTGCACCCTTTCATCCCGGCTTAGGTAAGTTTGTTTCTTGCGAAGATCTCCATTGGGAATTCGGGGAGTGGCATAGCGTACAAACTGTTGGCATTCACAAAGAATTAAAAACACCTGGATCACCGGCGTATCGCAACTGGCATGAGGCTGTACTGCGCCAATTTGGCGGACAGTCACCCCGTCACGGGGCTATTTGGCTCACCTACTATCCCAATGTGATGGTGGAGTGGTATCCAGGAGTGTTGTGCGTCTCTACTCTGCACCCATTAGGTCCTAACAAAACACGCAACATCGTGGAGTTTTATTACCCAGAAGAGATTGCTTTGTTTGAACGCGAGTTCGTTGAGGCTGAGCGTGCTGCTTACATGGAAACCTGTATCGAAGACGATGAAATCGGCGAGCGTATGGATGCTGGCCGCTCTGCACTTTTGGCACGCGGCATCAATGAAGTCGGTCCTTATCAAAGCCCCATGGAAGACGGTATGCAGCACTTCCATGAGTGGTATCGTCGTGTTATGAACTATCAAGGCGTTTAATCTCACCAATAGAAAGTCGCTATGACTCCTCTCATTACTGCCAACCAGTTAGAAGAAATCATTAATAGCGGTGAGAATGTATTGCTATGTGACTGTCGATTTGACTTGGCCGATACTTCTGCTGGTAAAAAAGCATACGAAGAAGGTCATATTCCTGGTGCCATTTACGTCGACCTTGATCAAGATCTATCCGGTGAAAAAACCGGTCAGAATGGGCGTCACCCTCTGCCCACACCAGAGGCCTGGGCAAAAACAAAAACACAACTCGGCATGGACAACAACACCCTCGTTGTTGCCTATGACAAACAGGGCTCGGTCTATGCGAGCCGCTTATGGTGGATGCTAAAAGCCACTGGCCATGCTAATGTCCGGGTTCTGGATGGCGGACTCGACGCCTGGAATGGTCCTATTGGCACTATTCCTCGCAAACCTAGTCCAGCAGATCAAGCAATTGAAGCAATGCCTTATGTAGGCTTGGTATTGGCTGATGCGCTGACAGAAAACTTACAGACCAAAAAAAGCATTGTGCTAGATGCGCGCGCGAATGATCGCTTTCATGGTCAAAACGAAACCTTAGACCCTGTAGCGGGCCACATTCCGGGTGCAATTAATCGCTTCTTTAAAGATAATTTATCGGCAACCCTATTTCAGTCACCAGAACAACTCTACAAAGAGTTCGTAGATTTGCTGGGCCCCATCAAAGCATCCGACGTCATTCATCAATGTGGCTCAGGGGTCACCGCCTGCCACAATCTACTGGCGATGGAAGTTGCTGGCTTGAGGGGTTCGCGCCTCTATGCTGGCAGCTGGAGCGAATGGTGTTCAGACCCCAGTAGGCCCGTTGAAACTTAATGCAAGAAAGACAGCAAGATCACAAAACCTACACCACAAGCAATCAAAACTGTTTGACGCAAAGACTCCAGCCAATGAGGGCGACGATGCATTTGCGGAATCAAATCACTCACAGCAATATAAATAAAACTACTGGAAGCAACCACTAATAAGTAAGGCATTGCAGTGTGCGCCTTCTCCAAGAAGAAGTAAGCCAATACTCCGCCCACAACAGCTGATAAACCACAAATCAAGTTATAGAGCAAGGCGCGTGTACGCGAGAATCCGGCATTCAACAAAACAATAAAGTCACCAATCTCCTGGGGAATCTCGTGGGCAATGATAGCGAGCGCCGTAAAGACACCCACCTGATAATCGGCCATAAAGGCGGCGGCAATCAATACACCATCCACAAAGTTATGAATTCCGTCTCCAACTAAAATCATTCCACCACTTCGACCAGCCTCTTCAGCATCATGGCCATGGTGGTGATTGTGGCCATCACCTTCGTGATGATGACTGTGGCGTAATAAGGCAATTTTCTCGAGCAAGAAAAAGCCTAGCAAGCCAGCAAGCAACGTGGCGAACAAAAGCTGAGGGCTTGAACCCTCCATACTGAAAGCCTCGGGTAAAGAGTGTAAAAAAGCTGTAGCGAGCAAAATACCAACCGATACGCTCACCATGTCATTCACCACCTTAGACAGCAAAGTCAAAGAGAAAGTGGCGGCAATCGAAACGCTGACTATCCCAGCAAATGCAGTAATTAAAATAATGTTTTGCAAAACTGTCATGGCAATTACACTACTCCGTTTTTCTTAAACCAAGCCAAGCATTTTGCCCAACCGTCTTTTGCAGGACCCTCTCGATAGGAATCGCGGTAGTCTGCATGAAATGCATGCGGGGTATCTGGATACACTTCAAATTGACACGCTTTCGCAGCAGCATTTGTAGGAGCTGCCTTTGCCAATGCTTCACGCATTTGAGAAATACTCTCTAAGGAAATGCCAGTATCAGCGGCACCATATAGACCCAATACTGGGGCCTTTAAATCTGGGGCAATATCAACGGGGTTGCGCGGATTACCTACAGTTTTCTCGCCAATTAAGCGGCCATACCAAGCAACACCTGCGCGAACCTGAGGAAGCGTTGCAGACAACCAAGTGATGCGCCCACCCCAACAAAATCCAGTAACGCCGACTCGCTTCAAGTCGCCACCATTTTTACCAGCCCACACCAAAGCAGCTTGCAAATCACCCAAGACCTGAGTATCAGGTGTCTTGGACACAACGTTTGTCAAAATTTCAGTAATAGTGCCATATTGACTGGGGTCACCAGCGCGCACAAAGAATTCTGGGGCAATCGCGAGATAACCCAGCTTTGCAAAACGCCGCGTCACATCCGCGATGTACTCATGTACACCAAAGATTTCACTGGCAATAATCACAACAGGTAATGGACCCTTAGTATTATCTGGCCGCGACACGTAAGCCGGAATTTGCGAACCTCCAACCGGAATCATTTGTTCACCAGCCTTGAGGCCTGAAAAATCCGTTTGAATTGCAGCTGCCAGGACAGGTTGGGATGCTGGAGCTAACCCAATCCCAACCCCTGCTGCAGTAAGCGCAGAGGTTTTCATAAAGCTTCTACGCCTGCCTTGGATGTCTTTTGAATTTTGATGATCGTTTTTATTCATCGCCTTTATTCCTATCGAGCCCAAATTAGTGGGCTTCTTCCCAATTATCGCCAATACCGATGCTTACCAGCAAAGGAACCTTTAAATTAGCAACTGTACACATCAGTCCTGGCAATTTCTCTTTGAGCAAATCAATCTCACCCAAAGGTACATCAAACACCAATTCATCATGTACTTGTAAAAGCATACGGGTTTTGAGCTGCTCTTTTTCTAGCCAATTTTCAACTGCAATCATGGCTAACTTCATTAAGTCTGCGGCAGTCCCCGGCATTGGCGCATTGATAGCAGCCCTTTCGGCACCCTGACGACGTGGGCCATTCGACCCTTTGATTTCAGGTAGCCACAGTCTTCTGCCGAATACCGTCTCTACATAGCCGTTCTCCCGAGCCTCCAAACGCGTGCGCTCCATGTATTGAGCAACACCTGGGTAGCGATCAAAATATTTCGCTATGTAATTCTGCGCAGCCGAACGTTCAATCCCCAAATTACTAGCCAGACCATATGCACTCATGCCATAAATCAAGCCAAAATTAATCACCTTGGCGTAACGACGTTGTTCAGAGCTTACCCCTTCCAAAGGTAAGCCAAAAATTTCAGCTGCAGTAGCTTGGTGGACATCCTTGCCCTCCCTGAACGCAGTGAGTAAGTTTTCGTCTTCAGCAATATGCGCCATGATGCGCAACTCAATTTGAGAATAGTCGGCTGAAAGCAACTTACAACCATCGGCAGGAATAAAAGCCTCGCGAATCCGTCGACCCTCTTCGGTACGCACTGGAATATTTTGCAAATTAGGGTCACTAGATGCAAGGCGCCCAGTGACGGCAGTAGCTTGTGAAAAGTTGGTGTGAACGCGACCGGTCTTGGGATCAGCCATCCGTGGCAGCTTTTCAATGTAAGTTGACATTAATTTAGCGAGACTGCGATAGTCCAAAATACGAGCCGGCAAAGGATAATCTTCAGCCAGTTTTTGCAAGACCTCCTCATCCGTCGAAGGAGCGCCCGATGGCGTCTTCTTAATTACCGGTAACTCCAATTGTCCAAATAAAATTTCAGCGATTTGCTTAGGCGATTGAATATTAAAAGGCTGTCCCGCTAGTTTATGTATCTCACCCTCTAATTCCAGCAGGCGCTTACCAACCTGTTGTCCCTGCTTTGCCAATAGGGCTGAGTCAATCCGAATACCATTGCGCTCCATAATGCCAAGCACTCGCATCGCTGGCATCTCGATACTTTCATATACATAGCGTAGACCAGGACTCACTAGTATTTGTGGCCACAGCTCCAAATGGAGGCGCAAGGTAATGTCAGCATCTTCAGCAGCGTAATTAGTAGCGATTTTCAGATCTACTTGATCAAACCCAATTTGATGCACACCTTTGCCGCAGACCTCTTCATATCGAATCGTCTTTACACCTAAGTGACGTGCTGCCAAGCTATCCATATTGTGCGGAAGATGGGACTCCAGTACATAAGATTCAAGCAAAGTATCAAACTGAATACCGCCCAAGGTAATGCCGTAATTTGCAAAGATGTGACTGTCGTACTTTAGGTTTTGCCCAACCTTTAAATGGGAGGAGCTCTCTAACCAAGATTTCATACGCGCCAGAACAAAGTTCCGGCCTAATTGCGTTTCACCATTCCGATGCGCCACCGGAATGTAACAGGCCTCACCAGGCTCGACCGACAAAGAAATACCCACTAGTTCTGCGGCTAAAGCATCTAAGCCAGTGGTTTCAGTATCAACCGCGGTGAGGGTCGCGCTTTCAATTTTCTTGAGCCACTTCTCTAAACTCACTTCATCCACAACGCACTCATACTGGCGCTCAATCGCGTCATGTAAATCCGTTGTCTCCTGAGACAAAGCTGTTGTTGGAGCAGACGCAATCTCCCTTGATTTTTTTGTAGCCAAGTCACCTGGAGAAAGGCCTGGTAGCGGACTACCAGCCAAGTCAAAACCTGCCCCCGCCTCTTCCGCCTGAGAACTAGGGTTGGCAAGCTTTTTCTCAACTTCTCGCAGCCAAGTCTTGAAGGCATAGCGTTCAAATAATTCACGTAAGAGTGGCGCATCTTCAGGCTTGGCATGCAAGTCATCCAAACTCAAAAGATGGGGGTCTAAATCGCAATCTATTTTGACGGTGATGAGTTGTCGCGCTTGGGGAAGCCAGCCTAAGCTAGCTCGCAAATTTTCACCGACCACGCCTTTTACTTGATCGGCGTTTGCCATCAAGTTGTCCAGATCACCGAACTCAGCCAACCACTTATTTGCTGTCTTAGGGCCAGCCTTAGGGACACCGGGCACGTTATCCACTGTGTCACCGATGATGGATAAGTAATCGACAATACGCTCAGGTGGTACTCCAAATTTTTCAATCACTCCCTCGACATCTAATTTCTCATTGGTCATGGTATTGATCAAAGTAACCGATGGATTCACGAGCTGCGCCAAGTCTTTATCGCCCGTAGAAATAATTGTTTCCCAGCCAGCTTGAGTGGCTTGACAAGCCAAAGTACCAATCACGTCATCAGCCTCGACTCCAGATACCATCAATACCGGCCAACCCAAAGCCTTCACCATTGCATGAATCGGCTCGATTTGCTTAACTAAATCTTCCGGCATGGGTGAACGATGAGCCTTGTACTCGGCATACATTTCATCCCGAAAAGTCTTCCCTTTGGCATCAAATACGCAGGCAATATGGTCTGCCTTGAGCTCAGACCTTGCTCTGCGCATCATATTGACCATCCCGTAGATAGCACCAGTTGGGTCACCATCCCCATTTCTGAGATCTGGCATGGCGTGAAAGGCGCGATAGAGGTAGCTAGAGCCATCTACCAACAAGAGTCTATGTTTAGTCATACCGCAATCGTACAATCTAGTTGCTAACTACCCACGGGTCTGGTTTGGGAACCGATCTAGAGTGGGACTAAAAAGGTGAAAAATGATGCACACTCTAACCAACTTATTCAGCCACTCTTGGAGCCAGGCCCTTGTTTTAACAAGCTTTTTTATGGCTTTTGGCATATTAGGAGGCAACCATGCTGCCGCCCAGAATGGTAGCCAAGCTCTTAGCCCCACTGAGCTGCAGCAAATCAATAATCAACCGCTTGCACCAGCAGTCAGCGCATCTGGTGCTATGAATACTCCAGAAACACGTAAACCCAGCTACAAATATAAAGATGGGAATGGTACTGAGGTAACTGAATATAAAGACGTGAATGCGCCACCCCAAGTTGACGTTAAAACGCGCTTTACTAGCTATGAAATGGCTCCGCCAACCTCTGTGCAACCTGGACCTGCAAAAGAAACTGATCTGCTCAGCGTTCCTAGCATTAGCATTCCTTTTTAAACGATGGCTGTATTTACCCCGATCGAGCTTAGCGATATCTCAGACTGGATCGCACAGGATTTTGATATTGGGCAAGCGAGCGCCATTCGCGGCATTCATGGCGGCATTGAGAATTCCAATTTTTTCTTAGATACCGTCCTTGACGGCAAGAAACATGAATGGGTTTTAACTATCTTCGAAAGATTGTCAGCTGAGCAACTTCCCTACTATCTCGAGCTTATGGGGCACTTGGCTAATAAAGGCATTTTAGTGCCAAAGCCAATCGCCAATAAACATGGTGAGATTTTATTTTCACTCAAAGGCAAGCCAGCGGCAATTGTGAGTAAACTGCCGGGCCTATCAAGACTAGAGCCCGAAGCAAAACACTGTGCATTAGTCGGTGAAATGCTTGCAAAGATGCATTTGGCAGGCGCTGATTTTCCTAAAACACAAGCAAATTTACGTAGCCTTTCGTGGTGGCAAAAAACAGTGCCTCAAGTACTCGCGCACTTAAACGAGAGCCAAAAAGAATTATTGACAACGGAATTGGCAACGCAAGAAACCTTCTTCGCCTCAGATGAGTATGCAGGACTTCCGCAAGGGGCAAGTCACTGTGATCTTTTTAGAGACAACGTCTTGTTTGACCCACAGGGATCTTCCGACACCTCACATGATTTATTGGGCGGCTTCTTTGATTTCTATTTCGCCGGTACAGATAAGTGGCTGTTTGATTTAGCAGTAACAGTCAATGACTGGTGCCTGGCTAGTAATAATAAGGATTTAGATTCTGCACGTTTTAATGCCCTCATGGATGCCTATCAATCTGTGCGTCCACTCACCGCAGATGAAAAAACTAGTTGGCCAATGATGATCCGGGCTGCCGCATTACGCTTTTGGATTTCTCGCCTGTGGGATTTCTATTTACCTCGGGATGCTCAGATGCTGACACCCCACGACCCAAGCCATTTTGAGCACATTCTCTTAAGCCGCAAAGCTATATGAAACTAAACGCAGTTGCCCCTAAAGAGGGGTATACCTGGATCCGCCAAGGTATTTGGTTATTTAAGCAGAGTCCCATCGGCTTCTTGATGTTGATATTCATGTACGTCTTTTTTGCTCAGCTTGCGGTACTCGTGCCAGTCATCGGTGTCTTTGCCGTCTTAGTTCTCACACCAACACTCTCAGTCGGCTTTATGACAGCCTGTCGTCAGGCCATTCAAAAAGAACGCATCCGCCCTATGGTGTATTTGGTGGCACTGCAATCAACGATGCTAGTACGTAAGAGAATTTTGCAACTCGGCCTGATTTATGCGGTACTTATTTTGGCGCTCAGCTTTGTGCTGAGCTTGCTGGTGGATTTTGAATTACTTCTACCACTCATGACTAGCGATAAACCCATTAACCCTGAGGCCATTCGCCAAATTTATTTGGTCTTATTTTTTGGTGCCATTCTGTATATTCCAGTTGCCATGCTGATGTGGTTCTCACCGATACTAGTGGCTTGGGAAAATATGTCCGTGCCTCAAGCACTCTTTTCCAGTTACTTAGCTTGCTGGACTAATCGTGGTGCATTCTTGTTATATCTCTCGATTTGGAGTGCGATTCTGATTGCTATTCCAATATTGGTAGGCGCAACCCTCGACTCAATCGATCTGGGGCAGGTCGCTTCATTTATCATCGCTCCGCTCTCCATGGCGGGACTCACTGTAATGCACTGCTCTTTCTTTGCCGCCTGGAAAGCCTGCTTTGTCGGCATGGAAGAAGCTACGTTATCGGCCTAACTGAAGCCAGCTACTGATTGGTTATTCAATAGCTGTCAGTTTTGCAATACTGAGTTGTAGCCACTTCACACCGTTACGCTTGAAACTGACTTGAGCGCGTGCATCAGCATCGTTACCCTCTAAACCGGTAACGCGGCCTTCACCAAACTTCGTATGAAAAACGTTTTGCCCAATCGTGAATGGATAGTTACCGCGTGGTGGCGACGCCATTCTTTGAACTGTTGTTGAGGCTGACCCTACTCGCCCTACGCGTGCAGGTACTTGACCATAAGCTTGCTGTCGGACTTGCTGACGTTCGTTACCGGAATCAAAGAAATCATTGGAGTCATATTCACGTTGGCGGGTGTAACCATCTTGCCAAGTTGAGCCTGAACTTCTGCCGCTACCGCCCCAACGGGCATCTTTAGCTTTTGGAGTCAGCCACTTAAGCGCATCGGCTGGCAACTCCTCCAAGAAGCGAGATGGCATGTTGTAACGAACCTGGCCGTGCAGCATCCGTGACTGAGTATGGGAGAGATATAAACGCTCTTTTGCCCTCGTAATCGCCACATACATCAAACGACGCTCCTCTTCTAGACCATTGAGCTCATTCACACTATTTTCGTGCGGAAACAAGCCCTCTTCAAGGCCAGTAATAAATACAGCGGTAAATTCGAGACCCTTAGCTGAATGCACTGTCATTAACTGCACGGCATCTTGTCCAGCCTGAGCCTGGTTATCACCAGCTTCCAACGAGGCATGCGATAAGAATGCCGCTAAAGGCGAAACGGCAACCACGCCAGGCTCATTCTCACCGGGTAGCAGTGCTGCAGCTGCGTCTTGGCCATAACCCTCTTCCGCAATAAAAGCAGTTGCAGCATTGACTAGCTCTTGTAAGTTTTCTACGCGATCTTGACCTTCGCGCTCAGTTAAATAGTGCTGAATTAATCCACTGTTCTGAATCACAAACTCCACTGTTTCTGGCAAGGTGTTGTGACGTGTTGCCTCGCGCATATGATCAACCAAGCGCACAAAGCCGCTGAGTGATGTACCAGCCTTTCCTGTCAAAGAGGTAGCCGCTAAATACAAAGAGCACTGCTGAGTTCTTGCCTCATCTTGTAAGGCTTCAATTGATCTAGCGCCAATACCCCGAGTCGGGAAATTGACCACTCGCGAGAAAGACGTATCGTCATTCGGATTTTCAAGGAGTCGCAAGTAGGCCAGTGCATGTTTAATTTCTGCGCGCTCAAAGAAGCGCAAGCCGCCGTAAACCCGATAGGGAATGGCCGCTGAGAACAAGGCATGCTCAATGATGCGTGACTGAGCGTTGCTTCTATAAAGCAAAGCAATTTCGGTACGCTTAACACCGCTGTTGACCAATGCTTTTATTTCGTCCACTAGCCACGCCGCTTCTGCATGATCACTCGCTGCGTCATAGATGCGGACTGGCTCGCCATGGCCTGCGTCAGTCCGCAGATTCTTTCCTAGCCGCTCAGTGTTATTTGAGATCAGATGATTGGCCGTATCTAAGATATGGCCATGTGAGCGATAGTTCTGCTCAAGCTTCACCATCATCGGATGGAATTGTTTTTCGTAAAGACGCATGTTCTCTACGTCAGCGCCACGGAAGGCATAAATACTTTGATCGTCATCACCAACCGCGAAGACAGCACTGGTGCCAGCACCGCTGACATTCACCTTACTAGCGTCGTGACCAGAGAGCAACTTCAACCATGCGTATTGCAAAGCATTCGTATCCTGAAACTCATCGATCAAAATATGACGGAAGCGCTCTTGGTAATGGGTTCGAATGGATTCGTTATGTTTGAGTAACTCATAGCTGCGCAATAACAACTCTGCAAAATCGACCACCCCTTCACGCTGACACTGTGCATCATAGGCATCATAAAGTTGCGCCATTTTGACCTGAAAGTCGTCCCCTGAATCAAGCTCTCGCGCACGCATTCCCCGCTCTTTGGCGTGAGCAATGAAGTACTGAAGCTGTTTAGCGGGATACTTCTCATCATCGACCTTTAAGCCCTTTAAGAGCCGCTTAATAGCAGAAAGTTGATCTTGGGTATCTAGAATCTGAAAAGTAGAAGGCAAACCCGCTTCTTTATGGTGCGCCCGCAATAAACGATTGCAAAGACCATGAAAAGTGCCAATCCACATGCCACGGGTATTAATGGGTAGCATAGCCCCTAGGCGCAGCATCATCTCTTTAGCAGCCTTATTGGTAAAGGTCACCGCTAAGACGCCAATAGGCGAAACCTGCCCGGTTTGGACCAGCCAGGCTATACGGGTAGTGAGGACGCGGGTCTTACCGCTCCCGGCCCCAGCCAAGATTAAGGCTGATTGGGCCTGGCCATTTTCATTTACGGGCGGGAGGGTTACTGCCTCGCGCTGTTCTGGGTTGAGGTTAGCGAGCAAGTCTGAGTACATCGTGCCAATTATAATTTGCCTCTTATGCCAAATGCTTCGAATATCCCCAATTCTCCAGTTAGCAGTCCTGCGGACCAGCTAGCTAAATCCTATGAACCCGCCCCTATAGAAGCCCATTGGGGCCCAGAGTGGGAAAGGAGAGGTATTGCGACAGCCTCGCTAGATGAGGGCAAAACAGACTTTAGCGTTCAGCTACCGCCGCCAAATGTGACCGGCACCCTACATATGGGTCATGCGTTTAACCAAACCATCATGGATGGCTTGGTACGTCATGCGCGCATGTCAGGGAAAAATACCTTATGGGTACCGGGTACCGACCATGCCGGTATTGCTACTCAAATCGTTGTTGAGCGACAGTTAGATGCACAAAAAGTCTCCCGCCATGATTTAGGTCGTGAGAAATTTTTGGAAAAAGTATGGGAGTGGAAGGAAAGCTCTGGTTCAACTATTACCCGCCAGATTCGTCGCCTAGGCGCCTCCATTGATTGGAGTCGTGTATATTTTAAGATGGACAGCAAGATGTCCAAAGCGGTAGTCGAAGTATTTGTCCGCCTGCATGAGCAAGGTCTTATTTATCGCGGTAAGCGTTTAGTGAACTGGGATCCGGTGTTGGGCACTGCAGTTTCAGACCTGGAGGTCGTGAGCGAAGAAGAGGATGGCTCGATGTGGCACATCCGCTATCCACTCTCCGATGGCTCCGGGCACCTAACAGTCGCTACCACTCGCCCAGAAACCTTATTGGGTGACGTCGCCGTCATGGTTAATCCTGAAGATGAGCGCTACAAACACTTAATTGGTCAATCAGTTCACTTACCGTTGTGCAATCGCGAGATCCCCATTATTGCGGATGACTATGTCGATCTAAACTTTGGCACTGGTGTGGTGAAAGTAACTCCCGCACATGACTTTAATGACTATGCAGTAGGTCAACGCCATCAATTACCCCTGATCAATATCCTGACCCTTGATGCCAAGATTAATGAGAACGCTCCTGCCGTGTATCAAGGCATTGAACGTTTTGCAGCACGAAAACAGATCGTCTCCGATTTAGATGCTGCCGACCTCTTAGAAAAAGTGCAGCCCCATAAACTGATGGTGCCACGCGGTGATCGCACCCAAACCATTATTGAGCCAATGCTCACGGACCAGTGGTTTGTGGCGGTTTCTAAACCGAGCCCCGACAACCAATATCAACCCGGCTCATCCATTGCGGGTGCTGCATTGGCTGCTGTTACCAAAGGCGATATCAAGCTTGTTCCTGAAAATTGGATCAGCACTTACACCCAATGGCTCGAGAATATTCAAGACTGGTGCATCTCACGTCAACTGTGGTGGGGACATCAGATCCCCGCCTGGTATGGCGAGGATGGACAGATCTTTGTAGCGCGCTCCGCAGAAGAAGCAAGAACCAAAGCTGCTGCTGCCGCTTATACCGGCAATCTGACTCGTGATCCTGATGTGCTCGATACATGGTTTAGCTCCGCTCTCGTGCCCTTTAGCTCCTTGGGCTGGCCAGAGCAAACTCCTGAACTCAAGCATTTCCTACCTTCGTCTGTATTGGTTACTGGCTTTGACATCATCTTCTTCTGGGTGGCGCGCATGGTGATGATGACCTGTCATTTCACCGGTAAGGTGCCATTCAACACCGTCTACGTTCACGGCTTAGTTCGCGATTCTGAAGGTCAGAAGATGAGTAAGTCCAAAGGCAATACTTTAGATCCGATTGATTTGATTGACGGCATCAAGATTGAAGAGCTTGTTAGCAAAAGAACTGTTGGCTTGATGAATCCAAAGCAAGCTGAAAGTATTGGCAAAAAAACCAAAAAAGAATTCCCAGACGGTATTCCCGCATTTGGCACTGATGCATTACGTTTTACCTTTGCATCCCTTGCCTCACTGGGTCGCAATATTAACTTTGATCAGAAACGTTGCGAAGGCTATCGTAATTTCTGCAATAAGCTCTGGAATGCCACGCGTTTTGTTTTGATGAACTGCCCCGATGGTGACCAAGAAAATGGTTTTGCGCCTTGCGATAATCAATGTGGTCCAGAAGGCTACTTAGATTTTTCGCCTGCAGATCGCTGGATTGTTTCTTTATTACAAAGAACAGAGGCTGATGTTGCCAAAGGCTTTGAAAACTATCGCTTTGACAACATTGCTTCCAGCATCTATCAATTTGTTTGGGATGAATACTGCGACTGGTATCTCGAGCTTGCTAAGGTGCAATTGCAAACGGGTACCCCAGCACAACAGCGCGCAACACGTCGCACCTTACTGCGCGTTTTGGAAACTATCTTGCGCATGGCTCATCCACTGATTCCATTCATTACAGAAACCCTCTGGCAAACCGTTGCGCCAATGTCAGGCAAAGAACTTGTAAAACAAGAAAAGCAAACTATCGCATTGCAAGCTTACCCAGTTGCTCAGCCAGAAAAGATTGATGAAAAAAGTGAAGCGTGGGTTGCTCAAATAAAAGCAATCATTGATGCCTGCAGAAACTTGCGCGGCGAGATGCAAGTGCCACCTGGGCAAAAAGTACCTCTCTGGATTAGCGGTCCCGAGGCCTTATTAAAGCAAGCCACCCCTTACCTTACTGCCTTAGCTAAGCTATCTGAAGTTAAAATCTATAACGATGAATCAGGCCTGGAAAAAGATGCTCCCGGAGCCCCAATGGCTTTAGTTGGCAGTATGAAACTACTATTAAAAATCGAGGTTGATGTAGTAGCGGAGAAGGCGCGACTGAGTAAAGAAATTGAACGTCTAGCGAATGAAATTAGTAAAGCTCGTGGCAAAATGGCGAACGAAAGCTTTGTGGCTCGCGCTCCAGAGGAAGTAGTAGCTCAGGAAAAGCAACGCCTCTTAGGGTTTGAGCAAAACTATGAGAAGCTTGTTGCACAATTAGAACGTCTTCAGTAAAAACTAGAAACGAAAAGCGATCAGAACCAACATGCCCTTATCAACTAAAGCAGTCACTAAAGCGGTATTCCCTGTTGCAGGTCTAGGCACCCGTTTTTTGCCAGCCACCAAGGCCAGCCCAAAAGAGATGCTCAATGTAGTGGATAAGCCCCTGATTCAGTATGCGGTTGAAGAGGCAATTGCCGCAGGTATTACTGAAATGATTTTTGTGACCGGGCGTAGCAAGCGATCTATTGAAGACCACTTTGATAAGTCTTACGAGCTCGAAGCAGAACTTGAAGCTAAAAATAAAACTGAACTGCTTGAGATTGTGCGCAATGTAAAACCCAGTCACGTAGATTGTGTCTATGTGCGACAACCAGAAGCATTAGGCTTGGGTCATGCGGTCTTATGCGCAGAAAAATTAGTCCGTGATGAGCCTTTTGCCATTATCTTGGCTGATGACTTATTAGATGGACAGCCTCCCGTACTCAAACAAATGCTTAAAGTATTTGATGAACAAAACGGTTCGGTGTTAGCTGTGGAAAAAATTGACCCGGCTAAGAGTAGTTCTTACGGTATCGTTTCTGGGGTTGAAGTTAACAAAGGCATCTATCGCTTGAATGGCATCATAGAAAAGCCGCAACCTCAAGATGCGCCTTCCAACCTAGCGGTAGTTGGTCGCTACGTATTGTCTTCAAATATTTTTAGCCACATTCGTAATCTTAAGCCAGGCGCTGGTGGAGAAATTCAACTCACCGACGCTATCGCCTCCATGTTAAAAGAAGAGCCAGTATTTGCTTATGAATACGATGGTGTTCGCTATGACTGCGGTAGCAAACTGGGCTATCTCAAAGCTTCGGTGGAATTTGCTTTGCGCCACCCAGAGGTGAAGAATGATTTTGCAGAGTATCTAAAGAGTCGGGTTTACCTCAAATAAAATATCAGGGGCTAAACTCAGACCTCTGAAAGACTGTGGTAACGCCTATTTTTTTATCTTCTCTTTAGAAAGAACACCAATACATTGCCTTCGTTGGCAGTAGCAATCAACTCATTTCCCGTTTGCTTAGCAAAAGCAGGGAAATCATGAGCGGCGCCAGCATCGGTTGCCTTAATCTTTAATACTTCACCTGACTGCATGGTAGCTAAAGCCTTCTTGGTGCGTAATATAGGAAGCGGGCAGTTCATACCAATGGCATCTACCTCCGCATTAAATACAATGTTGACACTTTCAGTCATTTGCTTGCAACCCAATCTTTCACGCCAGCCAAAGCAGCACTCAAGGCTGCGGGATTATTCCCACCGGCCATAGCCATCTCTGGTTTACCGCCACCCTTACCACCTACTTGTAGGGCTACAAAATTTACGAGATCGCCAGCCTTTACCGTACCAATCGAATCAGCCGTAACTCCAGCAATCAAACTCACCTTATCGCCTTGCACTGAAGCCAAGACAATCGCAGCGGTCTTCAGCTTGGCTTTAAGCGCGTCCATGGTTTCGCGTAAGACTTGTGCATCAGCGCCATCTAAGCGAGCAGCCAAAACTTTAATGCCATTAACATCGACTGCTTGGGTAGCCAGCTCATCGCCCTGACTGGCAGCAAATTTGGAATTGACTTTCTCTAACTCGCGCTCAGCTTGACGCAAACTTTCTTGCAACTGTGTCACGCGATTCACTAAATCTCCGGGATGAGTCTTGAGTACCGCCGCAGCTTCATTGATCTTATCTTCCAGGTCTTGTAAGAAGTGCAAGGCATTGCGTCCAGTGACTGCTTCAACTCGACGAATACCAGCAGCCACGCCGCTTTCAGAAATAATCTTCAAGCTCCCAATATCACCGGTACGCTCTACGTGCGTGCCACCACAGAGTTCTTTTGAACTACCGATTTGCAAGACCCGAACCTCATCACCATATTTCTCACCAAAGAGCATCATGGCGCCGGTCTTTTGCGCATCATCCAACGACATGACTTTTGCAGAAGTAGCAGCATTACTTAAGATTTCGCAATTGACGATGTCTTCAACTTGGCGCAACTGCACAGTGCTCATCGGCGCATTATGGGTAAAGTCAAAGCGGGTCTTGCTGGCATCTACCAAAGAACCCTTCTGCTGAACATGATCACCCAAAACTTCGCGCAAGGCTTTATGCAAAATATGGGTGGCGCTATGATTTCGCATCGTCTCGGCTCTTTGCTGAAGATCTACCAGTGCGTTGATTGAATCGCCTACCTTCAGCCCTCCTTCAGCCACTTCACCTTGATGACCAAAGACATCAGCTTGAATCCTAAAAGTATCCTCAACAGTAAAGCGTGTGCCCTCATTGCGCAATTCCCCCTTATCGCCGACTTGGCCGCCAGACTCTGCATAAAAAGGGCTGTTATCCAAAACAACGACGGCAGTATCACCCGCTTTTACGGAGGGTACTGATGAGCCATCAAGATAAAGTGCGCTTACCTTAGCACCCTCGTATTTTAAAGTGTCATAACCATGAAATTGCGTTGGCTTGCCTGAGTACTCTAAGCCCTGAGCCACCTTGAACTTACCAGCTGCCCTGGCTTGATTGCGTTGCTTTTGCATTGCCACTTCAAAACCTTGCGCATCAACAGTAACATCGCGCTCGCGACAAACGTCCGCCGTTAGATCTAATGGGAAGCCAAAGGTGTCATGCAAGCGGAACGCGGTTTCTCCATCAACCACCTTTGCACCACCAGCCAGAGCACCCTCCAAAATTTCCATACCATTAGCAATCGTCTGGAAGAAACGTTCTTCCTCTTGCTTCAGTACTTCACTCACTTTTTCTTGTGCCGCACGCAGTTCTGGATAAGCCTCACCCATTTCCTGAACGAGAGCCGGAACCAGTTGATAAAAGAATGGTTTTCGTGCACCCAACTTATAACCATGGCGAATCGCACGACGCGCAATCCGACGCAGCACGTAACCGCGCCCTGCATTACCCGGAATGACTCCGTCTACTACGACAAAGCTACAGGCCCGAATATGGTCAGCAATCACTTTCAGTGATGGGCTAGCTGCATCACAGTTTTCACCACCAGCAGCATCCACAGCCTCTTTGGCGGCCTTTAATAGACTAACGAAGAGATCTATCTCATAGTTGGAGTGGACATGTTGTAAAACAGCGGCAATTCGCTCAAGACCCATCCCAGTATCAACACTTGGCTTAGGCAGGGGATGCATATTTCCCGCTTCATCACGGTTGTACTGCATGAAAACGTTGTTCCAAATCTCAATAAAGCGATCACCATCTTCTTCTGGACTACCCGGAGGACCACCGGGAATATGCTCACCGTGATCGTAAAAAATCTCAGTACATGGACCGCAAGGACCGGTGTCGCCCATCATCCAAAAATTATCAGAAGCGTAGCGCGCGCCCTTGTTGTCACCAATGCGAATAATGCGATCCGCCGGAACGCCAATTTGATCTTTCCAAATGGCATACGCCTCCTCATCTTCAGCATAGACCGTAACCAGGAGTTTTTCTTTTGGCAATTCAAATACCTGAGTCAATAAATCCCAAGCAAATTGAATGGCGTCTTTCTTAAAATAGTCACCAAATGAGAAGTTACCCAACATCTCAAAAAAGGTATGGTGACG
Source organism: uncultured beta proteobacterium (assembly GCA_903858445.1). Classification (GTDB taxonomy): domain Bacteria; phylum Pseudomonadota; class Gammaproteobacteria; order Burkholderiales; family Burkholderiaceae; genus Polynucleobacter. Next base: position 28,001 of record CAIOIX010000048.1, read on the forward strand.
AGCTGTATAGCCTACGTTATCCAAGTCGTTGTGCTTGCCGCCAGCGCGAATGCACTTTTGAGCGCTTGTGGCGCGGGTATAGGGGCGCTTGTCAAAGCCTAAAAATACATCCTTAAACTGGTTCATCCCCGCATTCGTAAATAGTAGCGTGGGATCATCCCCCGGCACCACGGGGCTGGAAGGGACGATTTGGTGGCCTTTAGCGGCGAAGAAGTCTAGGTAAGCCTGGCGAATTTGGGATACTTTCATGTGAATAATTATCGCATTGGCACCATGGCAGGGCAAACCCTAGACAGGAGACCCTATTCCTGCCTTACAATCGCACAAGATCAATAAATAAATCGGCATAAATGCCGATAAACAAGGAGCGCAACTTGAATATCCGCAATCAAAAAGACTTTGGTGCTGGCCTGATGTACATGGTCATCGGCCTTTTCTTTACTATCATGGCCACCCAGTATCAAATGGGTACTGCCGCCAAAATGGGACCAGGGTACTTCCCATTCTGGCTTGGCTTACTCATGACCGCTTTAGGGTTGTTGATTTTAGTGAAGTCGCTTAATGCTAAAGCAGCAATTGAGAAGATTCCCAAGTTTGACTGGAAAATCATTGGCATGATTACTGGCTCTGTCGTTCTTTACGGCATCCTTTTGCCAACAATGGGCTTTATTATTGCGATTGCCGTCTTGGTATTTATGTC
>CAIOIX010000049.1 GCA_903858445.1 uncultured beta proteobacterium
AATCCTCGACGCGAGTTAATGGGAGCGTAGCTGAAGTGATCGCTAAAGTCAGAATTGGTGTATCGGCGGGATTTACTTTGTTGTAGATCGGGGGCGCAGGTAGATCGCCTGGCAATAAAGAGTTGGCGGCGTTAATGGCTGCCTGAACTTCTTGTTCTGCTACATCAAGACTGAGATCGAGTCCAAATTGCAGAACAATCACTGAGGCCCCACCGGAGCTCACAGAAGACATTTGATTTAAACCCGGCATCTGGCCAAACTGGCGCTCAAGCGGGGCGGTCACTAATGAGGCCATGACATCAGGACTGCCGCCTGGGTAAAGGGTGACTACTTGAAGGGTCGGGTAGTCAACTTGAGGCAGGGAAGAGATTGGCAAACTGCGATAGGCCAGAATACCGCCCAATAAAATTGCCACCATCAATAATGAGGTGGCAATCGGGCGGAGAATGAATATCCTGGATGGATTCATGGGGACCTTAGAAGCTCTCTATGTAATGAGGTGGGGTAACTAAGGCTTACTGGCTTGACCGGAACCCTTAGCTCCTTTACCGCTAGCATTTGCAGCGCCAGATGCTTGCCCAACCATGACTTTTGCGCCATTGCGTAACTTATCTGTGCCATCGACTACTACGATGTTTCCAGGCTCAAGACCTTCAAGCACCTGCACGTTATAGCCATCGACAGGACCGAGCTTGACAGGCACAACTGAGACGGTATTGTTTGAGTTGAGTCGGTATACAAAGGTGCCTGGTGTACCACGCTGAACCGCGGGCACTGGAATGACCACAACATCGGATAGAACGTCCAGTATCACCCGAACATTAACAAATTGATTGGGGAAAAGATTCATCTCATCGTTAGAGAAAATGCCCCGTAACTTTACCGTTCCTGTGGTGATATCAATTTGGTTATCAATACTTTCAAGATAACCTGTGGATAATTTTTTAGTACTATCACTGTTCCAGGATTCCACTGGAATAATTATTTTTTCAGGGACATTGCTTACGCTGTCGGTTTTGGCACTGCGGTTTTGCTTACTATGATCTGTAGATGAAGCATTAGCTGGCGGCACGGTTTTAATGGTGTCAACGATCGCTATGACCTCAGGAGGTGGTGGCTCTTGTAAGAATTTTCTAAATGAAGGAATGACTTCCTGGGGAACTGAAAAAAGAACCGTAGTGGGTTGTAGTTGGGTAATAACAAATAAACCAGTGGCATTATTTGGTTGCACCAAATTACCTGGGTCAACTAGTCGCATACCAATTCGACCATTGATGGGGGATGTAATGTGCGCAAATTCGAGTTGCAATTTTGCGTTGCTGACCAAGCCTTCATCAGTGAGGACATTGCCTTTGTACTGCTCTACTAAGGACTTTTGAGTTGCGTAGACTTGCTTGGATATCGAATCTTGCTTGAGCAATGTGTCGTAACGCTTCAAGTCGAGCTCAGCATTGGCTAGCAGGGCTTTATCTTTACTTAAAGTACCTTCAGCTTGCTTGAGACTTGCCTCAAAAGGGCGGGGGTCAATCAGGGCTAGTAATTGGCCGGTTTGAACCAGGTCACCCTCTTTAAAAAATACCTTACTCAAGATGCCACTTACTTGTGGAAAAACGGTCACAGTATTTCTTGGGGTAACGGTACCGAGCGCAGTCTGGAC
>CAIOIX010000050.1 GCA_903858445.1 uncultured beta proteobacterium
AAATAAACTTCCTGGCACGGCAGACTCCCATTGTGCTATTCCCATTCCTTCAGCATCCATGGTTTGGATTATTTTGCCGTCACCATTAAATCCCTCATATAGAACCATGGAAAGTCTTTTGTATCTAGACTTCTTGCAATCCAAAAGAATGTTCATGCCTCTCGACTTAAAACCTTTTCCACCTATATATTCAGAGGTGTGCGTACTAAGGAGCGTCCAAAGATCAATGTTTGAGCCAATTGCTTTTACCGTTGAGGGGTCATAAAAAAGTGATGTTTCACCGCCTGATGTTTCGTTAACAAGCTGCCAGTTCGCCTCGGAACGCCAATCAGCATTTGCTAAACCTGATAAACCAAGCATCACAAAGAGTATGAAGAGCTTCACCTCTGCGGATCCTTAGTGCCTTGCTTTCCTGTATAGGGGTTTGTATTTGGCTTGCTTGACCAGTTATCTCGCTGAGTTCTATTGGGATTGGTTGCCCTATGGGCTTTCACATAGTGACCATTCTTTTTGGTGTAACCTTTGACTTTATGGCTGGTGGTCGCATGGGATGACCCCATATGCATAGTCAAGCATATAAATAATGTTACACAAATTGCTCTTGGGATCATTTGGAAGCGGAGATAGCTCTCACATCATTAATATAGGATGCGAAGATCTCTTTCCGCTTTGTGTTGTACTCGCCCCAGGTTATCTTTCCAGAATAAAGAGCTAAAGCATTCTTTTCGCTCTCGGGGATTAATTTACCCTCAACCAAGTCAGACACTTTCACGCCAGTTGCCCCGTAATAGACCCTAAATGCTTGCCCGCCATCTCTAGAAATTGCTACTTGCTTAGGTTGAATTTCTTTTAATAAGACCTTTTGTGCCGAAGTTATCTTGGATGAATCAAGTTGTTGATCAAAGGTAATGTCACTAGCTTTGCATGCAGTTTTTGAGAAGTAGTCTTTATAAGTAACTGTGCCGCATATCTCCTCAATCCTTGCCTTAAGTTCGTCTTGAGATCTTTTAAAACCATCTGCATTTGCCTGCTGCGTCTGGTTCTGTTGCTGCTGCTGTTGTTGTAATTGATCAGCTCTTTGTTGAGATTCTTTGTTTTGGCGAAATGAATTGCCAATTTGGCTGCCAAGGTCCCATCCTTTTTGCGCTGAATCCATCATAGTTGTTGTTGGATTACACGTGGTAGTGCAATTCCCACCAAAACAACTTGTATTACATTGTTGTTGAGCAAAGGAAATCATTGGGATTGATAAAACTAGAAGCAAGATGATCTTTTTCATTAACCCCCCAGATAATTACTTATATTTACAACAAGGATATCAGTAAATGTAGTCTATATCCCGTTAGTCTATACCCTGTCGTGTTTTAGCCCACAAACTGAGAAATTAAGGGCTATGAATGTACGATCACCTCAGCTATTACAAGCCCTAAGTAAGAACATCAAGAAATATCGAGCAGAACTAAAGCTAAGCCAAGAAAAGTTGGCTTTGGCTGCTGGTGTGGATAGAAGTTATATGTCTGAAATTGAAAGGGGGTTGGCTAACCCTACTTTAGACTTACTGCTTAAGATTAGTAATGCATTAAAAATTCAGCCGAGTAAGCTGCTGGAGCTCTAACCCCCTCTTGTTTGCAAAACCTATGAAATCGTAGGAAGCATGTATTAATAAAAAATATGGGTAAATAGTTTGACCCCCCACCCACTTAAAAAACCATTGCCCGCTTTCCACTCATTAGCGGACAGTCAATAGATTAATTCACCGCAGACAACTGTCGACCCACAAGCGACAGTGGCATCAACTTACTGCCGAGTGCTTTAAGCCTTCTGCCCTACGCCTAAAACCAAATCAAAGCTAATGGTTGAGCCCTGTCGTTCGCCGCTCTAGATGTAGCCTATAGGTAAGCCAATACACGCATCCAGCAGATACTACAAAACTCAGAGCCAAAATAAAAGTAAAGGCGCCAGAAATATGGGACCAAATGATTAACTGAATCAGCATCAATAAAGCACTAAACACCACTGGAATCTTCCACCAGCCTTTTTCGTATTGAGACCACAAGACCGCACTAGAATCTTTTATATTTACATCGTAGAAAGGGCAATCCTTATCGGCGTTCGAAAAAAATGGGCAATCTGTAGAACTTTTATTCATGAGAAACCTCGACTGGAACATTAATCTTCACTTCATCACTCACCATAGGTATGTATTTACTTAAGCCAAAATCAGAGCGCTTAATGACGCTAGTTACTTGACCAGAGCAAGTACTTTTCCCAGTACTTTTGACGCACTGAAAATTATTCACCACCAATATGATTGGCTTTGTCACCCCTAGCATGGTGAATTGACCCTCTGAT
>CAIOIX010000051.1 GCA_903858445.1 uncultured beta proteobacterium
ACTGCTGGCAGAGGAAGGATTGCCCATCCACACCGAGCCGAGAGTGTCGGTCGGGCCATATTCAAATGATAAGTCGTTTGCGTCACTCCAATTGAGCGTGCCCATGGCTGTCAGGTTGCCGCTGAGCGTGGCCGAGTTATATGTCACGCTGCCCGACCCGATAGTGGTAACAGAAGGTGCAAAGACAGGGGAAGTAAAGGTCACTACGCTACCGGAGCCCCTATCGTCGCCCACAGCCGACGCCTGGAATTGATAGTCAGTTGCCGGTTGGAGTCCGCTGATATCGAGCGTGAAAGCCTGCGGTGCGCTGGCGGCCGTTGGCGGCGTGGCTGCTAACCAGGGTGCATTCATGATATTTTGAATAAAATAATCAAGGTTTGTGCCTGAGTAAACTACGGTATCAGTACCTAAGCCAGAACCTCCGGCCAAAACCATGTCATTACCCAGAATGGTGTCCTTAAACTGCTGGGAGCTAAGCATGTCTGTGTAATGCTTATCGAAGGTATCACTACCCACAATATCTTTCAGATTATTAGCAGCATCAATCAGGCCATTCTTGGCTAAGGTTGCAGCTTGGGTAGCAGTGCCAGCACGATGTGATGCCCCATCTACAGAATAGCTGTACTCTGAGTTCACCAATTGATTCGAAGTATTTAATGTTTGGTAAGTACCAATCAGAGTATCCAAACGAACGTGGTTACCAACAATCACGTCATCACCTGCGCCACCGGTGATAGTGTCATTACCGCTACCACCAATCAACCAGTTATTACCAGCATCACCAAGAATAATGTCGTTATTTGCCGTTGCAATAACGCCCTCAACCTGGAACCAAGCCGGGAAGTTGTTACCACCCATCGCGGTAGTTTGAGGGGCGCCTTGGGTTGCAAAATCAATCGTTGTGCCAGTTGGCGCCTTGGCCCAATCACTCAAATCCATGATGTCAAAGCCAGTGTCGTTAGTGCCGTCGCCACCATTTACCTCATCAGCACCATTCGCAATAGCTGCTGCAGACATTGGGCCGGGACGTAAAATATCGTCACCATTACCCCCCATCAATACGTCTTGGTCAGCCCCGCCAACGAGTACGTCATCACCGTTATCGCCATAGAGCAAATCACCAGAGGTGCCTCCATCGATATAGTCATTGCCATCGCCACCACGGGTAAATGGATCCGTATCTGCTTCGCCATAAATTACATCATCACCACGTTCACCGGAAATCTTGTCGATGCCATTGCCGCCGTAAATAGTGTCATTACCATCGCCACCGATAATCTGGTCGGATCCGTTCATGGCAGTACCGCTACCCTGACCATAAAGAACATCATCACCAGCACCACCATCAATGACGTCAGGACCTTCGCCGCCATAAATGGTGTCATTACCGTCACCACCATACAACTTGTCCATGCCATCGCCGCCATAGATAACGTCGTTACCGCCATCGCCATAGGCAGTATCGTCTCCGCCCTGCATATTAATGTAGTCGTTATTTGCAGTACCTACCAATACTTCATTTGAGTTGCCGCCACTCACTGGAGTGCCATCCAAATTATGTTGGGTAGAGTTCAACTGTGGACGTAAGTCGTAAATATAGTCTTGACCGGCAACATGAATAATATTGCCGTTCATCGCTTCCGCTAAAACACCTGCAGTAGATGTCGTTCCATCTGTATAGATGCCAATGTGTTGCTGAGTGCTAGAGCTAGCATGGTCTATGTCATATTGAGCAATAATCTCGCCATACTTATGCTCAATACCTTGCGTAGTTCTATCGCTATGACTTGCATGAGTAGACATGTCGTAATACTGATCAGCGTAAGCAAAGATATTGCCGTTCAAATGAGTTACGCCCGTATTACGCTCCACGATATCTTTGAACTGCTCATTAATGATGCCCTCGCCAAATTGTTGATCAACTAAGCGATAGAGGTAGTAGTAACGATCGCCATCCATCAAGCGCTCTACTTGATCCAAGAAGACGGCATTGAAGGTTTCGCCTAACAATCCACCCAACACATGCTTCTCAGCCAAACCTCCCAGCCAAGCATCTATTTGGTTAACGCCTGTATCAGTGTTTAAGAAGTTGTATGCGGTTTCAAAGGTATATACATTACCGCTATTGGTCATGTAAGTTTGATCTTCAGCGGTTAAGGCACCGTTATAAGCATCTACCAATGCTGTCGCACGTGCTACATCACCATCAAACGAATAAGCAGCAATGAAACCTGCCAAGTTATCTGGGTGAATCATGTTCTGAGCAAAATCAGACCAGTTTGTGTAAGCAGTAAATCCTAATGCAGTACGGAATTCATTGAGAGTTGGCATACCCATATCGCGACCGCGCGCAATATTAATTGCAGCCAAGTCCAATGGCTGACCCAGCAAGCCCTGATTCAATGCTGGGGTAACAAATTCATCAACCTCATTCATTTGCTGATGCGTCATACCCAATGCAATTGAACCGGCGCCAAGTGATGCGAATAGGCCTGGATTTAAGAATGCATCTTTCAATGCATAGCTCATGATTTGACCAGTCAATCCGCCATTAGGATCGATTGTGTCAATAGTTTCTCTGAGTGTTGAATGCCCGAAGCGGAATGCCACCTGAGCAAATTCATCTGAAATACCGGAATTTAAGCTGGTATTGTATCCAACAAACTCTGGCAAATCAGGGGTGATCGTACGCGCATATTGGTCAACTGCTACGTGTTGATACTCCATCTCCACCACTAACTTAGTGGCGTTAAAGATCTTATCTGGATCCCAATTGATAGCGCCTTGAGCATCCAAGTAATTACCGTTTGCATCCATACCTTTACCAGCATCAATTTGCCAGCTATGCAAAGTTTGATGGGTGGCATCACCAGCTACGGTAGCTTTAGCATCTTGCGCAGCAACCGCTTGTTCTAAGTTGTCAACTTGATAGTTATGCTCTTCGTGCCATACATGGTGAACAGCAGTTAAGCCTACGTTCTCGTTTACACGACCGTCACCTGCAATGTAGTGATCGCCAATTGACTGGAGAAGCAATTCACTGACGAGATTTTTTATATCATCTGGAAGATTTGAATTTGGATTGAATGTTCTAAAGTTAATAAAGTCTGATAATTTTGGTCCACTACTTGCGTATGGATCAAAGCTTCCAGTTGCTGGGTCGAATGCCAATAAATGTGCACTATCATATTGATATATATTTCCGTAACCATCATCCGCCTTGAATGGATGCTCAGTTAGATAAGCGTTTAGCGACTGAATAGCCTTGTCTATATGGACTATATCAAAACGAGGGTTCATATCCAAAATCAAGGAAACTCCAGAATTGCCAGCCGTAACATGACCACTTGCATCACGATTTCTGAAGTTTGAAATATCATCCCAAGTTAAATCACTACGGCCTGTAGCTATGAGCTCTACACGCAACTCCGTGATAGTTGGCATTGTTCCTTTGGTTGTAGTGCCATCAGCTTTTGTCCAGGCTACAGAGGTATGACCTTCAAATAACTTCGCACCCGCATGATATGTAGCGCCACCGTCAGTAGAAACCCACTCACGCAATAGGCTGGTTACCTGAGAATTTGAACCATAAGTTTGACTCTGGTCGATATAAGGAGAGTCATGGTTTGTGTAACTTGGATCACTATTTGCATCAAATCCTGCAACCGTTGCACGACTAATCGTCATGCTCGTAACAGCGTTAGGATCACCAGGAAACTGGGGTGCAACATAGAGTGGGTCTGTTGGTGCCAACGCAATCGTAATCGTTGTTCCTTGGCCGCCCTTACCTACGAAGTCCAAGCCATGGTCGAAGAATTGACCAAATAATGCCACCCAACCGTTAGCAGGTGCTACACCTGGGTTAATAGCCCCAATAAAATTCTCTGGATGACCAGCATTGGTAGTAGTTATCAGATTGCCATTTGCATCCTTCATCGCATGGCCAGATGCATCCACCATTACGGTTACGCCATTTGGATTTTGATAGTCAATTTGACCGAATCCAGTTTTAGCATCTAACATACCCCAATCAGTTACCTGGGCAAGTCCATTAACAAAAATAATTTTTCCGTTAGCTTCCTTATAAGTTACACCGCCAGTAGTGGTATCCAAGCTAATCATGCGTGGAGTGTAATCAACAACGTTTTGCTGGTTAATTGTTCCATCTGGATTTTGCAGCGTCGTATAGTCGGTATGCATAACACGCGCAGACGTCGGAACATAATGGCTAGTTAGGTCATATGCATACTTAGCGGTCTCAAAAAGATTGCCATAGGTTGCCCCGGCTTCACCAACGGCATAGGTCTTAAGGTAGTCTTGGAAATCCGCAGGAATCATTCTCATGAACGGAAGATCTGCCTGACCCCAATGACTTTGTCCTGAGATCAAGTTATTCATCAAGCCAGATACATTACGCAAACCGGATGCATCTGTAGTGGAGTCATAGGATGTGCCGAAGAAGGCAATCGCATTAGCAATCAATGTGGCGGATGAAGCACCATACACATTTCCGGGAACCCCAAATCCTGTCGGACTACTTGGATCGTAAAGAAGTTTTTGATTGATGTCGTAGATAGCTGTTGTCCCATCCCATCCGACAATCGGAACGCCATTGGCGTCAAAGAGGGGCCTAAAGGTAACCTGACTTAGCAGAAAGCTAATATCAGTACCGTTAAACAAAAATGGTTTAAGTTTGAAGTTAGATGTATTAGTAGTCATGTTTGCTTCGCCTTATTGATTACTTTTATTTACTGCAATTGATTGAAATTCTTGACTGGTGATCTTGGCTGCTATGCCGTATTTGCCATTGAGCTCTTGGACTCGCACTACTTCTGCTTGGCAAACTAAATTCAATGGGCCTCCAGGAGTTTGGAGTTCAATCGTGAATTCAATTTTTGACCCC
>CAIOIX010000052.1 GCA_903858445.1 uncultured beta proteobacterium
GCGCAAAGTTAAACCAAGTTGAAAAGTAATTAAGTCCATGTGTAACTCCTGAAATAGGTTTTGTAATAAAAAGTTCTGAGATAGGCGCAACGACAGCAACGAAGATTTTTCGGGTAGCTATGAGATGCAAAAGATCTTCAGCCGAGCATTGCGCTTGAGTCTGAAGATGAGCAAATGAAACTGCTTTGCCCTCAATTTCTTGCAGCTTGTTCAAAATCGTTTTTTGAACTTGCGGATCAACTTGCCAATTCGCATAGCGAAGGATGGCTTTGGCATGCTTTTCTTTTTCATCTGAATACAGCTGCGTTTCATCAGCAGTCATAAATGAAAAATTTCGATTACTTAAGATTTCATTAATTTGGTTAAATCGCCTCTCCAGTTTTCCGATGCGCTCGAGGATCTTGACTTCAACCACCACGAAACTCCCATCCTCTAGCTCTACTAAGTAATCCGGTGTGTAGTGCCTTTTCTTGGTGGAATCTAGATTGACCTTAAAAGGCTGGGCGACAATGCGCCTGACTCCCGGACAAAGTAGACACAGCTGAACAAAGGCTCGTTCAAGCTGGGATTCATAAACAATCGGCTTGGACTGAAAATAGGGGCTATTAATCATTCCCACTGTTCTGTGGGGTGAGCGCGTAATAACCTGACGCGTGGAATTCACAATCATGGAATTTCTCCTTAAAAAATGGGCAAAGGACGGCCAGATCGCCTTAGTTGCCTAAAATTTAGGCAAAGCAATCCCTATTCTTGACTTCACTTTTTTGTTTGGAGATAATTCGAAGTGTCGAGCTTACAAACTAAGTTCCTCACGCAAGTGGGGCAAAAAGGCCGTACTACTGTTAGAGGTGGTGCGGTTTTTTTGCTTCTATAGGCTTCCTTTCTTGTTGGGCATTCACCCTTTTTTATTCAAAAAATCAATAATCTTTAAATCGGCAGTTGAGGCATTGCCCCTCTACGCTATGTAAATAAAGGCCCTAGGGCATATCTTTACAATATATAAATAATTTGTTAATCTTATGCAGTTAGCAACAAATATTGCTTTCAGTAGCTATATTTAGTAAAAAATACTATTATTTTAACGTGCAAGCTGACGCCACTGCCCCTAAAAACCCTGAATTCTTGATTCAAGAAGGTTGGGGTGCGCGCTTAAAGCAGGAGAGAAAACGTCTTGCGTATACCCAGGCGGAAATAGCCAAGCTCTCTGGGGTGAGCGTGGTTACCTATCAGCAGTACGAGCGGGAAGAGTTTGAGCCTCGATTGGGCTACTTAAATCAGTTGGACAGGCTAGAGCTGAATATGCGCTTCATTTTGTTTGGTGAGGAAATTGAGCAGGGATCTCAAAAAACATTAATTGAGTCTAGAGTGGCAGCCCTTAAGGCGTTTAAGGCAATGGAGGATTATGTTGCTCGACTGGGCCAGGAAAATATTTCATCTGAGGAAAAATTTGCAATGTTTGAGGTCTTAAGATCTCAGGCCGCACCTCAGGTGTGGGTGTAGAAAGTTGCTAATTATGTTAATTGACTGATGATTTCTTAATGATACCGAAAAGATATTTCTTCTCGGTTTCTAGGGTTAGGGTATTTAGCTCTTCTAAATTTAAGCTGTTGGAATAATTGGATAATTTTTTGTGAAGATATTGTTTAATATTCCGATACATTTTTTGATCGGATAAATTTAATTTAGTCAAAATAATTTTTTTTACTTTTGATTTTTTCATGCCAATTACATTAATTGAGATTTATCTAATTTAAAAACTACTTTGTTTAAGGGCTAGGGCAGATAGACCTTTGTTGCGTACAAAAGCCCTCCTCATTCTTTCTGCACTAATAAAACCACATTGCTTTGCGATCACCTGCATTGATCCTCTTCCGCTTTCTAAAATTGCGCTTGCTGTCTCAATTCGTATTTGTTCTACAGCCTTAGCGGGGGTAACACCAATTTCAGCGCTAAAAACTCTCGCAAAATGCCTTGGGCTCATGCATGCAACATCTGACAAATGATTGACGCTTAGGGATTTGTCGATATTTTTTCGAATATAGTCCAGTAGCTCAGAAAATATGCCACCGCTTAATTCAAGTAATGCGGAGTACTGAGATTGACCTCCGGGTCTACGATAATATACAACCAATTGTTGAGCTACGGCTCTAGCTATTTGTTCGCCAAGATCTTCATCGATTAGTGCTAGCGTTAAATCAATGCCCGCGCTAATGCCTGCAGATGTCCAAACATTACCATCCTTAATAAAGATTTTGTCTGGATTCATAAATGTATCTGGAAACTTGGCAATAAAATCAGCTCCATTTTTCCAGTGTGTAGTGGCTTTTTTATTCTTTAAAATTCCCGCAGTTGCAAGTAAGTACGCGCCAGTACAAACGCTTGCGATTCTTCTACATTTCATGTGCCCCTTCTGAATGAACTTAATAATTTGAGGGTCATTAACTTGAACAAAGACCCCATTTCCACCGGCAATAATTAATGTATCCGTTGAGCTTCTGTAGCTTAGCTTGAGGGTATCGAGCGCTACACCCGAAGAGCTTTTTACTAGGCCACCATTTTTACTGACTAATTTAATTGAGTAGATTTTTGAATTTAGTCTATTTGCCATTTCAAGAGCTGCTATGGGCCCAGAAATATCTAGTAACTGAAAGTCTGGAAATATAAAAAATTCAATTAATTTAGACATGGCAGAAAAAGTAATAAAGTTGTCATTTACGCCATAAGTGTAGCAGGGCAGTATCTCTGGACGAATTGAGGTAACCAAGGAGACTGACCATGTATTTGCATGACTTAGCCTTATCGAGCAATCAAAATCATCCGGCAGGCATAGCTGTTGGCCTAAGTGGTGAAATAATCTCGCAATCAGAAATTGAAAGTGGCTTTATATGGCCAGCATTAGATCCTAGATCGGAATGGCAGCCAACACGAATAATAGAAAGTGGTGATTACTCAAAAGCTAAATTGCTCAGTCAATCACCACATTTCAGCCTTGATGCCTTCCTGGAGAAAACTAAAGAATTAGATGTGGTATCAAAAATTATTGAGTTAATAAACCACAATGCTTTTCAATTTAATTCCAAAAAAAGATTTAGAGAGTGCGTGGAGTGGAGAAAAAGAATTGAGGAATGCTGTAAGCATGGAAAACCTATAGACATTCTTATTTTGGCTTTTTGCGTTATTAGCAATCCAACCAAACGCATTCAGCCAACCGATGTGACCCTTGCTGAAGACGTGTCTTTATTGCACCTTCACAATATTACTAGTCATATAAGCTCTTTTTATCCACCTGGGGCAACGTTCCAGGTCATTAGTGATAGTACTTTCTATGCACTACCCTTTGGTAATACCTCTGTAGAGGCCCATAATTACTTGCTAAAACTTAGAAACCGTACATTCCATCTTGGTATTGAGAATTCAGTAAAGATTTTAGATATTACCGACTATCTTTCTAATCACAATTTGTATTTTCAGGATAGATTCGAATTTTGGAGGCAACATTTTCTTGCCTCTCCCATCTCGAACGATTTATCGCAAGAGGAGTACAAGGGTTGGTTATCGAGTATGAAGTGCAGCCTTAATTCTAGAAGAATGGGCTTCAGTTATAAGGAGTTAATGGGATTATTTGGTGTTCACTCAAATCAACCTTTGGCACATTTAGATGATTTGGCAAAGGTATCACTTGCTGAATATAGGGCGCTTAAATCAGCTGCTGCAGATACAAATTGGGAGAATATTTACTTCCCGAACGCAATCCGCGCCACTATTCATACTAAAAAGATTCCTGTTTTGGGGCTGCGTTTATATCCAAAATATAAGTTAAGTTCACGCTTGCTTCCCTATCACGGAATTGCATTGGTGACCGAAAGTGTGAAAGATGGGGGTGAGCGCATGGAGATTGTTCATGAAATAAGTGTAGTGGGTAATCCACGCTATACAAAAGTCGTTGATACTGATGGGGTCATTCAGTACTATGAAATTACTAGGCCTTTGCAATGAATTTAAATATTGCACTGCTGGCGTTATCGCAAGCATCGATGATGACAGTAATTAGCTTAGTTTTGTCCTCTTCGGCACTAATTGGCTTGCAGCTTTCTTCGCCTGATTTAGCCACACTTCCTCTAGCGGTTCAATATTTAGCAACTATGATTTTGCTCTATCCGATTGCTAGGTTAATGGAGCGGTACGGTAGAAAATTAATCTTTCTAATAGGGGCATTGTTCGGGGCTATTGGCCTATCTATAGCAGCAATTGGAATTAATTTTGGTAGTTTCATGTTGTTTGCTTTGGCTGGATTTCTTATTGGAATCTTTAATGCAGTTGGACAGTATTACCGGTTTGCAGCTGCAGAAGCCGTTCCAGGAAACTCAAAGAGTATTGCGATATCTCTTACTCTTACTGGTGGAATACTTGCCGCCATTGCCGGACCAATATTGGCAAGATATACGAAAAATATATTACAACCTACTTTTTTAGCAAGTTTTATTAGTTTGATTGTCGTTGCATTACTTGGCGCTTTTTTTGCAAGCAGGATGACTCTAGCAAGAGTCTCAAAAGAAGATGATGCTGGCTCGAAAAGATCGCTATATGAGCTAGGTAGAAACCCCAGGTTCCTTCTTGCTGTTTCTGGTGGTGTTATAGGCTATTCAATTATGAATTTATTAATGTGCGCAACACCTCTAGCAATGCTTTGTGCGCATTTAGATTTTTCGCAAACTGCGACCGTCATTCAGTGGCACATTGTTGCAATGTTTGCACCATCACTATTTACGGGGATATTGATAAGAAAAATTGGAGTCTATGTTGTCATGCTTTTAGGGTGCATGGCTATATTATTGGGAGTTGTTGTTGCCATTAATGGTGATGAGCTGGTTTATTTTGAATTGGCCTTAATATTTTTAGGCGTAGGTTGGAATTTTTTGTATATAGGTTCAACTACATTACTGACTGAGACATATCGCCCAATTGAGAAATCACTAGTTCAATCGTTTAACGATACCTTAGTATTCTTAAGTGTGACGATTGCTACTTTTTTTTCGGCAAGACTGGTAAATAATTTTGGTTGGGAAGCTATCAATATTTACGCAAGCATTCCAATTATTTTATTGGCCTTGGGAATTATTTTTATCATGCGCTCGAATAGGATTGGCTTGAGCTTGGATTAAGAATCGCTATGCATAGCAATATTAAATCTGTAACCTTTGATCTAGATGGAACTTTGGTCGATACCGCCCAAGATCTATATTTAACAGCCAATGAAATGTTGATGGAGTTGAGCCTTCCTTTGCTACCATTTCCACTCATTGAAAAATTTATTGGAAAAGGCGCTGATAACTTTATTGCCCGATGCATACTTGCTGCTGCTCAATCGGAGCAAAAAGTAGGCGAGCTTTTTGATAGGGGGTCAAAGCTATATGTTGACATTTACTCTAGATTGAATGGGTCTACAGCAGTAGTCTACCCAGGGGTGCTTGAGGTCTTGCAGGCATTGACTCGGGATGGATATAAGCTAGCAGTCGTTACTAATAAGCCCACCCAATTCTGCCATCCATTGTTAGAAAATCTTGGGCTTATAAATTACTTTGATGCTGTGGTTTCCGGGGGTAGTACAGCGGCTTTAAAGCCTAGCCCCATACCCATACTTTTTGCCTGTCGTAAGATTAAATCAAAGGCAAGTATGAATACTCATATCGGTGATTCGATAAGTGATATTGACGCTGCGCGTGCGGCTGGATCAAGGGCAATAGGAGTTTCTTATGGCTATTCATCTGATCACCCATTATCCACCATAAATTGCGACCTTCTCATAAGCTCATTTGATCAGATTTATTCAGCAATTACCCAATATTCTTTCAATGGAAATTAATATGAACAATCAAAACCAATTTTTATATATGCCTATTTTGAAATGGAAGCAGGGTGAGCAGGGGGCCCTAATTAAAGTAGATGATCACGATCGGAAACATCTGGTCCCACTTATAGAATTGCAGCCTATGGTAATTCGAGGTTCCTCCACACGAGCTGAAGTCATTAAGGCAGATGCAACCAAGCTGTTAAAAATTCTTACGCAGATGAAAGGTCAAGCCTATCCCGTTGCAATTGATGCAAGCTCATATATCCAAGATCCCTCAAAGCAGGTACAAACAGTAAGCAATGTATGTACGCCCCTTTATCAAAATGGATTTCAGGTTATTCCAGTAATCTATCCATCGATGTTGCCTTTAATTTCAGGTAAATCAGACCCATTAAGCAAATTTAATGACATTATTTTGCGAATCAAAACTCCCATGTATCTTCATTCGCAAGTCAATGAAATCATCTCTAATGCCTATAGATTGCTACACCGAAAATCA
>CAIOIX010000053.1 GCA_903858445.1 uncultured beta proteobacterium
ATCTACAGCTCAATATCTCAAGGTTTCAATTACGCTGCTTGAGCCTGAAGATACTTCGCACGCATTGGACGCAATACAAAGAACGCTAGAAGAGCTGCGGTTGCATCAAGCGCAATCATGATGGCGAATACTGGCATCCAGCTTTCGGTAACACCATGGATGTAGGCTGCAATTGGACCACCAATGATCGAGCCTACGCCTTGAGCCATGTATAAGAAACCATAGTTAGTTGTTGCATGCTTTTGACCAAATGTGTCTGTCAAGGTGGATGGGAATAAAGAGAAGATCTCACCCCAGCCAAAGAAAACGATACCTGACAAGATTACAAACATGACAGGATCGGAGCGTGTCATCACCCAGAAGAACATCGCGATTGCTTCAAGACCAAACGCAATCGTCATCGTGTACTCGCGACCAATTTTGTCTGAAACCCAACCAAATAGTGGGCGAGTAAGTCCATTTGTTACACGATCAATGGTTAATGCCAATGGTAGCGCGGCCATACCGAACACCATGGCTCCTGTGATACCAAAGTCTTTAGCAAACGCGCCCATCTGAGAAATTACCATCAAACCTGATGTTGACATCATGGACATCATCAAAAACATTAGCCAAAAAACAGGCGTCTTGAGCATGACTTTTGGCGCAATACCAGAGGCAGCAGCTTCAATCTGGGTTGCCGTTTGCACACGATCAGCATGCGGAACACGAATTCCCTGCGCGGCCAATAGACCAACAGCGCCAATAATGTAACCGAAGATTGTCAACGTGCCTTGTAGGCCAGTTTCTGCCAAGCTAGCGGCAATTGGGAAGGTGGTAAGCAATGCACCAATACCATAACCAGCGGCAACCATGCCCACTGCAAAGCCACGATTATTTGGAAACCAACGCACCATCAAACCGACCACGCCAATGTAAACAATACCTGTGCCCAGACCACCCAACACACCATACGTGATGTATAAATTAGAAACAGTAGTGAGGTTAGCGGAGAGTACCCAGCTCAATCCAGTGAGCGCTGTGCCTATGGAAAGCAGCAGACGGGGACCAAACTTTTCGACCAAAAAGCCTTGAAATGGCGAGAAAAAAGTTTGCAGCACAATCAGAATCGAAAAGGTGACTTGCAGCTCCGTCAAAGTGACGCCAAGCTGCCCCATAATGGGCTTAGTAAATAAAGCCCATACGTATTGAGGGCTAGAAATGGACATCATGCAAATAACGCCAAGCGCCAGTTGTATCCATTTTGACTTTAGGGGGTTGCTACTTACCGGCACCCCACTCATTGTTGTTGTACTCATTAACGTCTCCTTATTTTTTAACTGCAAATACCAAAACAAATTTGATAAGTTATTGTCGTCCTAAGTATTCGGGTAATTACCCATAACATCACTACTTTGGTGCAGTAAGGATACAACTGCCGCACCAATTTGGACAATAAAAAACGCCTGGTCTTTTGAACCAGGCGCTTTCATTTCTACAGCTTGATGGCTGAGGAAATTAACGGCTATTACATCATGCCGCCCATACCACCCATACCACCCATACCACCCATATCAGGCATACCACCACCAGACTCATCTTTTGGTGCTTCGCAGATAGCGCAATCTGTGGTCAACAACAAGGCTGCAACAGAAGCCGCATTAACCAATGCAGTTTTTGTTACCTTAGTTGGATCGATCACTCCTTGAGCTACGAGGTCGCCATATTCGCCGGTTGCAGCGTTGTAACCGTTATTGCCCTTGCTCGCTAATACCGCATTAACAACAACGCTTGCTTCATCGCCAGCATTAGAAACGATAATGCGCAGTGGCTCTTCCATAGCGCGCAAGACGATGCTGATACCAGCGTCTTGATCAGCGTTGTCGCCTTTCAAGCCCTTGATACCCTGCATAGCACGCAACAAAGCCACGCCGCCGCCAGGAACAATACCCTCTTCCACTGCAGCGCGTGTAGCGTGCAATGCGTCATCAACGCGGGCTTTCTTTTCTTTCATTTCAACTTCAGTAGCAGCACCAACACGAATCACCGCAACACCGCCTGCTAACTTGGCAACGCGCTCTTGCAATTTTTCTTTGTCGTAGTCACTAGTCGCTTCTTCAATCTGAACGCGAACATTCTTCACGCGAGCTTCGATCGCTTTAGCATCGCCAGCACCGTCAATGATGATGGTGTTTTCTTTGCCCACTTCGATACGCTTCGCTTGACCTAAATGCTCAAGAGTTGTTTTCTCGAGTGTGAGGCCGATTTCTTCAGCAATTACAGTACCGCCAGTCAAAATCGCGATGTCTTCCAACATAGCTTTACGACGATCGCCAAAGCCTGGAGCTTTAACAGCAGCAACGTGAAGAGTTCCACGCAATTTATTTACAACCAAAGTTGCAAGTGCTTCGCCTTCAACATCTTCAGAGATGATCAACAAAGGACGGCCAGATTTAGCAACGCCTTCAAGAACGCCCAACATGTCTTTCATGTTTGAAATTTTCTTGTCGTAGATCAAAAC
>CAIOIX010000054.1 GCA_903858445.1 uncultured beta proteobacterium
CAAAGCCAAAGGGCAACCTCAAGCAGACGCCAATTTGCGCGACACAGAAAATGTACCGCTTAAAGAAGATATCCAGACGTATTTTAAACGAGAGGTATTACCTCATGCTCCTGATGCCTGGATCGATGAATCTAAATCAAAAGTTGGCTACGAAATTCCATTTACGCGACACTTTTACGAATATAAGCCACCGCGCTCGTTAGCTGAGATTGATGCCGAGTTGAAAGAGGTCACTGCTGAGATACAGGCCTTATTGAATGAGGTGGCAGAGTGAGCTCAGGCCTTGATTCCAAATATCAACATGTAAATGTTAAAAATAAATGGGTAAATGGCATTCCAGACCATTGGCAACTGAAAAGGCTTAAAAATGAAGTCCTTCGAAATGATGGTGGCGTGTGGGGTGATGAACCGGATGGTATTGATGACACAGTTGTTTTGCGTTCCACCGAGCAATCTGCGGATGGGAGTTGGAAAATTGAATATCCTGCATACAGAAAACTGTCCTCGGCAGAGAAAAATAAGTCGACATTAATATCCGGAGACTTATTAGTTACAAAATCTAGCGGCAGTGAGTTGCATATAGGAAAAACGAGTTTAGTCTCTAGCGAGATAGAGGAAATGCATTGCTGCTATTCAAATTTCATGCAGCGCCTTAGGCTGAAGAAATCATTAAATCCCAAATTTTGCTGGTATTTTATGAATAATGGGCTTGCTAGAGAGCAATTCAATTACCTATCGAATACAACCACCGGACTTTCAAACCTTAATTCAGAAATATTTGGTGAAGTATTGATTCCGTACCCACCAACCAATGAGCAGTTGAAAATTGTTGATTTCCTCGACCGCGAAACAGCAAAGATTGATGAATTGATTCAGAAGCAGGAAAAGCTGATTGAGTTTGCTGAAGAAGAGAGAAAAGCGATAATTAATCGCGCTGTTTGTAGGGGTTTGGACAAGAAAATTAAATTAAAAGACTCCAGTATTTCGTGGCTCGAAGAGGTACCTGCGCACTGGAATATTAAGCCACTCAAATATCTAATTTCATTAAACGATGAAGTGTTGCCTGAATCAACCCCTGAAGATTTTGAACTCAAATACGTAGAGATTGGCGATGTTTCTGAAAGATTTGGTATTACTAGCTCAACTGAGACCGTATTTAAAGATGCCGCATCAAGGGCTAGACGACTTGTTAAGCATGGCGATATTTTAATTTCAACAGTAAGGACCTATTTGCGAGCAATTGCTCCGGTTATGAATCCGCCATCAAATATGGTGGTTTCAACTGGGTTTGCTGTAGTGAGACCGCAGGGTTTGAATAGTGATTACGCTAGGTTTTTATTGTCTACTGAATATTTTCTGAATGAAGTGATATCTCGCTCTACTGGCGTGAGTTATCCCGCCATAAATGCAAGTGATTTAGTTCAAATCAAAGTGCCAGTTCCTCCTATTGAAGAGCAAGAAAAAATTGCCGAATATATTAAAAAAAAATGTGTAGCCATAGAGCTTCTTGTGAATAAGTCCGAAAGTTCAATTAAGCTTCTTAAAGAGCATCGTGCGAGTCTTGTATCTGCAGCTGTTACAGGAAAAATTGACGTAAGATAATTGGTATAAAAATGACACAATCCATTTCAAAAGTTGATCTACATAAAGAGACGGCTTTCGAGCAGCACTTTGTTTCCGAGCTTGTTGGTTCGCAAGGCTATATCGAACGCGCCGATGCCAACTACAGTCCTGAACTAGCTCTTGATACTGAGCTCCTAATTACCTTTATTAAGCAAACCCAACCCGAGTCGTGGTCCCTTATGGAGAGTAAGTTTGGCTCAAAAGTTGAGGAGATGTTTTGCAAGGAAGTTGATAAGAAGCTCAAAAGCTCAGATATCGTCACTGTTTTGCGCGAAGGCATTCAATTTACTTGGGGTGCAAACATTAAGCTTTGTTACTTCAAGCCAGCTAGCGCCATTAATCCGAATCTAGAGCGCCTATATGAATCAAATGTTTTAAGCGTTATTCGCCAGGTCTATTACTCGGTTAAAGATAAAGGCGAAAAAGG
>CAIOIX010000055.1 GCA_903858445.1 uncultured beta proteobacterium
ACATCTACCCATCCAATTGAAGTAGGCAAAGTAGTGTGCTCGGACTGTCATAACCCACACGGTTCTGCTGGTCCAAATTTACTCAAGAAAAATACCTTGAATGAAACCTGCTTCCTTTGCCATGCAGAGAAACGCGGCCCGGTATTGTTCGAACATCAACCAGTCGTTGAGAACTGCGCAAACTGCCACACGCCTCATGGTTCCAATATCACCCCATTACTGAAAGACCGCCCACCATTCTTGTGTGACGACTGCCATGATCGTCCTCATGCAAGCGGAACAAACGTACCAGGTCCCAACGTTGCTGGATTGCAAGCTAATCCTGGGCTGGGTCCAATCTCAGCCCCTAGTAAGCAGTTCACTGCAACGATGGCTGGAAGAGCATGTATGAATTGCCACTCGATGGTTCATGGCTCTAACAGTCCAGCTGGCTCTTATTTACAACGGTAATGTAAAAAGTACATTGATAGAGGCTCATTATGAGAAACGTAAGAAAATTTAATTTCAAATTAAGCGTTATTTCGCTAGCTGTTGCGGGAATGTTTTCGGCAAACACCGCGTTTGCTGATGATCAAGAGGTGAAGGCGCTAACACAGCCGGTTAGTTCGGTCCAGGTTGAAGCAATAAGCGTCGACAACTCATCGGCGAAATTTGGAGAGTACAACGGTCTAAATCGTGGGGGTGGCTATGCAAATGGTGCCGTCAACATTCGTGGTGGTAGCGCTTATACAAATAATGAGCAGGGAGATACGACTAGATGGTCTGTGACTGGTGACAATCTTGGACTAACTTCTCGTTCTGCTAATGCTTCTATTGCTGATCAAGGAAGTTGGAGTATTGGAGTTAATTTTGATCAACTTCAACACAATATTACCGATAGCTATCAAACCCCTTATCAAGGAAGGATGGGTGGGAATAGCTTTACCCTTCCGACCGGGATGGCGAACAAATATACCGATACCTTGAGTCAATCACAGACTGGTTCTGCACTACAGGGCATGAACATCTCTAGCACTAGATACAACACCACTTTATCTGGCGCTTCGATTATTGATAAAAATTTAAATATTACCTTTGAATACAATAATCTTATTCAAACTGGCTCAAAACTACAGGCAGTATCTGGGGCGAGTAATCCAAACGGAACTGGTTATGCATCGGCAACCTATTCTGGAAATGCCCAGGCCTTATCGGTCATGCCAATGCCAACGAACTATACGACAGACACATTAAATTTGGCGGTCAACTGGAAAGATGAAAATTCACATTTAACAGCATCTTATTTCGGCTCGTTTTTTAAAGATGGCTACGATCAATTTAGCTTCCAAGCTTGGAATAAAACCTCTGCTCAGACCGGCACACCAACCCAAACTATGTCGATGATGCCAAGCAATGCTTTGAATCAGCTCAATTTAGCAGGTGGCTATGACTTTACGGCAAAAACTAAACTGACCGGTAATGCATCAGTCAGTCAAAATATACAGAATCAGGGGTTTGGTGGGACTTACGACCAAGGCATGGCGGGTGGCGGGACGATTACCAGCGCACTGCCTGCCGCCTCATTTAACGGCTTAGTGAATACAACTCATGCAGACGTTAAGGTAACGGATCAATCAGTCAAAGATTTAACCTTGAGCGCTTTGGCAAAATTTGATCAAAGAGATAACTTATCCCAGTCAAATATGTATACCTCTCAGTCGGTTTCAGGTAATGCTGGAACCATTCCCAATACTCCGATGAGCATTAAGCAGACAACCCTTTCTCTTGGTGGGGACTACAAGCTCTCAAAGGATCAAAAGTTCGGATTAACTCTAGCAAATAACAATATTAATCGCTGGTGCAATCAATATGGCACAACTGCGTCAGGTATTTCTAATACAAGTTATTACAATAGTCCAAATTGCGTAGCTGCAACTGGAAGCAACGAGAATAGGGTCGATGCAAACTACAAACTAAAGATTGTTGAGGGGCTGAGCTTTAAAGCAGGTGCTGGGTACGGCAATAGAAAGACAAGCTGGGATAATACGGTGTATGTGGCGATGCCTCAAAGTTACACCTTGAATCAAAATGGCGCCAATTTTCCTGGCTTCATGCCATTCTTTGAGGCTTCTCGCAAACAGTTCTTAGGCAAGGCAAGTACGACTTGGGACGCGACTGAACAATTAAGCATGACTCTGGGCGGAAAATATACAAGCGATATTTTCCCCGACTCTCAGTATGGCGTACAAAATGGAAACTCTTGGAGTTTGAATTTGGACGGCTCTTATGCGTATAGCCAAGAGGGTTCCGTGATCGCTTATGCAACACAGCAAAGCATGCAGCGCAATTTAGTGAACTACTATTCAAGCTCCTCTGGTACCGGTGTTGGTCCCTATCCAGGAACTGGTGGGTGGACTAATAATTTGAAAACTAATACAACTACATTAGGGTTGGCTGCTAAACATAGTGGATTGGTTGATGGAAAGGTTACCTTAACTGGAGATCTGACTTATTCCATGGCAAATTCTACTTACAACACTGGTGTAAATTTTGCAGCGACGAATGGCGCATCTTGTAACGCTAGCAATATTGCAATTTGTGGAATGGTGCCGGGAATAGTAAACAATATGGCCGCGATTAAGCTTGGAGGTTCTTATCAGTTAGATAAGAATTCTAAAGTCGGTCTAATGTATTGGTATCAACATTTATACAGCAATGATTATTCATACAATGCATACCAATTCGGTAGTACGCCAAGCGGTGTAATGCCAAGCAATCAGACCTCTCCAAGTTACAACATCAGTGTTATCTCGGCTAACTATGTATACACCTTTGAATAATGCTTGGTTTATGCCCTTAAATAAAAGAACGGATTAAATTATGGAAACCAAACAACCAGGCGCTATTAAGAGGTTTTGGGCCTTCGTTAAGAAGCCTAGTGCCAAGTA
>CAIOIX010000056.1 GCA_903858445.1 uncultured beta proteobacterium
CCCCAAAACCCCAAAACCCCAGATGTGGAAATGAAACGATCACTGAAATTGAGAGAAATATCAAGATTATAATATTTAGTTGATTAATATTTTATAAATTAATATATCATCAAATGGAGAAAGCTTCAGCCTCCTTCAAAATCGTGGTACTCGGAGAGGGTAAGTATCCCCCGGTTACACAACCCAGTCAATGGACTATATTACTTAAATCGAGGGGAAACTAACCACTTTCATATAGCTCGTGTGGGTAAAACCTCTCTGACACTCCGTTTTTGCAAGGGCAGCTTCGACGATAAGCAGATTAGCACGATTGACGCGAGTTGCCTCAATCAGGTTATTCAACTACAGTAGGGGAACAAGGTACAGCTCTCCATATGGGACACTGCCGGATAGGAACGCTATCATGCTCTCAATAAAGTCTATTATTAAGGGGCTCATGGTAAGAAATTCGTGCATCAGATGAAGTCTACTGTCAGATTTTCATTATTCATAACCTCCTCAAAACAGCATTGATCATTTTATATCCAATTTAGGTGCGTTAATTGTGTATGACATCACTGACATCGAATCGTGGAGTAAGGTCTCCAAGTGGATGAAAGAGCTGCAGATGTACCTCCCACCGGACACACCAATCATCATTACCGGAAATAAATGCGACATTCCAAATAGACAAATACCGATTGATGAAGCCGAGAGGTAAAAAGAGAGAATCTGAATAAAGGTGAATTTAGGTATGCAATGAGTGTGGGCAGCTAGCATTTTGGATCGAGCGCCAAGACCGGCCACGGTGTGAACGAAATATTCCGCGTTCTTTCGGAGCGCATCATCGAATATTAGCGCACCAAGAAGCAGGACGAGCCGAAGAAACGAATGAACATGAGAGGAGCTCTCAACGTGGGAGGCGGCCTCACTGACTTCAACCCGGACGCCAACTTCGGTGCCCCGAGTGGCGGGAATGTGAAACTGACCCGATAGACGATGGCAGCAGAGGACACGAAAAAGAAAAAGAAAAAGAGCAGCGGGTGCTGCAAGTGAGGTAATTGTGCGAATGAAATAATGGCTAAACACATATAAACGCTCGATTACACAAACTAGTTCTAAACCTTTATCGTTGTTGCAATCGAACAGGCCTCACAGACGCACTCGCTAACCATTGTTATGTAATATTGATGTTTGCAAAATTATAATGAGAGTGAATTCTCAAGAAATCTATAAGAATTGTAGTTATTATTCATCTAATAGTATTCCTTATTCCATTTTATTTAAATTAATTATAATCTACTGATTTCTCATTGAGTATTTCTGCTTAAATTACTGTCAAAAAGTTGAAGGCAAAAAATAACTCCCCATCCGGGACTCGAACCCGGGCCTTCCGGGTGAAAGCCGAATATCCTAGCCACCTAGACCAATGGGGAGCTTACATGAGTTTGTGCTCCATTCTCACTCTTAAACAGGAAACATGCCCACAGATTCTATGTATTTCAGATTTCATGATGTCTTTGCATCAAACATCCCATTCGCTTTCTTGAATGGTATAGACTTAATTAAACCAACAAATTGATCATGATTTATTTATTAATGTCATTTCAGATTTGATCAACGGGGTTTTGGGGTTTTGGGG
>CAIOIX010000057.1 GCA_903858445.1 uncultured beta proteobacterium
AGGCCAGCGTTGCATGATGCTCTTTTGCTTGGTGTAGAAACGCACGCCTTCTTTACCATAGGCATGCATATCGCCAAAGAGAGACTTCTTCCACCCGCCAAAACCATGCCAAGCCATTGGAACTGGAATGGGTACATTGATACCAACCATACCTACCTGAACACGGCGTCCGAATTCACGGGCTATATTGCCATCGCTAGTAAAGCAGGCAACACCATTACCAAACTCACAGGAGTTGACTAGGTTTAGCGCTTCAGTAAAGTTGGCAACACGTAAGCAAGATAACACTGGTCCAAAGATTTCTTCTAGGTAGATCTTCATATCTGGGGTGACGTTGTCAAAGAGCGTGCCACCGATGAAGAAGCCACCTTCATTGCCCGCCACTTTAAGGCCGCGACCATCTACTAGCAGTTTGGCACCAGAGGCAATACCACTTTCGATGTAACCCGTAATGCGCTCTAGGGCGGCCTTGGTCACAATCGGACCCATCTCTGCGTCAAGTTCCATGCCGTTCTTGACCTTGAGTGTTTTGGTTCGCTCAATTAACTTGGGCATAATTTTATCGGCAGCATCACCAACCAATACGGCTACAGAGATCGCCATACAACGCTCGCCGGCGGAACCATACGCAGCGCCAATTAAGGCATCGATAGCTTTATCCATATCGGCATCAGGCATGATGACCATGTGGTTCTTAGCGCCACCAAGTGCTTGGGAACGTTTACCAAAGTGTGCACAGCGCTCATAAATATAATTGGCAATAGGGGTCGATCCTACAAAGCTTACGGCTTTGACATGGGGATTTTCAATTAAGGCATCAACTGCCTCTTTATCGCCCTGAACAACGTTGAATACACCATCGGGCAAGCCAGCTTCTTTCAGAAGTCTAGCCATAAACAGGGAGGCGGATGGATCTGTTGGGCTTGGTTTAAGGATAAAGGAGTTACCGCAAGCGATTGCAACGGGGAACATCCACATTGGCACCATGACAGGGAAGTTGAACGGTGTGATACCGGCAACTACACCCAAAGGTTGGCGCATGACCCAATTATCGATATCAGTTGATACTTGTTCTGTGTAATCACCCTTGAGCAACTCTGGAATGCCAGTAGCGAATTCAACAATCTCAATGCCGCGCGTCACTTCACCTTGGGCATCTGTAAATACTTTGCCGTGCTCAGCTGTAATGATGGCGGCTAATTCATCGCGATGGGTGTTTAATAGCTCTAGATACTTAAACATGATGCGTGCGCGGCGCAATGGTGAAGTTTGACTCCAAGTCTGAAATGCAGTTTGGGCATTTGCTACGACCTCATCCACTTCCATGCGGCTAGCGAGCGCAACACGGCGGGCCACTGTCCCCTGTGTTGGGTTGTATACATCAGCAAAGCGACCGGCTGTGGGCTTGACTACCTTACCGCCGATAAAGTGACCGATATCTTCTTTGGATTCAAAGGCTTGTGGTGTATTCATAGTATTTAATTCACAATATTGTGGGTTTAAGGGTTTAGCCAAGGCGCTCAGAAATGATTATCTGCGCGACTTTGCTGTCTCGTTTATTCTAGTTTTAAGTATTCTATCGCTATAAGCTAATTTCAGCTTTTTCATGCTGTTTAGGTATTC
The DNA here is from genome assembly GCA_903858445.1 of uncultured beta proteobacterium. GTDB lineage: Bacteria > Pseudomonadota > Gammaproteobacteria > Burkholderiales > Burkholderiaceae > Polynucleobacter. The sequence goes on from CAIOIX010000057.1 coordinate 1,624, forward strand.
AAAAGTCACTTAAGAGAGCATTTCATGAGTTTATTGTTTTCAAGCTACATCTTAAATTCCCCTAAGGGACCTCTAAAACTGGCCAACCGAATTGTTGTGGCACCCATGTGCCAATATGCCGCAGTCAATGGTGAGGCAACTGATTGGCATTTAATGCACTGGGGTAATTTACTTAATAGTGGAGCTGCTTTATTCATTATTGAAGCTACTGGGGTAACTCCTGATGGCCGCATTACTCCAGCTTGTCTTGGATTATGGGATGACAAAACAGAGGCCGCCCTCAAAGATAGACTTACTAGAGCGCGTCAATTGGCCCCAGCGATGCCGGTATTTATTCAGTTGGCGCACGCGGGCCGGAAAGCCTCAAGTGCAACGCCTTGGCATGGCGGTCAATTACTTTCTGTAGATCAGGGCGGCTGGGAAACCGAGGCGCCTTCTGCGCTCCCTCAGTTGGAAGGCGAGCGCTTGCCCCATGAGCTCTCTAAGGATGAGTTGCAGGGCTTGATTCAGGCGTTTGTCGCAGCAGCACAACGCGCTGAGCGGATTGGACTTGATGGGATTGAGTTACATGGCGCTCACGGATATTTATTGCATCAGTTCTTATCTCCCATTGCCAACCAACGAGTTGATGAGTACGGCGGCTCCTTTGAGAATCGGATTCGTTTCCCCTTGGAATTGTTTAAAGCTGTGCGTGCTTCCTATCAAGGCGTATTGGGAATTCGAATTTCTGCCTCGGATTGGATTGAGGGTGGCTGGACGCCACAAGAAACTGCAGAGTTTGCGGTCCAATTAAAACCGCTTGGCTGTGACTTTGTTCATATTTCGTCTGGCGGTATTTCGCCAAAGCAAAAAATTGCAATTGGCCCAAACTATCAAGTTCCCTTTGCAAAGATTGTTAAGGACACATCAGGCTTGCCAACAATGACTGTCGGTCTTATTACCGATCCCCATCAGGCCGAAGCAATCTTAGAGAAGGGTGATGCTGATCTCATTGCTTTAGCGCGGGCATTTTTGTACAAACCCCGTTGGGCTTGGGAGGCTGCCGCCGCTCTGGAAGGTCAAGTGGCCTCTCATGAGCGTTACTGGCGTTGTTTGCCCCGTGAAGCGCAAGCGATCTTTGGCGATGTTAAAGTTGGGCAGAGATAAAGACATTAGAAATCAAATTCACAAGGATGAATATGAAATCCCAGCGCATCATTCAGAGGTTTTTTGCGGTACTGACTTTTACTTTAGGTATTGGTCTTGCGCAAGCGCAAACCTTTCCAGATCATCCAATCGTACTTGTCGTTCCTAATCCTCCTGGTGGCTTAGTCGATACTTCTGCACGCTTATTAAGCGAGCCATTAACGAGGGTAATTGGTGAGCCAGTAATTGTTGACAACAAGCCAGGTGCCAGCGGAAATACTGCCTACCAATATGTCGCCAAAGCAAAGCCTGATGGCTATACCTTATTGATATCCTATTCTGGTTATCACGTAGGTAATCCTGCTTTGATGGATAAGCTTCCTTGGGATCCAATTAAAGACTTTTCACCTGTTGCTCTGTTGACTATTTCTACCAATGTGATTGCAGTTCATCCATCGGTGCCGGTGAATAATCTCAAAGAATTTATTGCTTATGCCAAGGCCAACCCCGGCAAGCTGAACTATGCATCGCAAGGTAATGGCTCTGTTTCCCATATCGGCACAGAAATATTTAAACAAATTACTGGCGTTGATATGGTACATGTGCCTTATAAGGGCTCAGGTCCCGCAGTACAAGATGTGCTAGCTGGCCAGGTACAAGTATTTATCACTACACCACCGTCAGTGATGCAGCACGTGCAGAGTGGCAAGCTTAAAGCATTGGCAGTGACAGGCAAGACTCGTCACCCTGGCATGCCAAATGTGCCAACTACCGCAGAGGCAGGCTTGCCAAGCTTTCAACTCGAATCTTGGGTTGCCTTATATGCTCCAGCAGGCACTCCTGCACCAGTCATTACAAGGTTAACGGATTCTGTAAAAGCAAGTTTGGCATTGCCGGAAGTGAAAGAGCGTGCTGATACAGCCGGTGTTGAGTTGCGTTATCTGACGCCAGCAGCAACCGATGCTTTGCTTAAGAGAGAATTGCCATTTTGGAATAAGGCAATCAAGTCCGCACACATCACTCTCGATTAACATTCTGTTAAAACTAAAGTATTAAGCTTGGTCCCGCGTGATTGGGTCAGACAGCGAGCGTGCAAATGCTCTCGCTGCACTTAATAGGAAATGATCTTTACCTGGTCCTGCAATCAGCTGCACCCCTACAGGCATTCCATTGGGGCCACTGGTGATATTGAGGTTGATACATGGTAAGCCAAGCAAGGTCCAACTTCTACAGAAGATAGGGTCTCCAGTGGTTTCTTTTGAAGCGGGGGCCTCTCCAATTGCACTGGGCGCAATGATAAGGTCTAGCTCTAGATTAAATAGCTGTTGAATAGCTGCATATGCCTCTTGATTGAGCAATAAATCTTTTGTGTATTGTTCATAAGAAATACCTGCGCCATCATTGAGTTGTTTGGTAATTTGCGGGCTTAATTTTTTTGGAAAGCGTAACCGTTCAAATGTCAGGCTGCGCGACATCTCTGCTGCCATGATGCGTGCTTGAATTTGTGAAAATTGAGAAAATAGCGCTGGTAGTTTAAGGTCACCAACGCCTCCCTTGGCTATGCCCTCTGCTGCAAATCGCGCTAACGCAATTGCCGCAGCAGTTTCTTTATGAGCAAGTACCCAATCCTGTGTTTTACAAACAACAATTCGCGGTTTATTGTGCAAGTCCTCAATTTTCGCAAGCAAGTGATCACCGCTCATTGCCGCTACGCCCAGAGCTACATCGCTAATACTTCTTCCAAAACAACCTAAGGTATCTTGAGTCGGGGATAAGCTTTTGACGCCAGCCGTGCTGATTTTTCCAAAGCTAGGTTTGTAGCCAACTACGCCACAGAACGAAGCGGGGCGAATAATAGAGCCTGCAGTTTGGCTGCCAGTAGCTAGCGGCACCATGTAGTCGGCCACAGCCGCAGCTGATCCGCTTGAAGATCCACCTGGAGTGTGTAGTTGGTTATGGGGGTTTGAGGTAGCAGCGCTTTTATAGCTTGCAAATTCTGTTGTGACCGTTTTCCCAAGGATGATGCCGCCTGCTTCGCGCATAAGGGCGACAGAAACAGCGTCTGTAGCAGGGTAGTGGTTGCTATAGATTGGTGAGCCATAGGAAGAGGGAAGGTCAAAGGTGTCGTAAAGGTCTTTGACTCCGATCGGAAGACCGTGTAGAAGCCCCTTAATGGCGCCTTTATCAAGCTCTCGAGCCCGGGCCAAGGCATTCTCTTTCCCTAGGCTTACCCAAGCTTTAATGACATTTTCTCGTTGACCAATTCTATCGAGGCAGGCTAGTAGGAGGTCTGTCGATTTAATCTCTCTTTTGGCAAGGGCTTTTGCTGCTTGCGATGCGCTAAGGCTTTCAAGATCTTTCATAGACCAATTCTACTTTCGGTGGCGTATGATCGCAATTCACCTTTTTGATTATTTTAGAAATACGCAATATGAAGCAACATTCTGTACGTGAAGCCTGGCTTGAAGACGCTATAAGACATCTAGAACCCGTCTTTTCAAAGGCTGGTTACGCCATTCCCCCGGTTCGAGTTTCCTGTGGATTTCCTGCCTCCAGTAGCCCAACAACGACTCTAGGCCAATGCTGGCCCCGCAAGCGCTCCGGAGGCGGGGTAAATGAAATCTTCATTTCGCCTAAGTTAGATGATCCAGTGCAATTGCTTGACACCTTGGTACACGAGCTCTGTCATGCAGTAGATGATTGTTTTAGTGGGCACGGCGCAGATTTCAAGGGCATCGCTCAAACAGTAGGCCTCGAGGGCCCAGCTCGCATGGCGCATGCAACCGAAGAGCTAGTGGTCAGGCTTATGATGATCAGCCAAGAGCTCGGCCCATATCCCCATCAAGCAATTGTTTTCCCGCCCCCAAGACCCAGCAATGCCAGTCGCAGTAAGGCTAAATGTGGCCAGTGTGGCTATGAGGTTACTTTGCTGAAAAAATGGGCTAGTTATGGTGCCCCCATTTGTCCAAAAGACAATATTCGGATGGAGGAGGCTGCTCCCGAAACCATTGAGAACACCACTGAGCATGATAGCGAGTCAGTAAAGGGTAAAAATAGTGGGGCTGATGAGATTCGCCGTGCGATTAGCTAATAAATAAAACTAGTAAAATCACCGAATCAATTAGAACAATTTATTTCAAGAGACCGAAACAAAATGAAAGCACAAAAGATCGTTAAAAACCCAAGAATTGCCGTTATTGCTGGTGACGGCATTGGCAAAGAAGTCATGCCTGAGGGCGTACGCGCACTAGAGGCGGCAAGTACTAAGTTTGGTATCGGTATGCAATTTGATCATTTCGATTTTGCAAGCTGCGACTACTACTTAAAACACGGCAAAATGATGCCAGACGATTGGTTTGATACGCTCATGAAATATGATGCTATCTACTTTGGCGCAGTCGGAATGCCAGACATCTTGCCAGATCATGTTTCATTGTGGGGTAGTTTGATTCAGTTCCGTCGTGGTTTTGACCAGTATGTCAATTTACGTCCAGTTCGTTTATTGCCTGGTATACCTTGCCCATTAGCAAATCGTAAGCCTGGCGATATTGACTTCTTCGTTGTGCGTGAAAATACTGAAGGTGAGTACTCTAGCGTTGGTGGAAAAATGTTCCCTGACACTGATCGTGAGTTCGTGATTCAGGAGTCTATTTTTACTCGCCAAGGCGTAGACCGTATTTTGCAATACGCTTTCGATTTAGCTCAAAGTCGCCCGAAGAAGCATGTCACCTCGGCAACAAAATCTAATGGTATCGCGATCACTATGCCTTATTGGGATGAACGCGTTGAGGCTATGTCTAAGAAGTTTGCCGATATCAGAACTGACAAATACCATATCGATATTTTGGCTGCGCATTTTGTAATGAACCCAGATCGTTTTGATGTGGTCGTGGCAAGTAACTTGTTTGGCGATATCCTTTCTGACTTAGGTCCAGCATGCACTGGCACGATTGCTGTCGCTCCATCGGGCAGTATTAACCCAGAAGGTAAATTCCCATCATTGTTTGAGCCGGTTCACGGTTCAGCTCCAGACATTTACGGCAAGATGATTGCCAATCCAATTGGTCAAATCTGGAGTGGTTCGATGATGCTGGATCATTTGGGTTATCCAGAGGCTGGCAAGGCAATTTTCAATGCGATTGAAAAAACTCTTGCTGCCGGCCCTGGACATGCGCCATTAACACCGGATGTTGGTGGAACTGCGAAGACAGATGATCTTGGTAAAGCTATTGCTGCAGCCATTTAATTCCGACTAGTTATTGTCTAGGATGGCGCAGCCGTATGCACCGTTAGTCCAGCAGATGTTGCTGGACTTTCAAAATCAGCGCATCGAACCGGCTGAGCGGATGGCTCAATCTATTCTTCGGATTAACCCCAAGGATTTGGTTGCGCTCCAAGTGCAGGGTTTGGCGATGGCTATGCAAGGTCGAATTGCAGAGGCTGTCGTGCCACTTTTTAAAGCGTCTCAGCTAGATTCAAAAAATCCTGAATTGTTAACAAACCTAGCTAAAGCGCAACATGGCGCAGGTTTGTTTTCTCAGGCTATTCAGACCTTTGAAAAGCTGAATCGCCTCATGCCAAAAAATCCGCAAGTTTTGACGGATATGGGCACGACATACGCAAAGATGAAGCAGTATGACAAAGCCTCAAGCTGTTATGAAAGGGCGATAGAGATACAGCCGGATTATTTTTTGGCTTGGTCTAACCGGGGCAATCTTTTGGCAGATCTTCAGCAACCACGGGAGGCTATAGCCAGTTTCGACAAGGCCCTAATCTTCAATTCCGACTATCCTGAAACATGGACCAATAGAGGTAATTCTTTTTTCTACCTTGGTCAGCTCGACGAAGCTTTGACATGTCATCAGCAAGCGCTTCGGCTAAACCCAAATTATGCTGAAGCTCTCTCGAATTGCGCAAATACATTGACTGCGCTGAATCGTCACGAAGAGGCTTTAGATTTAAATAGACAAGCTTTTTCCCTAAAATCTGATCATCCATATTTGCTTGGACATTTACTCAGTGGGGAGAAGAGTTTTTGTAATTGGTCTGCCGATCAAGCCAATGCCAATTTACTTTTTGATCGGGTTGAGAGAGGCCATACCACTTCCATACCCTTTCATTTGCTTGCAACGACATCCTCTCTTGCAATGCAGAAGCAGTGCGCAAAAATATTTATTGACGACAAAGTTGTACTTCATGCGAGCTCAACTTCTTCATTCGATCGATGTTTTTCAGGTCGAAAAATCAAGCTTGCCTATTTTTCAGCTGATTTTCGTGAGCATCCCGTTGGCGTCCTGATGGAGAGCTTGCTCAAGACTCACAATAGAGCAAAGTTTGAGATTTTCGGAATTTTTCTCAATAAGCCCTGCGATGATTTAATTGAAAAAAATCTTCTCCAAACTTTTGATAAGAGCCTTAACATTTTTGATTTGACTGATGCTGAGGCGGAAGATTTGATCGTTAAAGAGGGTTTGGATATAGCGGTTGATCTGAACACGCACACCGCTGGTGGTCGCATCTCCCTCTTCGCCAAGCGCCTAGCGCCCATCCAAGTTAACTATTTGGGTTATGCCGGTACTTCGGGTGCTGATTTTTATGATTGCCTGATTGCAGATGAGGTGGCTATCCCACCCGAGCATCATATTCATTACACCGAGAAGATTGCTTATCTGCCCCATTCTTTTTTTCCGGTAGATACTAGTATCTCCCCTGAGCAATTTGGTGATCTGCCGACACGCGCTAGCCAAGGTTTGCCAGCAACTGGTTTCATCTTTACTTGCTTTAATAATTCCTACAAGATTTCTCCTGAAATTTTCACTGTTTGGATGGAGTTACTTAAGCAAGTTCCTGGCAGTGTCTTGTGGCTCTCCAAAGCTTCAGCTAGGGCAATTGAGAATCTTCAAAGAGAGGCGCAGGCGCGTGGCGTAGATCCTGCCAGGCTAGTTTTTGCGACTCGAGTGCCTGCTAGAGTCGATCATTTAAGCCGCCTACGCTTGGCAGACCTATTTTTAGATACTCCTAACTACAATGCCCATGCAACCGCAGCAGATGCGCTATGGGCTGGCGTTCCGGTTCTCACGCTCATAGGACATACCTTTGCAGGTAGGGTTGCGGCAAGTCAAGTCAGCGCCCTAGGGTTGCCAGAACTGATAGTTCACACTGATGGGGAATATTTGGCTAAAGCCCTTGAGTTGGCCCAACACCCAGAGCGCTTAAAAGAACTTAAAGAGCGCTTAGAAAGCAATCGTTATCAAGCGCCTTTATTCGATACCAAGCAATACGTTAAGGACTTGGAAGGCTTGTATGAGAGCCTTTTACAAGAGCGCGCTAACTAGCTTCTTGGGTTTCTAGGCTCCATACGGGGTCTTTCTTGCTGGCTTTAGCAATCTCAGTCAAAATCTTTTCATGACTCGCCAACTCCTCAGCGCTTGCTTTTAAAAGTTTAAGCTTGGTTGGCAATGCTTTAGCTTGGCCCATGGAATCTGTGCTGACAGTGTAGTCAACCAAATCAATCGTGAGATCTTCTTGACCTCTTGTCATGGATAGATAGACTTCGGCCAATAGTTGCGCATCCAATAAAGCACCGTGCAAAGTTCGATGCTTATTACTGATGGCAAATCGATCGCAAAGCGCATCTAAAGAGTTGCGCTTACCTGGGAACATCTGACGTGCGTCTAGCAGGGTATCGGTAATCTTTGCGGCCAGACCTCTAAAAGGCGGTCGCTTGAGGAGGGTAAATTCATTATCCAAAAAGCCTAAGTCAAAGGCTGCGTTATGAATCACAATCTCTGCACCATCAACAAATTCAATTAACTCCTCAATAATACTTGCGAAGATCGGTTTATCAGAAAGGAACTCACGTGATAAACCGTGAACGGCAAAAGCACCAGCATCAATATCGCGTTCTGGATTGATGTAGTAATGAAAAGTTCTGTCAGTAAGGCGACGCCC
>CAIOIX010000058.1 GCA_903858445.1 uncultured beta proteobacterium
ACTTCCGCAAGGGAAAAAGGCTCAATCTTGGTTTTAGGAACTCTTAATGGCTTAATGCTCCTAAAGCCTGTAATAAATTCATATCGATCAGCTGCTTCAGTAAGTATTTGACGCAGGATATTTAAAATTCCATTGATCCGCGCCGCTGATAGCTGCTTGCCATTGTTGTTCACGCCAGCGAGAGCGCCTCGATAGGATAAGATATCCGCTTTACTAATCTCGTGTACACGTCTTCCCCTAAAGCGAGGCATTAAGTGTTTGACCAGGATATTGTTTACTTTGCCCTGTGTTGAACGTTTCCAGTCAATTTTTCTCTCCGCAAACCACAGATCAGAAAATTCAGAGAAGCTGGGCACCCCATCAATATTGACTGCGGCTAACTTTTTTCCTGATTGCTTCATGGCTTCTGCGGCAATTCGTGCGCCAGTAACTAATTCATCTGTAGTGGCGGGTGCAATACTAGGCGCCACACTTTCAAATAAATGAGCTCGTTTGCTATGAGGGAAGTACTTGCGATAGGAGAAGGTCTCTTCATCTATCTCTTTTTGAATATTCTTCATGATTGCTTCTAATCTGAAGACATTTGCCTTGGTGGGCTTGAGCTTGGTTAGCTCTTTGCACCTAATTCCTCGATAGCGAAAGTCAAAAAAGAGGGCATCTGATTCATTCCGTGTACGAATACTACCCATGACAAACACCCCCATTAGCCATTGGAATTTCTATGGCGGTCTGTTTGAGGTAGTCCGTTTGGATGGCTTCCCAGATGTACATAATCCTTCTGGAGCCTGGGAAGCGCACATAGTGAGTACCTTCTATAAAGACCCTGTCTTTTAGGTAGTCATTGATGTAGCGAGCCTTATATGGAATATGAGTCGCCAATTCTGCTGCTTGCATGTAAGTAATCATGTTTAATTCCCGGAGTTAACGTTGGTTGAGTTACTGATAAACTGTAAGACAGTCTTAATATACGACACATTGAGTTATTTGTCAACCTGTCTGACACTAAATATTGAAAGTAATGTTAAATGACAACGAATACTGGGAATAAACAATTGGCGGTACGGCTAGAAAAGGAAGTGCTAGTGGCCATTGATAAAAAGCGAATGGAAATTGCTCAGGTTGAGGGAATCATTCCAACTCGCTCAGACATTGTGAGAACTGCTTTAGGAAACTATCTTGGAATTAAGATGATCAATTAGTAGGGTAACTTATGTGTCTATATATAGTGAGGCAAAATTAACGGGGTGGTGTTCATAAGTCTATTGAAGAAAAAATTGAATGGGCCCAAATCTGTCCCAATTTGGTCCCAAAATGGGCCCAGAGAACTTTTTCTCAATTCTTGCAATGTTTGATGAGGCCTTTAAACTATTCTAGTAAGTTGGTTAACTTGTCAAAGTAGTGAGCTCAGAGGTTTTCACCAAACCATATTCCATATGGCTTATAGGGCTAGAGTAGCAATGCATAAACAACTGAGGTCAATAGGGTAAAATATTTCTTTTAGGCTCGTAGCTCAGCTGGTTAGAGCACCACCTTGACATGGTGGGGGTCGTTGGTTCGAGTCCAATCGAGCCTA
>CAIOIX010000059.1 GCA_903858445.1 uncultured beta proteobacterium
ACCCCATCATCTAAATCTAGAGTAATGCGCATATCAGCGTAGTGACGTAGTTGCTCGTCATATGCCAAAAGTTCAAGGTGTTTCTTTTTGAGCTTCTCAACTTCCTTAGCCAACTTATTTCGAGCAGCAGTGCTGCTAGATGCATTTACATCTTTTTCGAGCATCTCAATACGGCTTTGGATCTTGCCCGTAAGCGGTACGACGTATTCAGCGCGCATTCGAGCGAGCGTACCTTCGTTATAGCGGTGCAGGTAGACCAATGCTTGAAAGGCGCCCTGCTTACCACTACTAAATAACCAATAAATAGGACGCTTCTTGTAAGTTTGTATGTGATCTTTGTAGAATTTACCTGATATGTAACGGCGAATAGTTTCATCTGATGTTTCGTCAGGCCTGGAACCAAGACTTTCAGCCAACCATCCCATATTTTCTTCGAGATTATTTGTACCCCAGGCGGCGCTCAGGAATTCACGAATACGGTTTGGAGCGTCTTCAACAAACCATAACTCATCAGTAATTGGGATGATGCCATCTGCATCCGCGGGAAAGGTTGTATATAGATTCATATCAAAGCCGATATTGCTTGTGTAGGCATAAATTAAGCCGTACTCATCAAGGCTGTAACGCCCCATCATGCAGCCGATTGCATAGGAGATTAGGCGCTGGCAATCTTTTTCTCTGTCGGCTCGGGTTAGGGTGATTTGAGATTCGGGGACATTGGCAGAGAGTTCGCCTTGAAGCTGAAAAGCATCGATAAAAATTTGATTATTTTCAGTCTCTAAAAAACGCATCTTGAGTAGCGCTTCTGAACACCGCCTTTCCCAATTCCTCCAAGTCAAATCGAGTGTTGGAGCTTTAGTGGCTGAATTCAAAATTGGTAGCGTTCTAAACCCCCATGAAGTCTCAAATGAATCCCAATCACTATGAGCTATTGAAATGCATTGACTAGATACATTACTTAACTTTTCTGGTATCCGACCAACTTTCGGAAATGGTAACTCTCGCGCATTTCCAGGGGTAAAGTGCAGCGAAGGGTTAATTATTGATGATAAATCGTTGGCAAAATCACAATTTAAATACGCCAGGAGAGGTAGTAAGTCTGTTTCATCGTAAGGGAATGCAATTGGATTTACTGAGTCAAAAAGGAATCCTCTCTCCTGGACCCTGGCCGACAATCGACCAGATGTTAGGTCACTCCAACCAACGCCTGGTTTGAAATAGAAATCTTCATTTACGATTCGCCCTCCGACCTGCTTTGCTGGGTCGGATGCAATGCAATTACGAATATCCCTTCCGTCATCCTGCCAATTAACTACATACTCCAGATTTCCATACCATTTTCTATAGCCGCCTCCCTTGCTGTAAGGAAACCATTTCTTATTTGACTCGGCAGCCTTTTTTGCATTTTCAAAGTCAAATCCTATAAGACTCCACGAAACTTCATGCCAATAGCGTAAAAATTGGACGTTATCTGTTGTAGACATGCCTGACTTTGTCTCAGCCACATCGTAAACTCTCCTGCTATCTTCAAAACTCTTAATTACCCCCTCGCTGACCCAGTATGCGAAAGGGCTACCTGCTAT
>CAIOIX010000060.1 GCA_903858445.1 uncultured beta proteobacterium
ACTGAGTTACTGGAAGTTCTTGGGAATTAAGTTCTTGAGTGCGTGCAAAATACGTTTACTCTGTATTTGATTGATAAAAAAATCACATTCACTTTTCTCGACACACTCTAATTACTTGCAGTAATGTGGTCCTAATGGTTAGCTCGACTACTGTAGTTTTTTGAGGTTCGAATTTCTGTTGTGGCACTCTTATGTGAGGATGAATCAATTACCTTGGGCATGTGATGAAGTATGAATATCGCCAAAAAAATAAATAATCTAATTCAACAGGGGCTAACTCACTGCGTGAAAATAGCATAGAAATCGGCCTACTTCAATAACTCCAACATTGCTGCTTCATCGATGACGGCGATACCTAGCTCTTCAGCCTTAGTGAGCTTGCTACCAGCATCAGAACCAGCAACGACGTAGTCGGTTTTCTTGGAGACGGATCCCGCAACTTTAGCACCAGCTTTCTCCAGTAAATCTTTTGCTTGATCACGCGTCATGATTGGGAAGGTTCCCGTGAGAACAAAGGTCTTTCCTGCCACTGCAGCGCTTATAGTTTTTGGTTCAACTGTTAACTGCATGCCAGAAGCCAAGAGTTGCTCAATCACTTCGCGGTTATGAGCCTCCTCCATAAAGCTAATGATGGAATCTGCCACCACTGGACCAACGTCCTTTACCGTTAAGAGATCTTCTAAGGTGGCGGCCATTAAGTGATGCATGGTTTGGTAATGATTGGCCAAGTCTTTTGCGGTAGTCTCACCCACATGACGAATACCCAGCGCAAAGATGAATCTAGCGAGACTGGTATTGCGTGACTTATTGATGGCTTGAATCAGATTGTCGGCAGACTTATCACCCATACGCTCAAGATTAGCTAAAGCCGTAAAGCCAAGATGGTACAGGTCTGCAGGCGTTCTCACCAAGTTTTGATCCACTAATTGATCAACAATCTTTTCACCCAAACCCTCTATGTCCAATGCCCTTCTATGAGCAAAATGAATGAGGGCCTGTTTGCGCTGAGCTCCACAAAACAGCCCGCCACTACAGCGCGCCACTGCTTCGCCAGCCAAGCGCTCGATATGTGAATCACAGACTGGGCAATGCGTTGGCATCACAAATTCTTTAGCGTCGCTAGGTCGACGCTCTTTCACCACAGAGACAACCTCGGGGATTACATCCCCTGCCCTACGAACAGTCACTGTATCGCCAATCCGAACATCCTTGCGCTTCACTTCATCTTCATTGTGCAAAGTGGCATTGGTCACAGTAACGCCACCAACCTCGACCGGCGAAAGTCTCGCAACTGGGGTAATCGCACCCGTACGACCTACCTGCACATCGATGCCTAATACAGTCGTTAAAGCCTCTTGCGCTGGGTATTTATGCGCTAGAGCAAAACGCGGGGCTCTAGAAACAAAACCTAACTTAGCTTGCTCGACGAACGAATTGACTTTGTAAACAACGCCATCAATGTCATAAGGCAGTGAATCCCGTTTAGCGCCAATCTCGTTATAAAACGCCAGAATCTCTTCAACCGACTTTAGAACGCGCCGCTCAGAACAAACTGGCAAGCCAAGTTCAACATAAGTATTCAGTAATTTCTCATGGGTGGCTGGTAACCATGATTGCGGCGCCAAAGCCCCCAAACCGTAGGCGAAGAAAGATAGCGGTCGCTTAGCGGTAACCTTCGAATCTAATTGACGCAGACTGCCTGCCGCAGCATTACGGGGATTGGCAAACTCTTTTTCGCCAAGAGTTGCAGCTTGCTGATTCATTTTCTCAAAGTCTTTGAGGTACATAAAGACTTCACCACGCACCTCCAATACCTCAGGTATATTTTTTCCCAGCAGCTTAAGAGGGATTGCCCTTACTGTTTTAATGTTAGCGGTGACGTCCTCTCCAGAGGCGCCATCACCGCGGGTAGCAGCACGCATTAACACGCCATTTTCATATCGCAGGGAAATGGCTAAACCATCAAATTTCAACTCGCCAGCATAATCCACCTGATCAACCTGTAAACCTTCCCTGCAACGGCGATCAAAGGCAATTAGGTCGGCATCCTCAAAGGCATTGTTGAGGGATAACATAGGCACAACATGTTGAACAGAATCAAATTCCTTAAGAGCCCTACCGCCTACGCGCTGTGAAAGCGATTCAGAAGTAATCCACTCAGGATGAGCCATTTCGATCTCCAGCATTTCTCGATAGAGACGGTCATACTCAACATCTGGCAACAATGGGGCATCAAGAACATAGTAGGCATGCTCCAAACGAGCAAGCTCTTGTTGCAAGAAAGCGTAGCGATCCGCTAAATTTGTCGGACTAGAAGACGGCAAATTACTTCCTTAACTAAATAATCTACTGGCAGTAGAAGAGCCAGCGGGAACGCCACCCTTCTCTAGGTTGGCGTACAAAGTATCCAAGTGATGTTGAATACTAATCACAGCAGCCCCAGTCAGATTAATCCCATTGTCATCCACTAGGCGTCCATGTGATGATTGCGCTATCTCAACACCTTCGCCTAGCATCCTCTCAAATGGACGTTGCTCGCGATCAACCAAAGGAACCTCCAAGAGCAAAGTGAGTTGAGTCACTGGGCTGCTAGGCTCCATATCAGCGCTGTTGAAAAGTAATTGCTCGCCACCAAGAAACTCAAACCGTCTGCCATTAGGAGCAAGCTTAAACCCTCTGTGCAGCATGAGTGCTTGCAATGCTGACCAAGAGATCTTCTCATCAAAAAGTACATTGATGCTTAATTGGATATCGCTCTCTGCGGCCATAATGTCCAACTCTTTTGCGCCTTCAAGCATAGTATTGACGCTGGGCATGTCAATTTGAGAGCCAAGAGTATCAGCTAGCGCCTGTGCCCGAGAGCAAAAATCAGATAACTCCAAAACACCAATAGGTCCACGACGACTTGCCAGTTGAATGGCTAGTTGAAGCTCGGAATATGATGCACCTGGATGCAGCTCTTCCCAGTCCTCAGCAGCATCAACATCAGCATTGAGACCCTCACACATCGATCTTGCGGAAGCTTGACCATCTAGATTAGGCCATGTATTCATTTCATTGAGAATCTCAGCGCCATTGATTGGTTCATCAAAACGCAGAGTAATGACGCAGTCAATTCGAGGATCAATGACATGCTTTTGAGCTAGGGCAATTGATAGCGCATGACTATCATTAAAACTAGATTCATTGAGAACGGGATCAGAATCAGCAAAGCCACCAAAGCTAGGCTCGCGAGCAACACTACGCTCTTCTCTTGCCTTGTGTCGTGCTCGCGCAAATTTGAAATTCAGAATGGCAACCACTATCAAAATCAACAGGCCAATAGCAGCGAGCGCAAGTTGCAACTCAGACAAATCGAGAATTGTCATGATTTGCCCTAATGACACTTAAACAGCCTCCACCATTGATACAGCAGAAGAGATATCAACTGCAACAATTCGGGAAACGCCCTGCTCTTGCATGGTGACACCGATTAACTGATGAGCTATTTCCATAGTGATTTTATTATGTGAGATAAAGACAAACTGAGTCTTATCTGACATTTTGGCAACCATCTGCGCATAGCGCAAGGTATTTGCATCGTCTAGCGGCGCATCAACCTCGTCCAATAAACAGAACGGCGCTGGATTCAAGAGGAATAGGGAGAACACCAAGGCAATCGCAGTTAATGCTTTCTCGCCACCAGAGAGTAAGTAAATAGAGCTATTTTTCTTGCCTGGAGGCTGCGCCATCACCTGAACACCGGCATCCAAGATCTCTTCTCCTGTCATCACCAACTCGGCATGACCTCCGCCGAATAGTTCTGGAAAGAGTTTTCCAAAATGGAGATTGACTTGGTCAAAAGTGCCCTGCAACAAGTCACGTGTCTCGGCATCAATCTTTGCAATCGCATCCGTTAAAGTTTGCATCGCTTCATTCAAATCAGCAGATTGAGCATCTAAGAATTGCTTGCGCTCAAGGGAGCTGGCCAATTCATCCAAGGCGGCCATATTAACCGGGCCAAGCCCTTGAATCTCTGAACTCAGACGATTGACCTCCGTTTGCAATGCGCCAACCTTCAAGTCCGGACTGAAGCTAGTTTCAAGCGCGGTTAAATCAGCTTCGGCATCAGAAAGTAAGGTTGCAAACTGCTCATAATTTAAACGAGCAGCTTGTTCGCGTAACTGGAGATCGACCACTTTATCTCGCATAGGCTGCAAACTGCGTTCGATTTGCATGCGTACCTCATCAGCCTCGCGCAACTGATGCAGTAAAGCATCTTGCTCTGTACGTGCATTTGCTAATGAGGCTTCACGCGCACTACGAGCGAGCAATAGGCTCTGTAACTTATCTTGCGCTTCTTCATCACTTAAGGCTTCAAGCTCTTGCTCAGCCAGAGCATATTTATCTTGAATCTCCATGATTTGAATGCGCGCAGTGCTTTGATCGCGCTGTAAATCGGCAATGCGTTGCTGCAAGGAGCGAGTTGTAAAGGCCGCCTCTTGCGCCGACATTTCAGCGACACGGAGGGACTCGCGTAAACGATCACGCCCCTGTGTGGCAAGTTCAAGTTTTTCCTGGGCGAACGCCAAACCTTCTTGCAACCCTTGCTTTGATTCCTCAGATTGAAGGAGTTCGGATGAAACCTGCTCATGAGTAATGGCCAACTGCTCCATTTGCTCACTCAACTCACCCAATTCACCTTGAATCTGTGCGGCTCTTTGGCTATATTGTTCTTCAGCCTGCGTTAATTGCATTCTCTCAACCTCAAAACCATGAGCCTCTTGCACGGCATGCTCTGCATTGATACGAGTCTGCTCTGCAGTCTGATGAGCCGACTGATAATTCGCAATACATTGATCCAGTTCGCCTTGCAGCTCACTCTGAATTAAACGCTGGGCACGCAATTGCTTCTCGAGACCTTCCATCTCTTGAGCGCGTGCCAACATTCCGGCCTGCTCAGAGTCGGCAGCATATAACTGCACACCCACGCGACTGACTAAATGACCTTGCTGAGTAACTAGCGCGCCACCTGCAGGTAATTTTTCACGACGATGCAATGCATCCTCAAGGCTATCAGCGATGTAAATATTATCGAGCCACTCTTGTAAAACAGAGGTAACTCTGGGTGCACCTGCACTCTGCACCCTAGTTAAGAGCGGGATAAAGTCTGCTGGCACAGTGGTGTGCGCAGGAGAAATATCCTCAGTCAATAAAATCGCTAAACGGCTTGGGGGCGCATCATTGGCCAAAGCCAAAGTTTCTTGAACAGTCTTCGCAGTCACTGCAGCAAGACGTTCGCGCAAAACAGATTCCAAGGCGGCTTCCCAGCCGCTCTCCACTTTTAATTCTTGCCAGAGACGCTTACTCTCCTTAAGACCCTTGCTTTCGAGCCAAGGACCAATTTTGCCTTGCGCCTGAACGCTAGCCTGAAGCGCAGTTAATGCTGTTAACTTGGCCTCTGTCTGGGCTAAATCCTGATTCGCAGCCTGAATCTGCTGTTGAGCCGTATTACGCGCCTCATCTGCAGCAGGTACGCGCTGTTGAGCTTCACCAGCACGTTGTCTAGATTCCTCTACTTTGCGCTGAGCCATGGAATGACGATCCAAAGCCATTTGCAAAGCCTCGGCATCTGGCTTGCGCATTCCCGCCAACTCACCATTAAGTCGAGCTTCGCGCCCTTTTAATTCCTCCAATTGAGCAATGATTGCTCTAGTGCGCTCACCTAGGCTGGCCAAACGTTGCTCGATAGTAGCCAAACTATCGCGAGCTTCATTTAGTGTTCTAGCGCTCACTTGATAAGTTTCTTCATGACCTGGCATTTGATCCTGAATGCCATTGAGATCAGCCAGTAATGTTTGCTCTTTTTCAGAAGCCAGACTTAATTCGTACTCTGCTGAGCGTTGCGCTTGTGCAGCATCGGTTTCTTGCACAGTCCAACGCTGCAGTTGAGCCTGTAAATCCTGGGTTTGTTGTTGCAAACGTTGACGCGCTTCTTGCACATAACGAATTTGTGACTCGACCTGACTTACATCGGAGTTTGTTTGATACAACTCACCTTGCGCTTCCGAAACTCGATCTTGTAATGCGTACTGTTGAGTCCGCATCGTCTCTAGCTCGGTTTCAGCATGACGTAATTTAGCAGTCTGCTCTTCTAGGCTAACCTGAGTATCACGAATACCGTTCGCATGGCGCTCTTGCTCTTTACCAGCCTCGGTTTGACGGACAAACCAAAGGAGCTGTTGCTGAGACTTCATCTCAGTAGAAAGCGCTGCATGTCGCTCTGCAACAGTGGCCTGCTTCTCAAGACGCGTGAGTTGCTGATCAAGTTCGCGAACAATATCTTCAACGCGGACCAAGTTTTCCTTGGTATCTTCAAGACGTGAGGCAGTTTCCTTGCGACGCTCTTTGTATTTGGAAACACCGGCAGCCTCTTCCAGGAAAACGCGAAGCTCTTCTGGTTTGGCTTCCAAGATACGATTGATGGTACCTTGACCAATAATGGCATAACCTCTTGGGCCCATACCAGTACCCAAGAAAATATCTTGAATATCTTTACGGCGTACAACTTGATTATTTACGTAATAACTAGAGTTGCCATCACGCGTTAAAACCCGTTTCACCGCTAACTCTGTAAATGCACTCCACTGACCTTGTGCGCGACCGTCAGCATTATCAAAAATCAGTTCAACACTGGCGCGACCAGATGGCTTGCGCAAACCAGAGCCATTAAAAATAACGTCTTGCATCGATTCTCCGCGTAATTCACTGGCGCGGGACTCACCCAAAACCCAACGGACGGCATCAATAATGTTCGACTTTCCGCAGCCATTGGGACCCACAACGCCGATCAATTGACCTGGCATTTCAAAGTGGGTTGGATCGACGAAAGACTTAAAGCCGGAAAGTTTGATAGATTTCAGTTGCACGGCGTACTTTGCAGGGTAAAAAAGGGTTCAAATAGGGGTGTCAATAATTCACACTAAAGTGGGAAGATGATAGCAAGCTTGGGGCTCCTCACACGGGTTTTTGCCCCACCGATATAATGATAAATCTACCTTCAGGGTCAAAACCCCTTCACAATCTGATAGTTAACTAAAAAGCATGAGCCAATCACCACAAAGCATCATCGAACAAGCCTGGGAAAACCGCGCAAACCTCTCTCCCGAGGCCGCTCCCGCTGAGATCCGCAATGCCGTTAGCGCCGTCCTAGAGGGCCTGAATTCAGGGACTATCCGGGTTGCCGAGCGCCGTAGCGTTGGCCAGTGGGAAGTAAATCAATGGGTTAAGAAGGCTGTACTACTCTCTTTCCGCCTAGAAGATAACAAACCAATGGGGGCTGGCGGCTATACCCAGTTTTATGACAAGGTTCCCAGCAAGTTTGAGAACTACACAGCGGAAGACTTTGCCAACGGTGGTTTTCGCGTAGTTCCCCCTGCAATGGCACGGCGCGGCTCATTTATCGGTAAAAACGCGGTTTTAATGCCCTCTTACGTCAATATTGGGGCTTATGTAGGTGAAGGCACCATGGTTGATACTTGGGCAACTGTAGGTTCTTGTGCCCAAATTGGTAAAAATGTTCATCTTTCTGGTGGCGTTGGTATCGGCGGGGTTTTAGAGCCAATTCAAGCCGGTCCAGTGATTATTGAAGATAACTGCTTCATTGGTGCCCGTTCCGAAGTGGTTGAGGGCGTGATCATTGAAGAAAATGCAGTGCTCTCCATGGGCGTATATATCGGCCAAAGCACCAAGATCTATGACCGTGAAACTGGCCAAGTCTATTACGGCCGTGTTCCTGCAGGCTCTGTAGTCGTTCCAGGCTCACTCCCCTCTGCTTGCGGCAAGTACAGTCTTTATGCGGCCATCATTGTGAAAAAGGTAGATGCTCAAACAAGAGCAAAGACCGCCATTAATGAATTGTTGCGCGATTAAAGCGAGTCAAAGATAACAATATGAGTGCCACTCTTGAGCTAACAGAAGCTCTTATCGCCTGCCGTTCAGTCACGCCAGCTGATGGCGGTTGCCAAGATCTGATTGCCAAACGCCTTCAAGTAATGGGCTTTCATACTGAGAGCATTGTTAGTGGCCCCGAGAATTTTCAGGTCACCAACCTTTGGGCAATCAAGAAAGGTACTGCCGGCGATCAAGGCAAGGTATTGATGTTTGCTGGACATACGGATGTTGTGCCCACTGGCCCACTTGAAAAATGGGACAGTGATCCATTTACACCCACCATTCGTGATGGCTTGTTGTACGGTCGCGGTGCGGCTGACATGAAAACCTCGCTGGCTGGTTTCGTTGTGGCAACTGAAGAGTTTGTTGTAACGCATCCAAATCACACAGGTTCGATTGCCTTCCTAATTACCAGCGATGAAGAAGGTCCCGCCAATGATGGCACTGTCATCATGTGCGAGCGCTTACAAAAGCACGGTCAACGCCTAGACTATTGCGTCATCGGGGAGCCCACTTCAGTAAACAATATCGGTGACATGATCAAAAATGGTCGTCGCGGTTCGCTTTCTGGCAAGCTGAGAGTTAAAGGTATTCAGGCACACATCGCCTACCCCCACCTTGGCAAAAATCCGATTCATCTCGCCACCCCCGCTATTAAAGAGTTGATAGAAACAGAGTGGGATAAGGGTAATGAATTCTTCCAACCAACCAGCTTCCAGATTTCCAATGTTCATGCTGGTACAGGTGCGAACAATGTCATCCCCAATGAGCTGGTGGTGGACTTTAATTTCCGCTTCTCTACTGAGAGCAAACCAGAACAGTTGCGCGAGCGCTTGGAACATATTCTTAAATCGCACATGCTTGATTTTGAAATCGATTGGGTTTTGGGTGGTAGCCCCTTTATCACCGGCAATGGCGATCTAGCCAAGGCCTTACGAAATGCCATCAAAGCGGAAACTCAAATCGACACTGAACTCTCCACCACTGGCGGCACTAGTGATGGGCGCTTCATTGCCAAGATTTGTAATGAGGTGGTGGAGTTTGGACCACTGAATGCCACCAGCCATAAGATTAATGAGTGCGTCATCATTGATGACGTGGTGCCTCTAAAGAACATTTACCGCAAGACCCTTGAGCAACTTATTGCTTAACCAGAAAATCTAAATTAAGTCATCATGGATCCTGAGCCTTCTCAAGCAATCACCTTAAATCAGTGCATCCAGCACCTTGCAAAAAACCTTGAGGCAGCAGACTTACATTATGGTCACGGCGCAATTGATGCTCAAAGCGAAGCGTTGTGGATTGCCAGCAAGCAACTTAATCTCAGTCCAACAGACGCACTCGATCAACTAGATCAAGTTATTACTCCAGAGCAAAACCAAAAAGCGCTTGAAGTAGCCCAGATCCGGATTGAAAGCCGCAAGCCTTTAGCTTACATCTTGGGCGAAGCTTGGTTAATGGGAGTGCCTTTTTTCTGTAACGAACAAAGTATCGTGCCCCGCTCTTGGATTGCAGAGCTCATTACGGATGGCTCACTAGAGCCTTGGTTGCCGGCTGACGGCAATGCATTGGATTTATGTACTGGTAATGGTTCCTTGGCTGTTCTATTGGCGCTAGCCTGTCCAGATATTCATGTAACAGCCTGTGACATTAGCCTTCCTGCGCTTTCAGTAGCATCACGTAATCTCGATCGCCACGGCTTAAGCTCTCAGGTGGAATTACTGAATGGCGATCTGTGGGATGCCCTGGAAGAACCCAATGACGATAATCGTTTTGATTTAATTATTTGCAATCCGCCATACGTCAACTCAAGCTCCATGAGTACTTTACCTGCCGAATATCATGCAGAACCGGCCCTTGCTTTGGCTGGTGGCGATGATGGCATGGATTTAATTCGACGGATCATAGCAGCGGCGCCAGACTACCTGACAGACAGAGGTGCCATCTTGATTGAAATTGGTAATGAGTATGAGTACTTCAAAAAAGCATTTCCTCAAATCCCGGCCATCTGGATGGAAGTATCTGCCGGGGATGAGCAGGTACTGTTGATACAAGCGGAAGATCTCCGCTAAGTACTAAACCAAACCCACTGAATTAACTCAATTCAGCAGCCGCTGCAATAGCCTGATCAATCCTTTCAACGGGAATTGTCCGCAAACCAGGAATTTTCGTCTTAGGCATATTGGCTTTTGGAATGATGGCGATCGTAAAGCCAAGCTTTGCAGCCTCCTTAAGTCGCTCTTGACCCCGTGGGCATGGGCGAATCTCTCCAGCCAAACCCACTTCACCAAACACAATTAATTCTTTTGGCAAAGCACGATTGCGAATAGATGATTGAATTGCTAAGAGTACGGCCAAGTCAGCTGCCGGCTCAGAAATCTTGACTCCGCCGACTGCGTTTAAAAAGACATCCTGATCAAAGCAAGCCACTCCAGCATGACGATGCAGTACCGCCAAAAGCATCGCAAGACGAGCCTGCTCCAAACCTACAGCCAATCTTCTAGGATTGGGGATATGCGCCGTATCTACTAGCGCCTGAATCTCTACTAATAGTGGGCGACTACCCTCTTGCGTGACCAAAACGCAAGCACCAGGCACCATCTCGGCATGCTGCGACAAGAAAATAGCCGATGGGTTAGCAACACCCCGTAAGCCTTTTTCCGTCATAGCAAATACGCCAAGCTCATTGACTGCGCCAAAACGATTCTTAATAGAGCGTACCAAACGGAATGAAGAGTGGGTATCACCCTCAAAGTAGAGGACGGTATCAACAATATGCTCAAGCACTCGCGGCCCAGCCAGGTGACCATCTTTAGTAACGTGACCAACCATGAAGACACAAGTTCCACTAGATTTTGCTGCTCTCGTTAATTGCGCAGCACACTCTCTTACCTGCGCAACTGAACCAGGAGCAGAACTCAGCACCTCTGAATACAGCGTCTGAATAGAGTCAACTACCAAAACTTGGGGCTTAACTGTATCCATGATGGATAGCAATTTTTCTAACTGAATCTCGGCCAGAACTTCCAACTGAGGGGCATCAAGAGCGATTCTTTTTGCTCGCAATGCGATTTGAGCCGCAGACTCTTCACCGCTACTATAAAGAACATTCATGCCGGCGGCACTCATCTCAGCACAAGCTTGCAATAACAAAGTTGACTTACCGATCCCTGGGTCACCACCTAACAAAACCACTCCACCAGGCACTAGGCCGCCGCCAAGTACACGGTCAAACTCTTCAATGCCAGTGCTAAATCTTGGTAAATCTTCAGCGCTAATTGCAGAAAGTTTTTGTCTGGGTAGTGATTGAGCTAAACCTTGGAAACGAGAATTTGAACTTACCTCAGGCAAGCCCTCTTCCAAGGTATTCCATGCCTGACAAGAGGGGCACTGACCCTGCCACTTGGCAGAAGTACCACCACATGACTGACAGATGTAAACCGTTTTAACCTTAGCCAAAGTATTGTCCTTTTGTATCGCTGATCTATGCTTTACACAATCAGAGTAAATTTTGATTGCAGCCGAAGTTAATCGAGCTGTGTACCTGCTTTATTTTCTTGAGCCCGCTTAGGCGCATCTTTGCGGCGCTGCTCTCGATCAGCTGCGCGCGTGGCCGCATCCTTTTGCTTCTCGTCATACTCACGTTGATTGGCAGTGCGCTCAGCAGCCTTTTCAGGAGCGGCTCTCTCAGCGGCACGCTGAGCATCGCGTTGGTTCTTAAGACTTTCACGTAACTGACGCTGCGCTTCATGAAGTTCAACCTCCTGAACGCGAATGGGATCAATCTCTTGACGATATAAAGCTCTAGCGCTACCCAAGCAGTAATTCACCCAATAGTTTTTGTAGCAATCGGCTGAAGCCTTCTCCCAACGATATTTAGCCCAATCACGCTGCAGCTCAAGCTCGCCCTCAATTTTATCCAACTGCTCCAGCTGGACCTCCTCGACAGGAGTAGCCAGAACCACCTTACTAAAGGCGCAAACAAGTAAAAATACCCCAATGAATACTTTCACCTGGAAGGAAAGAACGTTTCTCAAATCTCTACTTTCGCGCCTAGCTCAACCAGGCGGTTAGCTGGAATCTTAAAGAAATCCGATTGACGGCCAGCATTTTGATACATCCAACAGAAGATGCGCTCACGCCACATAGCCATTCCAGGAAGCTCGGTCGACACAATGGTGTCACGCGACAAGAAGAATGAGGTATTCATGAGGTCAAACTGAAGGCCTGACGACTTTTCAATCAACTCTAGAATCGAGGCCATATCGGGAGTTTCATTAAAACCATAAACTGCGCGGACAACATAAATATTATTCCCAAGATCGCGCAAGGTAATACGTTCTTCGTCTTTTACATAGGGCACATCCCAGATGCTGACCTTTAAGAAAAATACTCGTTCATGAAGGACATGGTTGTGCTTTAAGTTATGCAAAAAGGAGACTGGTAAATAGTCAACATGAGCTGTCAAGAAAATAGCAGTACCCTCTACACGATGCGGAGGGCTCTTCATTAAGACATCAATAAAACCCTTGAGCTCAATACCTTCTTGAAGCGCACGTCGACGCAATAATTGACGGCCTTGATACCAAGTCATGAGCAGTAAGAAGCAAATGGCCCCAAGAAGCAAAGGAAACCAGCCTCCCTCCATAATCTTCAAAAGATTCGCCGTTAGAAATGCTAGATCCACAATCAGAAAAGCACTAATAACTAAACTCACCAAGATGGTATTCCAACGCCACACTACCCGCATCACAATTGCCGCCAAGAAAGTAGTAACGATCATAGTAGTGGTTACAGCAATACCGTAAGCAGCCGCTAGATTTTCAGACTTCTTAAATGCCAACACTACAGCAACTACCAAAATCAATAAGGTCCAGTTAACAAATGGCATGTAAATCTGACCAATCTCGCGGTCAGAGGTATGGCGCACCTTCATGCGGGGAACAAACCCTAGAAGAATGGCCTGACTGGTCATTGAGAAAGCGCCTGAGATCACCGCCTGAGATGCAATCACCGTAGCAAAAGTAGCCAGGATCACCAAAGGAAATACAAAACCTTCCGGCACCATCATAAAGAATGGATTAGCAATGGTTTCAGGATTACTCAGGAACATGGCACCCTGACCAAAATAATTCAGGATCAAGCAAGGCATCACAATGAAGAACCAGCCCATTCGGATTGGCTTGGCACCGAAGTGCCCCATATCAGCGTAGAGAGCTTCAGCACCCGTTAATACTAAAAACACAGCGCCAAGAACGATAAAGCCCTGAAGCGCATGCTGATCCATAAAATGAATCGCGTACATCGGATTGACGGCCCAAAATATCTCAGGATTTAAGGTAACTTGATGCAAACCCATCAGGCCAATCACACCAAACCAAACTAGCATTACCGGGCCAAATAGTTTTCCCACAACGTCGGTGCCTGTTTTTTGAATAAAAAACAGTAGCACCAAAATAAAAATAGTTACCGGTATAACGTAACGCGTAAAGTCATTGGAAA
Source organism: uncultured beta proteobacterium (assembly GCA_903858445.1). Classification (GTDB taxonomy): domain Bacteria; phylum Pseudomonadota; class Gammaproteobacteria; order Burkholderiales; family Burkholderiaceae; genus Polynucleobacter. The sequence continues at coordinate 13,435 of CAIOIX010000060.1, forward strand.
TAACTTCCATGCCCTCTACAGCAGATAACACTGAAATGGCTGGAGTAATAATCGCATCGCCATAAAACATGCAGGCACCAAAAATACCTGCCATGATGATCAATAATGATCGCTTTGAACCAGACGGAGCGGTGCGTAGGGCTAAGGCCATGAGCGCCAAGATCCCGCCTTCACCGTGGTTATTGGCACGCATCACGAACAAAACATACTTAAGCGATACAACAATGGCGAAAGCCCAAAAGACCATTGAGATCACACCATAAACTGCGTCAGGAGAAAAAGGAATTCCATGATCAGGACTAAAGCACTCTTTCAATGCGTATAGGGGGCTGGTTCCAATATCACCAAAGACCACTCCGATGGCAGCAAACATCAGCGTTAGGGAAGCGCCTTTTTTGTGCACATGACTCTCGCGAGTAATCTCAACCGGCCTTAAAAGCGAAGATTCAGAAAACTCTTGGTTACTCAGTGACATCTCATGACCTCTAGTGATTGTTGCGTGGCAATATATTACTCCTTATGCAGGCTGGCTGAGGGAGCGATTTGCCCATCAAAAACCCTTTGTTTATGCACTATTTGAAGGTAAACCTCGACAGGGAAGCCTTAAAAATGGTAGAATTTCAGCTTCAGACGCGGGGTGGAGCAGTCTGGCAGCTCGTCGGGCTCATAACCCGAAGGTCGTAGGTTCAAATCCTGCCCCCGCAACCAGTATTTAAACCCTCTAATTCATTGAGTTAGAGGGTTTTTTACTTTTTAGCTCAGCAATATAGCGCGCTCTGGCATGCTAGGCTAAAAGGTCATTACTGGCTTTGTTGGCATGTATGGGTCAGCCGACTGTGTCTCAAGCGCTTCCGCCTCCTCTTCACCTAAAGGCTGCCGGTACAACTTTGCATTATTGAAATCTTGCGACCCCTTCCTTTGCCCATCAATTTCACCCACAGAAATTGCAGACGCAATCGGCTGAGCGTTAAATTCCCGCAACTGCTCCTTGCTGTAAGGCGAATATGTTAAAGGTTGAGCCAAGACACTGATTTGGCTTGAGTAAATACAGCATGCAAATAAGGCAATGGCCGGTAACTTTAAAGAATTCATTATTAGTCTAGCTTCTATTTTTATGTTGGCTGGGCTTAGGCTTGATTATCAGTCATCAGTAGTGACCAACGAGGTATTGCTTGCATCGCATTGCGCCATACAGCAGCAGCAAACTCATTACCACCCATTCCACGAATGTCTGCCAGCTCATTGGCAATCCGAGGTAAAAATGCGGGTTCGTTAAAAGCAAAACCCTCCTCCCTCAGCCAAGCAGGAGGAATATCAGGTGCATCTGTTTCCGTCACAATGCTATTGAGCGGTAATTCTTTTAACAGTCGACGAATCTGCAAAGCACGCTCGTAGGTTGCAGCGCCGCCAAAACCCAATTTAAATCCAAGCCCAATAAATTGCTCGGCCTGCTGAAAACTCCCATTAAATGCATGGGCAATTCCACCGGAAATATTTTTACGGCGAAGTGCTTTTAGGATTGCATCTTGCGAACGACGCACATGTAAGACTACAGGCAATTGATATTCCTCAGCCAGATCAAGCTGCGCATGGAAGAACCATTCTTGTCGATGCGGATCTAAGCCCTCAACAAAGTAATCCAAGCCAATTTCACCAATACCGACAAAACGAGGATCGGGTAAAGATTGCTCTAACTGCTGTTTCAAAATGGCGATATCAGACTCTTGAGCCTGGTTGATATAAAGCGGGTGAATGCCAAGCGTGTAAACCAAGCCTGGAATCTGCTCAGCATAATGGGAAGCAAGTGCTCTAACATGAGCACAATCGGATGCTTTAACGGTTGGCAGCAGAATGGCTTTCACACCTTTCTGGGTAGCTGCCTCTATCACCCGAGAAAGATTCCCCGCTAACTCTGGCGCATCAAGATGGCAGTGGGTGTCGACCCACCCTAGATCACTCATGCGACAAAGTTTTTTAATACTCCACGCTCTAAATGCAAAATACGATCACAACGTTTGGCGCGAATCGGGTCATGGGTCACGATCACAAAGGCTGTACCTTGTTCGCGAGCTACATCTAACATTAAATCAAACACACTATCAGCTGTCTCGGTATCAAGATTACCTGTGGGTTCATCTGCTAAAACGCAAGCTGGATTACCAACCAGAGCGCGAGCAACCGCTACACGTTGACGCTCCCCGCCCGACAACTCTCCGGGAGTATGAAGCTCTCTTGCAGAGAGACCAACTGACCTCAAAATCTTACTAGCCCTATCCATTGACTCTTCATTACTTAGCCCACGAATGCGTAATGGCAATGCCACATTCTCTTGGGCGCTGAATTCATCTAAGAGGTGGTGAAATTGATAAATAAAGCCGAGACTATGATTGCGCAATTGATCTAACTTTGCCACTGGTAAGTTATTCAGATTAGACCCAGCCAAAACTACTGAGCCGGTACTTGGAGTATCCAAACCACCCAAAAGGTGCAACAAAGTACTCTTACCTGAACCAGATGAACCGACGATGGCGACTTTCTCGGATGGTGCAACATCTAGGTTGACGCCCTTAAGGACTTCCACTGCTGATGGGCCCTGGCCGTAAGTTTTAGCCAAATCTCTGGCACTGAGCACTAAGGTATTCAGATTATTTGCTTTCATATCACTCATAACGCAAGGCCTCCGCAGGTTGTACTTTGGCGGCACGACGACTTGGATACAAGGTTGCTAAAACTGATAGACCAAATGCCATGAAGCCAACCGTCAATACATCTGACAGCCTGACATCCGATGGCAGCTCACTAATGAAGTAAACATCGCGCGGCAAGAAACGTACACGAAAAATCGCTTCAATAGCCGGAACAATCACATCAATATTGAGAGCAATAATTAGGCCGAGTCCAACGCCAGCCAAAGAACCCAGCAATCCGATCGCTAGACCCTGCACTAAGAAAATTCTCTGAATCAATCCTGGGCTTGCGCCCATAGTTCTCAAAATAGCTATATCCGCTTGCTTTTCATTCACAGTCATCACCAAGGTGGAAACCAGGTTAAATGCAGCAACCGCAATAATTAATGTCAAGATGATAAACATCATCTTCTTTTCGGTTTGAACTGCAGCAAACCAATTTCGGTTCGATCTTGACCAGTCAGTTACCCACAGAGCTTCTGGTATTGCCTGAGCTAGTTCAGCGGCTACCTCAGGGGCGCGCTGCATATCATCCACCTTCACACGCAAGCCAGATGGTTCATGTAAGCGTAGCAATGCAGCAGCATCTTTCCAATGCATGATTGCTAAAGAACTGTCGTATTCATAGTGACCGCTATCGACAATACCTACCACTTGTAGCGTACGCATTCTGGGCATTACACCTGCTGGTGTGAGGTCACTTTCTGGCACGATCATATTAATGCGATCCCCCACTCGTGCGCCAACCATCGATGCAAGCTGTGTACCAAGAGCAACCCCAAAGCCCCCGGGTTTAAGATCGTCAATACTGCCGGCAATAAACTGCTTAGGAAGGTCTGATACCCTTCCTTCCTGCTCAGGTAAAACTCCACGAATAGCAACGCCACGCATGACGTTCTCTCGGCTTAGTAGGCCTTGAGAGCTCACCATTGGTGCCACACCAACAACGTGGGGCTGCGCCGCAACTTTGAGAGCCAGCGGCTCCCAATCAACGAGTCCATCAGGAGCGGTAATTTCTACATGGGATAAAACGGAGAGCATCCGATCACGGACCTCTTTTTGAAAGCCATTCATAACAGAAAGCACCACAATAAGAGCGGCAACACCAAGAGCAATGCCCGCAGTGGAAATACCTGAGATGAAAGATAGAAAACCATCCCGCTTACCTACTGTCTTGCGACGCTTAGATCGGGTGTAGCGCAGGCCAATGTCTAGTTCAATAGGAAGTCTTAACATTGCAACAGTTTAGTGAATCCGGCGAGCATCCGAAGGAATATTGGGCGAAATAAGGAATTGCCACCTAAAATTGGGGAAATGACACCAAATATGACTCACGCTAAGCGTTTTACCCTCATGCTCTCCGGGGACGATTCACTGGAGCATGAAGTTGACCGCCCCATTAGAAGCACCCCTCAGAATGGCCTACCCCATGAGCGCTTTCTGCTCGGAGAAAAGGTGCCGACTGCACCAGTCCTGCTGGTGGGACAAGCGAGCCTGAGGGTCAACCCAGCTGAAATGATTGCCTGCCTACAACCGGTCCACCTTCATGCTACCCGTGATCACTTGGTCTTAATGAGTCAAAACCAAGTCGATCTTAGTGATGCAGAATCAGGAAGATTACTGAAAGCCGCACTCCCCTTCATCGAGGAAGATTTTCAGGGTCCAGTGTTATTTCAGAATGCCTACTATTGGTTTATTGCTGCAGGCCCATTTGCAAGCCTAGCAAGTCATAGCATAGACCAGGCTCATGGTCGCAATATTGATTGGTGGATGCCGCGCGATACCCATGAAGATGGCGTAGCAAGAGCTTGGCGAAAACTCCAAAATGAAATTCAGATGCTTTGGCATATTGACCCAGTCAATGAGATTCGCGAACAACGAGGCGCTCCGATGATCAACTCCCTTTGGATTAGTGGCATTGGGAAGCTCAATGATGTCAATGTCCCGGATGCTCTCAAACAAGCAAAAAATATCTATGGGGAACACCCGCTACTGACTGGACTCTCGAAACTACTAAATATTTCGCATCAGAAAGTACTGCCCGCTTCCGGTGACTCTCATTTAATCAATGGCTTTGGCTGGTTCAATCAGCCTGAATCGATTTGGCCAGTTCTTAAACAAGCCTTATTAAGTAAGAATTTAGATGAAGTGACAATCATCGATTTTCCTAGGGGGAAAACTCGTGAGCGCACCTTAACAACTAAACAACTACAGAAGAAGTCTTGGGCATTTTGGCGCAAAGCTGAGGAGCTCAATTGGAAAGAGCTTACCAAGCCATGAGTCAATTTTCTCAGCGCCCCGTTTCTGAAAGAACCAGCACCTGGCTAGAGCAAAGCGGCTTGCATCCACTGCTAGCGAGGCTCTTCGCAGCACGCGGAGTTCAATCCCCGGATGAGTTATCACTCGACCTAAAAAAACTCTTATCACCCACAGAGCTTAAGAACTGCTTAAGCACCGCGAGCTTGCTAGCTGACATTCTTGAGAAAAAACAAGCCATGCTAGTCGTCGCTGACTACGACTGCGATGGCGCCACTGCCTGTGCAGTGGCCGTTCGTGGCTTAAAGATGCTTGGTGGCCCAGAAACATTGATCCAGTTTTTAGTGCCCAATCGTTTCACTATGGGCTACGGCTTAACACCGGAGGTTGTGGACTTAGCCGCACAACAACATCCAAAACCCCAATATCTCATTACCGTTGATAACGGCATTGCTAGCGAAGCAGGCGTAGATCGTGCCCGCGAACTCGGCATGGAGGTCATAGTGACTGACCACCACCTACCAGGGGATCGCTTACCTCAAGCAATTGCGATTGTGAACCCCAACCAACCTGGATGCAGCTTTCCTAGTAAAGCGCTAGCTGGTGTAGGAGTCATGTTTTATCTCCTCGTTGCACTTCGTGCTGAACTGCGTAATCGCGGCAAATTTACAAATGAGACTCAACCAAAAATTGAACATCTTTTAGATTTAGTTGCCTTAGGTACGGTTGCTGACGTGGCTCAACTCGATCGCAATAACCGCATTCTGGTTTCCAATGGCCTCAAACGTATTCGTGCTGGCATATCTCAAGCTGGTATTGGCGCGCTATTTCAGGCTGCTGGGCGTGATCCACGTACGGCAAATACTTTTGACCTAGGCTTTGCAATTGGGCCACGGCTCAATGCTGCTGGCCGACTTGCGGATATGACCTTAGGCATCCGCTTACTCCTCAGTGATAGCGCAGAGCAATCTTTAGAACTTGCTCATGAGCTCGATCGCATCAACCGCGAGCGCAGAGTGATTGAAACCGGAATGCAAGAGGCGGCATTAGCCCATCTTGCCGAAGATCAATTGTTAGGCACTATGGCTGAGCGCACTAGTATTTGCTTATGGAATCCAGAGTGGCATCAAGGCGTTGTAGGAATTGTTGCCTCACGCTTGAAGGAACGATTTAATCGTCCAGCCATTGTTTTTGCACCCGCTGAGGGCGCTACTGGCGAAGAGCTAAGAGGTTCAGGCAGATCTTTAACAGGATTTCATTTGCGCGATGCCTTGGATTTAGTTTCAAAGCGTGAACCAGGGCTGATCTTGAAATTTGGTGGTCACGCGATGGCCGCTGGCCTCACAATTCGCAAAGCGGACTTTGATAAATTTGACACCATCTTTCAGCAGGTCGCAAGTGAACTACTGAATAATGAGCTATTAGAGCGGCGGCATATTCATGACGGCGCTCTCGCCCTATCGGAATTCACACCAGAAACCGGTGATCTTCTGGCCGAAGAAATCTGGGGGCAAGGCTTTCCTCAACCGGTCTTTTATGGTGAGTTTGAGATTAGCCAGCAAAGTCTGATGAAAGATAAGCACCTTCGCCTGCAATTGCGCCCCCTAGGGGATTATTCCATTGCCAGCAAACCCTTCACTGGGGTTTGGTTTAATCGGACAGCGACCCTGCCCGAAAAAGCCCATCTTGCTTACCGCTTAGTCACCGACCGCTACCAAGGGCGGGCCCGCGTTCAACTTATGATTGAAGCACACGACGAGAGTTAAGAGGCATGGGCTCTAAGGCTCCCAAGCGATAACCCCCTTATAATTAAGGGATGGAAGCTGAACAACTAAACACTATTTCAAATACTCTCCTGATCTGCTCACTCGTGAGCAAGCGCTTCGGGGGTATCTTTGACTTCGA
>CAIOIX010000061.1 GCA_903858445.1 uncultured beta proteobacterium
ATCGAATCGGTTAAAGCGGGTGTTGCTCAGTGGGTTTCGGTAGAGTCATGGCCACCAGCGCTTGCCACATCTTTAATTGATGCACTCGGTAATACGGCGCAACTCAATGGCTTTCAATCGATTCATATTCGGGTGCCTAGCCAGCAACGGCGCGATAAATTACTACAAAGTTTTACAACCCAAGCTGAAAATAGCTCAAGCGATTTAGATTTCAGCTCCATGGATTTACCAGTCACCGCAGGTGGAGGAGAGCGTCTAGGCGTATTCTTTGCGCAACAGGCGATGATCAAGCCTTTGGTGATTCAGGTATACGGATTAAAAGCGCTAGAGGCCTTTAAATATGTCTTGGGTGATCGCGGTATTGATCGCATGGCCGCAAGACCGATCTTAATTGTGGTAGCTAATCTAAAAGAGACTGGTTCCTCACAAACTTCTATTCGCTTGTTGGGACCAAGACCAATCGAGATGCCATTCTCGCGCGTCTATTCCATGAACGCTCCTACACAAGAATCTTTACCAGAGGGTATTCGTGTTGATATGCAGGCTATCTTGGATGACCTCTCTTCCCATGCGCAAACGATTGCCATCTTTGCCTCACGAGATTCTAAAATACCGATTGAAGAAGCTATTGCGGCACTCGGTTTTCCGCATCATCAAATTCAGAGTGGTTTACAAGAATTAGCCGCAGTAGGATTTATCTCCGCACGCCAAGGTGGTGGCTTTGAGTTCCGCGATCAGGCAACTGCAGAAGCCATACAAAAACTCAGCTTGCCCCGCTCATAAAGCCATGCGCGCATTAGGAAGTCCAGGGGTACTGGCAATAGTGATACTCAGTGCCTGCGTGAACTCACCAGTGCAATCACCAGCAATACAAAAGCCAGCGCCCGCAAAAACATCCACTCAGGGACAAGCCCAAGCCCAAGCCGACACTGCACCTTCTAAGCAAGGAAAAATCATGGTGATTGGGGTGAATGGTCAAATCTCCAAAAATGCTCTAGAAAAAGTCAAACAATCGATTGGACAAGTCAGTGGCGATCCCATTCCTGCGGGCCTGATTGTGCTCTTGGATTCTCCAGGTGGTGATGGTGTAGCTGCGATGCAAATAGGACGCTTATTACGCAAGGCCAATGCCCATGTCTTTGTGACAGGGCAGTGCGCCAGTGCCTGCATCTTTGTCTTGGCTAGTGGGGTAGTGAGGGTAGCCCCATCCTATTCTGTTGGTATTCATCGGGGCAGGATCACCATGAGTGATGCCAATGCCAAGATCATCAAAGAGGTCGATGTGAATGACAACCCTGCTGCCAAAGCAGCCCTGGAGCACTTTGAAAAGCAAGCTCCCCTCTATTTTGCTGAGATGGGCATGTCACCGGAATTATTCCCTTTAATGCAGACCCATCAACTCAAGGGCGTTTATCGCCTCAGTAGTATAGAAATCACTAAAACCTTGCTCTCAGGGTTTGAAAAGGGCTATTTAGAGCAAAGAGCAGCCTTCTACCAGAGTCAAACTGGCCCCTATAAGATGGATGAAAGTGAGTTCAAAAGTCGCACTATGAAGGTGGCCTCAAGGTGCTCAGGCTTTGATAAACACCATACAGAATTCATCAAATGCTATAAAGAAACCCTGCGAGAACCCTTCCTGAATTGAGGTAAAAAGCAGCAATAAACCATCAAAAATCAGCACAATAAAGTGTAATAAAGCAGCAATAAACAAAGCAACTAACCAGCAATTAAGAGCATGTAAATCCTAGCAATAATTGCGCAATATATATAACTATAGTTATATAACTAATATCAGGGTTGGAGAATACCCTACAAGCCAATACAGTCATGACATACAGGGCAATTACGTCCTCGCATTTCACTGGAAATAAGTCATGGCTGATACACCGAATAACGCACCATCACCTCAGCAAGTCAATGATGCTCAGCATCTTGACAATATGACGTCGTTGCAACAACCCAGTGCAGCAGAACAATCCCCTATTACACAAAGCGGTGAAGTTCGTGGTGATGCACCCGTAGCAAATACACCAACTCCTAATCCAGATAATCCGAGTTTATTTAACGAGCCTAAAAATCCCAACAACAAAGTTGTTGAAGTAGAGTCACAAAAAACTACCGAGACTGCTGAAACCAATTCCAATACCGCAGATCCCGCTGATCAAAAAGGGAGAGGCGCTGAAGATTTAGGAAACCTCAGAGGCGGCAATGGCCCTGCAGCATTCACAGTTCAAGCCAATGGTGAGGGTGGAAAAGGCGATACCGCACCTGAAGCAACACCTGGTGTAAATGCCTCTGGTGGCAATAGTGGGTTTCAAGGTCCGACCGGCGGCGGTGCAGCACCCCGCGCTGGCCAGGCTCCTGCAGGAACCCCTGCAGCTGCACCACCAGCAAATGCAC
>CAIOIX010000062.1 GCA_903858445.1 uncultured beta proteobacterium
GTCATATTGAAAACATACCTCAAGATAGTATAAGGTGGGAATGATGGATAAAAACTATCAAGAATTATATGAACAATTAAAAGAATCAATTATTTGGGCTAATGATGTTATCGTCCACCAAAGCCCTAATGTTCCAACCCACATTAATGTAAACACACCGACTAGTAAAAACAATCCGCTTAACATAAACCAACTGAAACAATCCATTAGCATTAACCACACACCAGCCTTCTTTCGCATTGTCGTTATCCTTAATTGTTTTATCGCCACGTACTTTAGTGTAGTACGGGTTATTTATCTGCGCCAACCCATACCCATATGCCGGATTACGCCAAAGCCATCGTACTTGAGACCAATAACCAATACCGTTAATGATTTGAAAAGTCTCATCACCATCTAAGCTATTATCTGGTGTCATAAACCAGTCTAACCAGGTCGGTAATCGAGGGCCTTCACTCCAAGTAGATCCGTTAAGTAATTCGCCGTCGCGTTGTTCTTGCAAAAGCACCATCAGAGGCGCGGTGATTAGCGCTATTAACGTCAACACCAAGGACACAGGCACCATCCATATATATCGGATATATATCATTATTTAGCTCCAAAGATTGTTTGCATAGGAAGAAGTGGCATGAGTGGTGGCGCGAATGGCGGCATCATCGGCATTGGCTGGCTCACTATTTGAGCTGGGGCCACGTAAGGCATCGGTTGTAGATTGATGGCCGTTCCCACAAAGTTATTACTGCCGTCTTTGTATAGCGTCATGAAGCCGAGTTGAGTCGCTGTACCCGTTGGTACCCCATTAGCATCTGAGTAGTACGTTACCTGACCCCAGGCACGATTACCAACAAGAGATGCAATAAAGAGCAACACCATTAATATGGCAAATCCGATTGGTTTCATTTTTTAATAGCCTCCATCATGGCGTCGGCGTATTGCAACGCCAACTTACACATTGTGTCGTGGTCAAAGGTAGATCCTTTGGCAATCAAACCCGTCATCGCTGCGGCGGCAAATTGAATGCGTAAGATTTCTTTAAAAGTTGTTTCACTTACAACAGTTTTTGTTTTATTTGCAACAGCCATGATCAGTTCCATTCTCTAGGTTTAGGGTCTTTGACCCGTGTTTTTGGATCTTCCATAATTTTGTATGTTGTGGAAGTCATCAATATAACTTCGGTGTGTAGGCTCATGATCATCGCAGCACATTCGTCACTGGTCCCATAGCCTTTACGCTCTAAGCAATATTGCACCGCCAACTGGAGCGCGGCTAACCAGCCCGCTTCAAAAGCATTGCATTGCTCGTCTGAGATAAGGGCGTTCTTACCACCCGCCCAAACACCCATTGCTTTGTCCATTGCAGTCATTTACGTACCTCACTTGGTGGTACCCAGCCATACTTGCGGAAGATCTGGCTGATGTCCGTTTTAACTGACGGGACGTAAGGCTTACCATCAAGTAAGTACTGGGGTTGCTGTTGCTTTTCTTGCTTTTTCTTCATCACTTCCTCCTGTTTAAAAACACTACGGGTAGTATACGCTTTTCACATATACCGCCCGCAATAGGTACTTTCCCTATATATATATTCTTACAAAATACCCCGATCGGTAACTTTATTGAAATTTCATGCACTTTTTGTTGCATTCTTCCCGTTCGGGAAACTTTTTACTACATCTTAGCCAGTATCCGCGTGGCTTCATCCATATTAAAAGCTTTCAGCGCCAACCCCTCAAACGTGGTGAGACCAGATCCTTGGAGCCGACCACGCTTGAACCCTTTGGATAGTAAAAGCTGGGCTAGACGCTTATTAGTACCGCGTTTCTCCCCATTCTGTAGGCACCAGGCTTCCCAGTCTTCCCAAATATCTTTTAAAGTTTCTTGGCTATCGTGATCTTGCTCAAAGCGTTCTTCAATCCAGCGCCCTACAGGGTCTTCGTCATCAAAGTATTCTTTAGTCGCAGCAAGTACAGCAGCCGGCGGCTTAAGACCTTCTTGCTGCCAAGCTAAACAACCCTCAATCATCCAAGCAAAGATCTGTGGCCATTCGTTTTTAAGCTCATCCGATAGTTGTTTATTTACAACTTTAGGAGTCACAGTAAATGGTACAAGATGAAAACGACGGCGCATAGCATCGTCTAAGTTCTTAATCTCTGGCTTGTGATTACCGAGGA
>CAIOIX010000063.1 GCA_903858445.1 uncultured beta proteobacterium
CAGCTGGCGAAAGTTATGCAAATTTAGGTCTAAATCCCCTAATTAAATTATCGAAAGAATTAAAGAAACAAGGCAACCTTGGTTTATTAATTCAATCTTGGAGCAATCTAAAAACCTTATCCCCATGAAAATTAACTTTAACCGAAAACCCTCGGAACCTAATATTGAGCAAAATCTTAAGGTTCCTTACGCCCCCGCTAAACGTCAACTGTTTCAATTTCGCTGGTACTTGATACTTGCCTTAGTTGCTAGCCCTTTTGTCTATGTATTTTGGTCAGCTTTAATGGGCTGGTTTATGGTTGATGCACCAGGCTATGTTGAAATTCCAACATACCAAATGTTTGCACCTCAACCTAGCGTTGTGGATAAGATCATCGTCAAGGAAAATCAAGTAGTGGCAAAAGGCTCCCCACTCATTCAGCTAAATAGACCCGATGATGTAAAGCGCTTAGAAATCCTGCGAGATGAATCATATAACCCTGATCCTAAGGCTCTCTATGAAAAACAGGTAGAGCTTGTTCGAAAATCCCTTAAAGACTATGAATCTCTATATAAATCTGGTGCAGCAACTAGTGGAGAGGTTGATGCTGCAAGACTTAGATTACTTCAAGTAGTTTCCATGGACCAACGCTGGCAAACACAGCTCGCTGATACTGAGCTCGCAGCCCAGAGTATTTTAATTAAAGCGCCAAATGATTCAATTGTGATTCGCGTAGATACCAAAGAAGGTGTAAGCGTACAAACAGGAGACCCATTAATCACGATCCAAGAAACAACCAAACCCAGAGTTATTGCATTATTAGCGCCCCGCTTTGCTCTGTACGCTCATCCAGGTCAAACTGCAACAGTTCAATGGGAGTCTGGGCTAAAGGTCCAAGCAACAGTCTTATTTGAGGGCACGGTCAGTAGCCAGATACCGGAAAAAATGCGCAACTTTAAAAATCAAGGTCAAGGGGTAGTTGTACAACTAGAACTACATTCAGACATTCCAGGAGCATTGGCTGTGGACAATTTACCAGTGAAAGTAAAGTTCTCGCACAATTTCTTTTAAACCTTGGCGTTGGCGCTATTTTTCTGCCATCGCCAAGCGTCTTGACACATGCGATCAATTTCTAGCTTGGCCTCCCAAGCAAAGATCTTTTTTGCTAATGAGGGGTCAGCATAGCAAACTGCAATATCTCCAGGACGACGAGCCACCACCTTATATGGCACCTTCTTCCCGGCAGCTTTTTCAAATGCTTCAATCATCTCAAAAACGCTATACCCTCTTCCAGTACCTAAATTCACAGCAATTAATCCAGGTTCACGCTCAAGGTATTGGAGAGCTGCTAAATGGCCTTCTGCCAAATCCTGCACATGGATGTAATCGCGCACACCAGTCCCATCTTTTGTTGGATAGTCATCGCCAAAAACCAATAACTCCTTTTGCTGCCCAGAAACAACCTGAGCCACAAAAGGCATTAAATTGTTTGGCGGCCCAGCTGGGTCTTCTCCAATCAAGCCAGATTCATGCGCGCCCACTGGATTGAAATAACGCAAAAGCACAATTCTCCATCCAGAATCTGAGTGATATACATCACGCAAAATATCTTCCACCATGAGTTTGCTGCGACCATATGGATTTAATGTTTGAAGTGGAAAATCTTCTGAAATTGGCATGGTCTTTGCATCGCCATAAACCGTGGCTGATGAAGAGAATACCAATTTTTTCACATTGGCTTTGGCCATTTCTTCAAACAAAATGAGGCTTCCACCCACATTATTATCAAAATACTCAAGCGGTTTTTGATTCGACTCCCCTACCGCTTTTAAGCCCGCAAAATGAATCACAGCATCGATGGAATGATCTTTAAATATTGTTTTTAATAGTGTCCGATCACGAATATCGCCAACTATAAAAAAAATGGATTTTTTCGTAATGAACTCAATCTTGTCCACCACTTCTTTTTTACTGTTGCATAGATTATCAAGAACAATGACAGACATACCAGCCTGCAATAAGCTAATCACAGTATGGGATCCAATATAACCAGATCC
>CAIOIX010000064.1 GCA_903858445.1 uncultured beta proteobacterium
AGAACCTTTGATGCCCTTAAAAAGGCAGGTGTGCCCATTTTTGCTTATGGGAATTTCATCACCATCTCTATCAATTTCATTCTGCTGGCTTTTGTTATCTTCCAGATGGTGAAGGTGGTTAATAAAATTCGTGTCATGGATGCTCCCCCAGCCCCTCCAACTCCCGAGGATGTAATTTTGTTACGTGAAATTCGTGACAGTTTAAAAAAATAATTTTTCCAAAGATCCATCGCTCACCCAGGTAGTCATCCTTGCCCCACGGAAAAATTAACCAAGCAGAAGAAGAGGTTCAACTCATTTTTCAAAATGGTTTCGCCCTACTTCAAAAAGGCAAGATCGAAGAAGCGGATGCCTTGTTGCTGCAAGCGTACCAACTTAACCAAAGCAATGTAAACGTACTCAATCTTTTAGGTATCCGCTCATATCAAAAACAAGATCACAAAACTGCTTTAACGCTTCTTGATAAGGCAAATACACTTGCCCCCAATTCTGCGCACACACTAAGTAACCTAGGGTTGACCTATAACGCGCTTTTGGAATTTAATGAAGCCCTGCATTTTTTTGATCTAGCCATCAAAAACAACCCCCTTATTCCCGAAATTCACAATAATCGCGGAAATGCACTTAAAGGCTTATATAGAAATCTTGAGGCAATCGAGGCTTACGAAAAGGCAATTTCACTACGCAGAAATTACGCAGAGGCGATCAGTAATCAAGGGATTATCTTTTTAGAAGAAGGTGTGACTGAAAAAGCCATTCCTCTTTTTCATCGAGCTATCCAGATTAATCCTAACTTAGCCACTGCTTTCAACGGCCTAGGAAATGCTCTTAGTCAATTAGATCGCCATGAAGAAGCCTTCCAATCCTTTGAGCGCGCCCTACAAATCAACCCAGCCTATTTAGACGCCTGCTTGAACTTTGGTAGCAGCCTAAAGAAGTGTAAACAGTACAGCGCTGCAATCGACTGCTATCAACACGCTCTCAAACTCAACCCCAATAATGCTAGAACCTTTTATCTTCTAGGCGAAGCGTACTACGATACTGGTGATAGCGCCCTAGCTAAAACCTCCTTTGCTAAAGCGCTGGAGCTCAATCCAATTGATATCGAAGTGCAATTTGCTTTGACCATAGCGCACATTCCAAAGGTATATAAAAGCCATGGAGAGCTTTCAGAATCTAGGGAATTATTTATCAAGCAACTCAAGTTTTTAGAGGAAAACATTCATCCGGCAAGCAACCCTGATAGAGTTGAAAACGCTCTTGGTCGCCACCCCTTTTACCTCGCATACCAAGATGAGAATAACAAACTGCTGCTCTCCCAGTACGGGCTAATATGCACACGAGCAGCTGAAGTAATCCAAGCTCAATTACATAAAGTTGAGCACACAACTAACCCTCATTCCAAAATTCGCATTGGTATAGTTAGTAATTATTTTTGTAATCATCCGGTCTGGCTTGCCATCACAAAATCCTGGATAGATCACCTAGATCACAGTAAATTTGAAATCGAAATTTTTAATACCAATGGCTTAATGGACCAAGAAACGGAATTTGCCAAAGCAAAGGTAGAGAACTATACAAATTGTGGTGGCTCTGTAAGTAAAGCAGCACAAACTATCATTAATCAACGTTTGGATATATTGCTTTATCCAGAAATTGGAATGGATACGACCACCAAGGGGTTGGCTTGCCTCCGCCTAGCGCCACTTCAAATCGCCAGCTGGGGTCACCCTGAGACAACAGGATTACCAACAATTGACTTCTTTCTATCAGCAAATCTCTTGGAGCCGGCTGAGAGCGACGAGCATTACGTCGAAAAGTTAATCCGGCTTCCAAACTTAGGAACCTATTTCGAGCAAGAATCTATTCAATCAATTGCCCCTCATTTTCAAAGTCTTGGAATAGATGGTAACTCGCCCATATTGTTATGTGCTGGCTCGCCCTCTAAATACACACCAATCCACGATCAAGCCTTTGTTGAAATAGCAAAAAGGCTGGGCAAGTGTCAATTCATCTTTTTTAATTTCGAAGAGAGTCTTACGGCAATTTTGAAAGGACGTCTCTACCAAGCCTTCTCAAATACCCAACTCAATGCGGACGATTTCATCCGATTCATTCCATTCCTAAAAAAAGAAGAATTTTATGGATTAATGAAAGTGGCAGATTTATATTTAGATACGATTGGATTTTCTGGATTCAATACCGCCATGCAAGCCATTATCTGTGATTTGCCAATTGTTACCGTGGAGGGCAATTGGATGCGTGCTCGCCTTGCAAGTGGCATTCTGAGGCGCCTAGGCTTGGATCGATTCATCTGTAAAACGAGTGGGTCTTATGTTGATTTAATAGTAGAGTTAGTACAAAATCAGGACTTGCTTAAGTTATACAAATCCAAAATTATGAAATTAAAACTGGCTTTATTTAATGACTTGGAGCCAATTAGGACATTGGAAGAATTTCTTGCCCAACAGATTAAAAAGCATGAATGAAGATTTAGAGCGCGCTAAGCACCATTTTCAACTAGCCCTAAATGCTCTCAATGATGAAAATTTTTTCAATGCTGAAAGTGAGCTGCGTGAAGCAAATCAATTGACGCCTGATCGAGCGTCGATTCTTACCAACCTCTCTGCAGTTTTAGTTCATCAGCATAAATGGTCTGAAGCAATTTACTTTTGCACCAGACTACTTAATTTAGAGCCCAATAATCTTGAGGGTCTTATAAACCTTGGGGTATGTCAGCTGCGTGCCAACGAGCCTGATGCAGCTCTTGTTCAATTTAACCGAGCAATTGAAGTTGACCCGCTGTCACCACTAGGGTGGGTCAACAAAGCCAACATTCTTTTGGAGCAGGAATTATTTTTAGAGGCGCGCGCATGTTTTCTTAAGTCATTAGAGTTAGATCCGAACTCGGAGGAATCTCTTATTGGACTAGGAAATCTTTATAACGAACAAAAAGAATATCGCAAAGCTCTTGAGTGCTTAAGCAGCGCCCTGGCCATCAACCCAAATAACGCTCAAGCCCAATGGAATAAAGCCCTTTCCTTGCTTAGATTGGGATTTTTTAATGAAGGTTGGAAGCTGTATGAGGCAAGATGGCTAATTCCAGGAATGCGTGAACATGCAAAACAATTTACAGCAGCCCTCTGGCACGGAAAAGAATCCCTGAAAGATAAAACGATTTTGATTTATGCCGAACAAGGTTATGGCGATACCGTTCAATTTGCACGTTATGTTCCGCTGATCGAATCAATGGGTGCCAAAGTTATCTTTCAAGTACAAAAACCACTTTTAGAGCTGATGTCAACGCTCAGTACCACTGTAGAGGTAGTCGAAGACAATACTCAAAATCTTCAGAAATATTTTAAAATAGATTTTTATTGTCCAATTATGAGCCTAGCGCTGGCCTTTAATACAGCCACTGAAACCATCCCCGAAAATGTGCCCTATCTTTTTTCTGACATGAAAAAAAGATTGGTATGGCGTGAAAAGCTCTCAAAACTCTCATCGAAATTTAGCCCCTCAAACTCAAAACCGCTTCGTGTTGGCATTACGTGGAGCGGATCTGGGCACTATGCAGGGAAAAAAAATCTTAAGAGAGATATCCCTTATGCGCTCATTAAAGACCTCTTATCCACTCACCGCGCTCAAAATATAGAATTTCATTGTCTCCATCCTGAAATCAACTTGGAGGTAATAAATGCTCCTCATCACAACTTATTTATGCACTGCAATGATTTAGGCAACTTCTCTGATACCGCATCCCTGATGGATGAGCTTGATATTATTCTTAGCACTGATACTGCATCTGCACACCTAGCAGGCAGCCTGAACAAAGAGTGTCTTCTCCTTCTGCCTGATCCCCCAGACTTTATGTCATTAGTAGATAGGGAGGACAGTCCTTGGTACCCCAGCATCAGGCTTCTTCGTCAAGTTGAATCACGAAATTGGATGGACCCCCTTAATCAAGTCTCCCAAATACTCAACCTTAAAGTAAATGATCGCACATAATATTATTGCCACTCTTGGTAAAAGGGCTAGCCTAAAAATTCAATCCGGCGATCTTTCGGATGCAGAAGAGCTGCTTAACAAAATCCTTTGCCTAGAATCAAATAACTTTCATGCTCTTTTATTGCTTGGATCAATTTTAGGCAGCATGGGTCGCCCAAAAGAGGCGATCACTCCACTAAAAAAAGCCCAAAAAATTAATTCAAAAGATTTACATGTTTTGCACAATCTTGGTAAAGCTCTTTTTGACACTCAAGCTTACTCTGACTCTATAGCTGTATTTAAGGAGCTTCTATCGCTTGGAGGCCCTAACTCTGATGTGTTTATCGACATCGGCACAGCACATCTTAGATGCGGAAAACCAGAGCTAGCGATTGAGTATTACGATGAAGCAATCCTACACTCACCTCTACTATCAGCAGCATGGAATAATAAAAGCGCCGCACTTCTTGAGCTAAAGAATCTTGATGCAGCTGAACTGATAAACACAAAAGCACTTGAATTAGATGACGGTAATGCTGATGCTTGGCTAAATAGAGGAAACATCTTTTTTGCAAAAGAGCTATTTGATGAGGCAATTAAATGCTTTACCCAATCAAAAGCAATCTTCCCAGGTATTGCAAAAGCTCATATTGGCATAGCAAATGTGTTGACTAAGCTGGGTAAAGAAGATCTCGCCCTCAATCAATATGTGCAAACGATTGAACAATTTCCCGAAAACGCAGATGCTCACTATAACCTTGGAACATTTTATGATTCCATCAAAGACTATGAGAATGCTATTAAGCAATATGAGGAAGCCCTTCGTATAAACCCACTGCTATCTATTGCCGGATGGAACTTGTCCCTATCAAGCCATCTAAGCGGCAACCTCCAAAAGGGGTGGGATTTTTATCACCATCGTTGGGAGTTAGTTGACTATCCTCGTAAGCAGCATCAGAACATCCCACCCCTGAGGAGTCTTGCAGCCGGCACTAATAAGAGCGTCTTGGTTTGGCATGAACAGGGCTTAGGAGATAGCATTCAATTCTCTCGATTCTTGCCTCTGCTTGCAAATATGGGCTACCTTGTGACCTTTGATTGTCAAAAACCACTCATTAATCTCCTCGGATGCTTACAAAATATTTCCCTAACTTCAGGGTTAATCAAGCCATCGAAATTTGATTTTCAAGTGCCCCTCTTGGATCTTCCAAAATTATTTGGGATAAATATCTCCAATATTCCAACTCCTGATCAATATTTAACAGCGGACGAAGATCGATCCATTTACTGGGAAAAACTAATCAATGGTGAGAGAAATCAACTCCCCAATATTGGCATTGCATGCTCTGGAAATATTAACCATCAAAATGATGTCAACCGGTCAATTCCATTAAGTGTATTTTTACCCCTAAGTAATCAAGCAAATTTATTTCTTCTGCAAAATCATCTTCGAGCCTCTGACAAGCTAGCCCTAGAAAGCATGAGAATAAACCATATAACAGCATCAATTGATGACTTCGCCGACACGGCTGCGATAGTAAATAGCATGGATCTCGTCATCAGTGTAGATACTTCAATTGCCCATCTTAGTGGCGCCCTTGGAAAAATCACATGGTTACTTCTGCCTTTTCACAATGACTTTCGCTGGCTAAGTAATGGAACTACCTCTCCCTGGTATGGCAAGATAGAAATATTTAGACAAAAACGCAAGGGTGATTGGAGTGGGGTGGTAACTGATATCACAGCCGCTCTCTCAAAAATTGCTCCCCCAGCATAATTTTAAATTTGAAAAACTATACCAATCATGAATCTAATTCCCATCATCATTCCGTTTTATAAAGAAACTGAAAAGCTAAAAAAGTGTATTTCTGCAATAAATTCACAGCTCTATCAGCCTACAGAAATCTTTATCCGTGACAATACCGACGACAACATTCTATTTACGGCTGCAATTAATGAGGGGCTGAAAAAATATTCATTCAACCCAGACGTCAAATATCTTTTGATTCTTAATCAGGATTGCTACCTTCGTACAGATACATTAACCTCACTTGTTGAATGTCTAGATAAAAATCCATGTTGCGGTATTGCGTGTTCAATTCAAGTTGACCAATCCAATCAGGTTACCTGGGGGGGATCTTATGATGCGTTCCCTGCTGGCGTTCATAAAATAGATCCTCTCAATAGCTACACTCAAGATTTTGATACCTACTGGGCTAATGGTGCTTGCATGTTATTGAGGCATGAGATGGTTAAAGAAATTGGTCTGTTTGATGAGAACATGAAATTTATTTGCTCAGATTCTGATTACTCATTCACAGCCAGATCTAGGGGCTGGTCGGTGATGGTAGTCGCAAAATCTATAGCGGAGCACTCTTTAAGCTCCTCCGGATCAGTGGAAAGCGAGGCAATTTCCTCAAGAAAAAAACTGGATGTGATTTACTTTGCTAAAAAATGGTTGACCGGTGAACTGTATAACGAACTATCTTGCGAGGGTGACACCCTTTCACGACTTCGTATTAAATCGATTATCGACAACTTAAAGTCAACACCCCGCCCTAATTCAAGCACCCTATTCCTATGAGAATTCTTTACAGAATAAGCAATAATTCGTATAACAAAGCGAAGCTTAAAAATGCCACTAAAGAGCATTGTTTTCGGAACTTTCTGGACAACTTTTTAACGACCAAAGATAAGCTTTACATTATTGCTGACAATGTGAATGATGAGCTCAGAGATTATCTAAAACGGCTTACCCCAAACAATGGCCATCTATTTGAGGTTAATACGGGATCAAACGGAGCAAGCTTTCGGCTCCAGCTCAGCCTTATATCCCAAATTCCACCAGATGAAGTTGTTTTTCTTCATGAAGATGATTATTTGTACAGGCAGCACCCAAACGATTCTGCAGACACTAAATATAACAACACTGTATTGCTGGAAGGCCTAGATAAGGCTGATTACGCTACCCTCTACGATCACCCAGACAAATATCTTCCCCCTGAATTGGGCGGTAATCCTTTAGTTTCGAATAAGGGTATTGAGCATTCTGGAGTCTTTTTATCAAAACACTCTCATTGGAAATATACAAATTCTACGACTCTAACTTTTGCTGCAAAATCCTCTACTTTGCTGGCTGATCGAGCGATATGGCTTAAATACGTCTCAGGGGAGCATCCGGACGATTTTCACGCGTTCCTTGAGCTTGGAAAACATGGTCGTCTGCTAGCTTCAGCTATCCCAGGGTTATCTTCAAATACAGAACCTCCATGGCTATCACCGCTATACGATTGGGATAAGCTTTAAATAAATCTTTTTTTCCAAATAAAAAACCGCTGCAATTACTTGCAGCGGTTTTTTTACTTCTCAATCTTCGTATCAACTAGCCTAGGCTAGCATTAACTTAGAATGTATGACGCATACCAATAGCATATTGGTTAGCACTTGTACCAGAACCAGCTGTACCTACAGTGCCAGATGTTGTCTGTGACTGACCATAGATTGCATACAAGTTTGTACGCTTGCTGAGGTAGTAGTTGCTACCCAATTGCCATGCTAAGAAGTTAGATGAAGCTGGCAAGCCTGCTGCTGCAACTGGACCAGTAACCTTACCTGTACCAACGCTACCCCAAGCTTCGATAGTTGGAGTGATGTAGCTACGAACACCGATCTGTTGCGCAGTACGGTTGAGCTGTTGACCAGATACAACTGTTGTGCCTAAAGCTGCACCACCGATGATAGCGGCAGAGGATGTATCGTTTTGAATCTTACGACCTACCCACTGAGCGTATGCCTTCAAAATACCGAAGTCATAAGTTGCGCCAGCATAAGTTTGCTTGTCAGAAGTTAAAGTTGGAGCAAACAAGAGACTTGCATTTCCTGTTTGTTGACCAGCAGTAGCACCAGCACCAGCTAAGTTAGCGATTGTGCCGCCGTTAGCATAGATACCGTTAGTGTATTGAGTCTTAAATGACTGATATGCAGCTGTCAAATACAATTTCTGCCATGTGAAGTCTGCACTTAATCCCCAACCATTCCAGTTAGAGTTACCACCACCAGAAGTTGTATTTCCTGCAGCAGTTTGGCTTTGGTTTGTATTGTTCAATGCGTACATCGCAGCGCCGCTGAAGCCAGCGAAGGTATCTGATTTCACTGTCAGTGCATTAGATGCACGGTTTGTGAAGCCAGTGTTGTTATTTGTACCGATTGTTGTTGTATCAGAGCTTTGGTAGACAGAACCAGAAGCGTAAATTACGTTACCAACAACGTTGTTGTATTGACCAGGATCAGTAACTGCACCAGCATTAAATACTGGAGTGTATTGACGACCAAATGCGAATTGACCTACGCCATTCTTTTTCAAACCTAAGAATGATTGACGGTTATCAATAGCAGCGCCGCCGCCTTGAGTTGTATTTTGGTAAGCATCTTTGTCTGCAGAGCCTGACAAGTTACCGTTTTGTGGTTGGAGACCCAACTCAACAGTGAAGAATGCGCTAGTACCGCCGCCCAAATCTTCAGTGCCTTTGAAACCTAAACGTGAAGTCTGCTCAGCAGAAGCACCGAATGCGCTCTTTTGAGTTTTCTTGTTATCTGCACCTTCACGTGCATTTGAGCCGATGTAACCCATGTCCAACAGACCATATACGGTTACGCTTGATTGAGCCTGAGCTGCGCCAGCCATAGCTGTCAAAGCTGCTGCTGCGAATAGCGATTTTTTCATTCTTTAAATCTCCATAAATTGAAAGTAATGCCCAAATAAAACTGGGACCAATGAATTTTGCTTCTTTTGCCCTACTAGACTGGGGGTATGGGTATTTAGAAGCTCTTTTTGCTTG
>CAIOIX010000065.1 GCA_903858445.1 uncultured beta proteobacterium
ACGATTTCATAATGACGCATCTAACACTCCTTAAGGATGAAGTCACCTGGGCGTCTTGCTAACTTCCGATGGTTTTTAAAGTTAGCGCCAGTGTGACAAGGTAGTAACAAATTGTAGGTAAAACTTACAACACTTTTAATCTCTTACCGAATTTCAGGTAAGTCCGCTATTCTATCAAAAAAATCCTGCCAAGTCAGGGGTTTACCTACTAAGGCCGCCTGTTTTGCCGCATTTAAAGCCAATTGGAGCGCAATTCGCGCCCGAGGAGCGGAAAGCGTGCCCGCAGCCCTACAACCATCCGGGTCCTTCTCTGGAATGTCAGTACGGGTCATACCAGCCCCCGTGCGGCTAGTTCTCACCAGTGCAACCCCCTGAGAAATCGCCTGATCCAATGGCCCCTTCCAAGCGTCATGAAAGCCCCCCATACCTGAACCAGCAAGAACTAAGCCCTTCACATCACTGCTGAGCCAATGCGTAATCGTCTCGAGACGCGCTCCCGCATGACTTGTCAGAATCTCCACCCAAGGCCACTCACCGCCTTTAGGAATTGGTAAATCTTCGACCCAAGAGTCCTGCACAGCTTTTACACCTGACAGCCAGGATGGGTTAATTAAGCCAACTGAGCTACTGGGAGAGCTTTGTATTGGGGCGTTTAGCGCTGTTCCATGTCTCTTTGCCAGGTCCATAGCCATACAACCCCTACCAGCCATCACGGCAAATATTCCGCCCGGACAATTGTCTATTGAGATTGAGGCCCATCGTATGGCATCCAGTAGGTTCGATGGACCATCTGCTCCAAGCGCATTTGCTGGAAGCATCGCGCCAGTCAGGATGACTCTTTTGCCCAAGTCGTGAGCATATTTTCCGCAAGTAGCCTGTAAAAAGAGGCCACTCTCTTCAATCGTGTCAGTGCCGTGAGTAATCACTATCCCTATTACGGCAGGATTAGCGAGAGACTCCCTCACCACCTCGCCAAGCTCGCTCAACAAAGGCTCGGTGAGATTTCGGCTATTGATATTGGCGACCTGCCGAGACAGTAGGCTGAGGCCTTGGGGCACGGCAGTTGCAATATGCGCTAGCAAATCCCCAATCCCGACCTGTCCAGCCTCATATTGCAAGGGTTTGTCTTTGGGCTCAGATGCTAAACCTGCAATGGTGCCCCCCATACCTAAAACTAAAATATGGGGAGATTTTGTTGCATTTAGGTCAATTGAGCTCATAAGCCATTATCTACTGCCAGAAAAGTTCTGAAAATGGTAAAAAGCTGTATACAATCACAGCATGGACATAAATACAGTCGATTTTATTGAGGAGCTGGCTGCCCTCCCAAAGCTCACCGCCCGTCAAAGTGAGATTCTGGACTTAATTACAAATGCCATTGGTGATAGCGGTCTTCCACCTACTCGCGCAGAAATCGCAACCCAATTAGGTTTTGCCTCTGCCAATGCCGCTGAAGAACATCTTCGAGCGCTAGCAAAAAAAGGGTATATCGAACTTACGCCAGGGACCTCGCGTGGCATTCGCATTCCACAGCGATTCAATCAATTACACAATCCAAATAAATATCGTCAGATGTCTTTGCCCTCTGGAGCACTTCAGCAACTCACTCTGCCACTCATTGGTCGGGTAGCCGCAGGCTCTCCTATCATGGCGGTTGAGCATATTGAAAAACAGGTCCCGATTGATCCAAGCTTATTTAGCAAGGGTGCAGATTACCTATTAAAAGTAGTCGGCATGAGCATGCGCGATGCTGGAATTCTGGATGGTGATTATTTAGCTGTCAGAAAAACAACTGAAGTGCGCAATGGCGATATCGTTGTTGCTCGACTGGATGATGAAGTTACAGTAAAGCGCTGGAATCAAAAGAAAACAGCAAGTGGCATGGTGATCGAATTGCAAGCAGAAAATCCTGATTTCAAAAACATTCTCGTTGATGACAGACAAGCAAACTTCGCAGTAGAAGGTCAGGCTGTTGGCCTCATTAGGGCTGGGGGCTTATAAAGCTCTGAGTCAGGATTCAAATAAAAAAGACCTCATGAGGTCTTTTTTTATTGTCGTCAATTTGGCAGTCAAAAGATCAGACTTTATTTCAGAAAATTACTTCTTACTTGGCGCTACAACGTTTGCATTTTTTGGTGATGAGGTAATGGTGATGAATGTTTTAGGGCCAGTTAATGAACCCTCATTTACCTCTACGGTAGAAGTGCGATCACCTTTGGTGAAAACCAAGATGCTCGTTTTAGATTTAACAGCGCTGATCGTTGTCCAGCCCGCTCTTGGATATTCCGATTGGAAGAAGGCATAAATATCAGTTGGGGATTGCACGCCTGAGAGAACAACGCGCCCAACCCAGCTATCACCACGACCGATGATTAATGAATCAGAGCCGATAATTTTTGAAGCGGCAGGCAAAGGCATGTCACCAAGCAGCTGAGTTTGAGTTTCTTGAACCTCATTAGGAGTGCCCGTTGGGGAGTCGCCAGAAGATGCGCAAGCACCCAAGACTGCCACTACTGCAGCAGCAGCTACATATCTAGAAATTAAAAAAGGATTCATTATTTTCACCGGGCCACTTAATCAGAACATTTTAGGCTGAGGAAACAATTCGTCAAGTAAATAACTTGACGCCGTCCATAGAAAAACTGGAGGCGCGTGAGGGAATCGAACCCCCGTACGAAGCTTTGCAGGCTCCTGCCTAACCACTCGGCCAACGCGCCATATGCCTGAATCAAAAATGGGAAGCTTTTTAGGGCTTCCCATCGAACTTGGAGCGGGAAAGGAGGTTCGAACTCCCGACCTATACCTTGGCAAGGTATCGCTCTACCAGCTGAGCTATTCCCGCATAACAGGGCGATAGTTTAACAAACAATTCAAAAGAAAGCATTTTTCCCGTAACCAGGAAGAATGCGTGCTGATCAAATAAACACGAAAGCCATATGGGTATTAGGTTTAAGCCTGATGAAGGTTTTTAGTCAACCTTACCAGCCAACTGAGGTAAAGCCTTTTGTAGGTAATAAAACATCGACCACAGAGTCAAAAACGATGCCACCCAAATTAGCCAAGTACCTACTCGAGCACAATCTAACCAGCCAAATAAAGTGTCATTCAGAAGTAAAAAAGGGATGGCCACAAGTTGTGCAGTCGTTTTTAATTTACCAATCATATTGACTGCCACGCTTTTTCCGGCGCCCAGCAATGCCATCCATTCTCTTAACGCAGAGATCGTGATTTCTCGACCAATGATCACCAGCGCAACCCACACTTGCACACGATCCAT
>CAIOIX010000066.1 GCA_903858445.1 uncultured beta proteobacterium
AGGACTATTTCGCTGAATTAGCGCATATTGCTACCAACCCAGAGGCGATTGAAGTCAAAGATCGGCGCTTTGCTGGCAAGGCTTGGCACTCGTCTTGGAGTAAGGTGATTGCAGCTACCTTCTTGCTGAACTCAAAACATTTGATGTCTTTAGCAAAAGCAGTCGATACCGATGAAAAGACCAAGCAAAAGATTTTGTTCACTACCGAACAAATGATTGATGCCTTATCGCCATCGAACTTTATTGCAACTAATCCAGAAGTTCTTGAAAATATTATTAGCACCCAAGGCCAATCTATTCAAAAGGGCATTGTGAATTTACTTGCCGATATGAAGAAGGGCAAGGTATCGCAAACTGATGAGAGCGCGTTTGAGGTCGGTAAAAATATTGCAACGACAGAAGGTTATGTCGTTTTTCGCAATGAGCTATTTGAATTAATTCAATACACGCCACTGACAAAGACAGTGTATGAGCGACCCTATTTAATGGTGCCTCCTTGTATTAATAAGTACTACATCCTCGATTTGCAGCCAGACAACTCTGTCGTACGTCATATGGTTGCACAAGGTCATACCGTGTTTTTGGTTTCCTGGAAGAATCCTGATGTATCAATGGCTGAGGTGAGCTGGGAAGACTATGTTGGTGATGGTGTGATTAAAGCCATTGATGTAGTCAAAGACATTAGCAAATCAAAACAAATTAATATTTTGGGCTTTTGCGTTGGTGGAACGCTTACTGCCTCTGCGCTGGCAGTGTTAGCGGCCCGCAATGAACACCCCGCCGCCAGCTTAACCTTATTCACGACTTTATTAGACTTCACCAACACCGGTATTTTGGATGTCTTCATCGATGAAGGCATGGTTGAGATGCGCGAAAATACGATTGGCGGCAAGAACGGTAAGTGCGGCATGATGTCCGGACTAGATCTTGGCAATACCTTTTCATTCTTGCGACCGAATGATTTAGTTTGGAATTATGTTGTTGAGAACTATCTCAAGGGCAACTCACCGCCACCATTTGACTTGCTTTATTGGAATGGCGACTCAACCAATCTGCCTGGCAATATGTATTGCTGGTACTTACGCCATACCTATTTGCAAAACGATTTGGTCAAGCAAGGCAAGCTGACGCTTTGTGGTGAAAAGATTGACCTAGGAAAAATTAAATGCCCAGCGTACTTATATGCATCTCAAGAAGATCACATTGTTCCATGGCAATCTGCCTATGAATCTACCAAGATCCTAAAAGGTAAGAATCGCTTCGTCCTTGGAGCTTCTGGCCATATTGCGGGAGTTATTAATCCGCCAGCAAAAAATAAACGTTATTACTTTGAAAACAATAAGCTTGCTGATACTGCAGAGGCATGGCTTGAAGGTGCAAAACACATTCCTGGCAGCTGGTGGCCAAATTACACAAAATGGCTTGAGCAATTTGGCGGAGAACAAAAACCTGCCAGCTCATCTTTTGGTAATACGAAATATAAAAAGCTTGAAGCAGCACCT
>CAIOIX010000067.1 GCA_903858445.1 uncultured beta proteobacterium
CAGCTTCCCGGCAATGTCTCATCAAAATCATTGATGCCAAAAACCAGGCGATGCTCTGCAGTAACAAACAATCCGAAGTTGGACACTAGAATATCGACAAACAATTGAACCTTAATATCAGTAGTTGCTTGATTAGCAAGATCCTGTGCCATGATGGCAGCACCGCCACGGTAGAAGGCAAAGGGAG
Organism: uncultured beta proteobacterium; assembly: GCA_903858445.1. Taxonomy (GTDB): domain Bacteria; phylum Pseudomonadota; class Gammaproteobacteria; order Burkholderiales; family Burkholderiaceae; genus Polynucleobacter. The sequence continues at coordinate 188 of CAIOIX010000067.1, forward strand.
ATTGCAGCATGCGCTCGTAGCGAATTGGTATCAAGGCTTCATTACGACTCTTGGCCTGCTTCTGAAGCACTTCAATGGGATTAGTGCGGTGTTTAGGTGGAGCGTAAGTGCCCTGCTCTAGAAAGGTTACTTTTTTACGCAAGGCCTTACCAGCGGCAACCCGTTTTTTAATGCTGGACTGATCGGCCATAAAGGGCTCTGCTGGATTTAGCCTTGAAACCTTTGCAACCGGAGATCGAATGATTTTTTTAACAGAAGACATGTTGACTCTTATTGGGGGAATGTCTTATGTTACCCCGATACAGATAAGGGATCCGGCTGCGTAGGATCTCCGCAATAAAAACCAGTCGTTTATCTAATTGGGGCGATCTTTAAGTGAAATAGACATGAAAGGTAAGGCATTGTGCTCGCGTAATAATTTGTTTACCAATTCCAGAACGGTTGTAGACAGTTGATCTCGGGATTGATCGGCTCGATAAAATATTTGGGCATCCAATTGCACACCATCAGATTCAATCTCCTCGCATACAACCCGAATGGTTCTAGTTCGATCTATGTAAGGATCGTCCTTCAGTAGATCAGCAATGGCTAGCGTGATGATGCCGATCAACTGCTGCAGGTCTGCCGTTGGGCTCACCTCAAAAGGAATTTCTACCCTAGAAAAACCACCATCACTAGATGCATTTGAAACAGTTTGTTGAATCAGGATTGAATTAGGAATGAAATGCACTAAGCCATCCCGAGAATGAATCCGCACATTTCTCCAGCCTAACTCTTCCACTACCCCATCAATATTGTGATCTTTAGCATTAATATGAACCCAATCTCCTGGCTTGATGGCGCCTTCCAGTCCTATGGTGATGCCGCCTAGGGCATCCAAGATTAATTCGCGAAGCGCTAAGCCTACAACCGTCAGAATCACTGAGGATGCTGCCAACACCGGAAGAATGTCGCGATTGAGAACATCGGTGTAATAAAAACCAAAAAAAGTTGAATAAATAATGGTGGAGAGAAGAACCCTTAAAGAGCCTTGAAGCGCTGTCTTTTTGGATTTCTGCTTCTCAATAAACCAGCCTAGCGCTAGATTTAAAGTTGCAGCAATCGCAAAATAGTAAAAAGCGGTAAACGAATTTTGGATAGTGACCAGAAAAATGGTATTTACTTTATCCAAAACCGGACTAAAAAATAAGCCTACTTCCACAATGAAGACGGATAACAAGCCAAACTCCAAGGTGACTAGCTTTGCTAACTTCCTTCGATTTAAAAAGAAGTTTTTTGCAAACCAAGGCAATAAAGCGACCAGAAAAAATAAAATACCCAGCGCAAATGAAAGTCTCCAATCAAGCTTGCTGCCTAGATAAGACCCCATCATGGCATTCTTATTGCGCAAGCTGTAAGACGCCTTGAATTCTGAAAAGCTTCTCTCGCCTGTTGCTGATGAAGGGTTGCCCAGAGAATTAACAACGTCACCTTCAATCGCTAGGCTTGCCGTTTCGATGTTGTAATCCATTTCTGGAGCAAGTACCTCGGCCTTAATCATGCCCTTGACGATGGAGGCCCCACTACCGTTATTGACTTCATCGATTACAAAACGCAATCTAGAAGAATCCAGAAGTTTATGCCTAAAGGCAACTGACAGCGGAAGCTGCCCAAGAGCCAAGTCTTTGGCCAAGGCATCAAATTTGAATACGCCACGATAACGGAAGAGTCGATACTTCTCAAGCTTGCCATCAGAAGATTCGAGCACTGTAAAGGAAGGATTGTCTGTAATTAACGATGGGAAAATAATATCGTCGCCATCAATCGCTACACTACCCCGGAACCAGATATCCATTTCCGCAGTAAAGGTTCTTTTTTCCAAATTAATAAAGCTAATTTCTCTTGGTATGAGGCCAGTAAAGATAACGGGTACCAAATCGTAGACTCGATTGTCCACTTGAATTTTATTCTCAGCAGTCTTTTCTGAGAAATTAAAACGAGCAGCATCAGTACTATATTGAAGCAAGTACGGAAATTGTTTTCCATTTCGGAAAGAAACAAGTGTTGGCGGAACATCTCGCTCTTGATTCTGATCTAAGCGGATCTGCCCAGTAAAAGCGCCAGCCTTCGCTTGACTACCATTTAAAGAAAGTAAATAAGCTTGGAATTTAGTGCGCAACTCTTCAGGAGGCAGTTTTTTCCACTCAGGGGTTTCTAATTTTAATTTTTCAATAAAATTACTGAGGAGATAACCAGCATCATATCCATAGGCATATGCCCATGATGGATCTGATTGATGCTTTTTTTGATGGGCATTAATTAAATCTCTGGCATGTTCATCGGCCATGCTCGGCAAGAATGGTGTCACACTCATTAAGCCGTTTGTGTAAAAACCGGGAGCCAAACGTTCTTTTGGAAACTGTTGAAATTGTTCGGGAAAGGAAGGAAGGCTGGCCCCGCCAAAACCAATCAGCTGTCCACTGTAATTGCTATCCTTGAGGCCTTTAACCAGCTGCACTGCGTCATCTGTAGGTAATGAAAATGCTACGAAATCATAAGTCGATAGTGTTTTAATGAGTTGCGCAATACTGGCAGCGTCCTTATTGGTTGGCCACGCCTTTAGACTAAAAGTATCTTTGGGGTTTTTAGAAAATACCTTTTTGAAGCCCGATGCATAACCATTATTTGAATCGCTATCGTAAGTAACGAATGCGGTTGAATTTGCTTTTTGAATTTTCAACAGCAAATTACTGACAAACTCTCCCTGTCTTTGCTGGCTGGGCTGTAGCGCAAAAATCCATTTTTCATCTTGATGACTGCTTGGAGGGCTTATGGGAACTAATCCTGGCACCATCCCCTCTTCAAGCGACTTGGTCATATCTTGATAGCCCATCGCCTGCGTTGGTCCGATAACAGCCAGAGTGCTAAATCCGGATGCCGCTCCGTCTGCTAATGCTGCTACTGCATTTGCATTGCCACGGTCATCCCTAATGACAAGACGCACATCATTGGAAATATTGCCTGCACTAGCAGCATCTTTAAAGCCCTGTGCAAGATCCTGCCCAATCATCCGAGTTGGGCCTGAGAAATCAGCAATCGCGACCACGTCAAGTAAATCTGCTTTGTTATCAGGATCAGATCGCAAATATTCCGCTATCTGAACCCCGGGAGGGAGGTCAAAATAAGCGGTAATCCCAATAGAAAGTACTGCGATCAGCGCCATTCCAGTCGATAACCAAAGCGCCTTTCTTTTATAAGGGGCTAGTACCTCTAACTTCTTTTTTGCAAAAGACTTGAAAGATAATTTTTTGATTAACAACAGCAATTTCATGAGTACACTTTCAATCGCAAATAAAGGTATTCATAAAGTAATGGGGCAAGAGCCCGCAAGTCCATCGACTTAGAGCAAGTTTTGATGAATGGCTTTCAGCTCATCCTGAAGTCTAATCTTATCGAGCCTCTCAAAAGATAAGGCGGCCAAAATATCGATACGGTTTTGTAGGCCATTGAGAAGAGACACATATGATCTTTTGATTTCCATATTTGTACCTTCAGCATGTGAGGGATCCGGAAAGTCCCAATGAGCTGTTGCAGGGCTACCTGGCCATGTAGGCACCCCTTCGCCCATTGCCTTGTCAGATAGGGAGATGACGAAGTCCATTTTTGGAGAATCTGGAGCGGAAAAAACATCCCAACTCTTTGGCTTCAATTGCTCGCCTTGATAATTCAATTCATCAATTAATTCAATGGCAAATGGATTCAGAGCATCTGCTGGGGCTAGACCAGCAGAGAATCCCTCAAATTTATTGCTTAGATGGGTGGAAGCAATTGCTTCTGCAATGATTGAACGCGCACTATTGTGATGGCAGAGAAATAAAACTTTGTATTTTTTCATATTTCATTCACTAAAACGACATAATTAGCGCTGTCTTCTAAAGAATATGCACTGGCCCATGGATTCCTGATAGAAGACTTCATAAAGGAAACCATTCAATCGATCGGGATTAGTCTATTACCGCTATATGTCAAAAATATGACAAGGTTTGGGCAACAATAACGGCGCTTAATAATTCAAAATATGCACCAAGTTGGCGATTAATTGAGGCCGGGAAATTAAATCTGAATAGCGAAAGTCAAGAAATTACGTCCACCCCTAAATTCATAAGCAAGACGACTTGAGAGCCCTTTAATGATTGCTAAGCCTAAGCCTCCAGGCTCAGCCTCTTCTAGAGAGCTTGCTCTAGCTTTAGAGGGTGCTTCTACACAGTTAAAAGGGATGCCAGAGTCGCTTACTGTGACGGCAACCTCCTTATTTAATCCAGTAGCATTAATTGCCAACGACAACTCTACCGGAGTTTGGGATGCGGATGAACCGCCATGCATGACGATGTTCATTAAAATTTCGTCTAGGCACTGATCTAAGGCCAAAGCTTTATTAGCTGGCACATCAAACTGATGCGCAGTTCTTTCCAACCATTCGGATGCGGCTCTGACCTCTGCTCGATCAGCCTTTAGAGCAAATAATGCCAAGGGCTCTCCCATTATTCAATAAGTTAAGGCCAAAAAAACGATTAGGCCAAAGCAGCTTGCTCAGCCAAAACTAGATCTGAAAACATTGGAACCAATGAGCTTATTCCCGTTGACTCTAAGGTAGTGCCTACCTGCTCATTCTCACCAATAAACAGAGTCATCTTGCCCCCTTTACCCTGCAAGGCTTTAGCATTTTGAATAATGAGCCTAATGCCAATCGACGAGAGAAAACTCACCTGTGACAAATCTACTACTACAGCTGGTTTTGCACCGGATGACATGGCTGAAAATTTAGTGGAAATCGCATCCGAGCCCGCACTGTCCAGTCGTCCATCTATCGTGATTAACCTGAGGTTGTTGTTGTCTTTAAAGTCTATTGGCATGGTAAAAATGAATGAATTGAAGGGATGTAAATTAAAGCCTTAAAGTAAGCCAATCATAAAACATCTCATCATCCCACAACAGGATGACACTTTAATGACAGCACATATTTACTTTTTAGCTTATCCTGCCTTTCAATTCCCCACTTTTTCGTCTTTAATTTTGTGAACCAAGCATCGAAGTCTGCCTTCTCCGCCAAGCAATTAATCGTGACGTATTTGTGCGTCGCAGTATTGATGGCATTGTATGAGCTCGCTAAAGAGACCATCTTCAAGGGGCAGCTAACCCTCTGGCAATCGCACACGATTACTGTTGTAGTCACTGCAGCCTTTGCAACGGTTACCGCCTACTTCATTCGAGCACGCACGAATATCTTAAATTTTCAAATTCAAGAAGCTCATAACCAAGCTTCTGATGTCATAGATAACATGATAGATGCGGTCATTATTATCGATAAGATGGGTGTCATTATTAAATTCAACCC
>CAIOIX010000068.1 GCA_903858445.1 uncultured beta proteobacterium
ATCGAATCCCTAAGTAGTTCGTAGTAGCAGTAGTACCAGTACTGCCGCGGCACCTAAATTACCTCACAAGGGTGACTTAGGTGCCGTTTTCGTATACATTTATTCCATGAAAAATTGCATACTCTGTGCCGATAGCCTAAAGCCCGAAGAGGGCGAACTGATTTGGCGTGGCGATGACTGTCGCGTTATTTTAGTAAATGACCCTGATTTACCAGGGTTTTGCAGAGTCATTTGGAACCATCACGTAAGCGAGATGTCTGAGCTCACCTTTGGCGAGCGCGATATGTTCATGGCTCTAGTCTTTGCGGTTGAGGGGGTTGTGCGTCATGTGATGCAACCAGCTAAGGTGAACTTGGCTTCACTGGGTAACCAAGTCCCCCATCTTCATTGGCACGTGATCCCCCGTTATCAAGACGATGCTTTTTTCCCAGGCTCTGCATGGTCTGTAAAAGTTCAGCAAACTCCCGGTGCCATACTAGAGACTCGTAAGCAGAAAGCGCTTGAGCTGGCAAAGGCAGTTAGAGCATCAATCGCAAATCTTGCCTAAAAATCAACCTGCTTAGCGCCTTTTAGTTTAAGTAGGGCGCGTGCTTCATTAGGGCTTGCAATCGATAGACCTAGGGATTCTAGAATGGTGCGTACGCAACTAACTTGATCAGCATTTTTTTTGGCTAGTTGCCCAGGGCCAAGCCATAAGGAATCTTCTAAGCCAACCCGCACATGGCCACCTTGAGCAGCCGAGATGCTAGCTATAGGCATCTGTGATTTACCTGCGCCCAGTACTGACCAAACATAGTCTTTTCCGAAGAGTCTGTCAGCTGTTCTTTTTAGATGAGATACATCATCAGGATGGTTGCCAATGCCGCCCAATATTCCAAAGACAGTCTGAACAAAAAGCGGTGGGGTTGCTAACTTCCGATCAAGAAAGTATGCAAGGTTATAGAGGTGCGCTGTGTCGTAACACTCAAACTCGAAGCGAGTGCCATTTTCACTCCCTCGAGTTAATACGTGCTCAATATCAGCAAACGTATTTTTGAAAACTAAATCCTTGGTACCCTCAAGAAAAGGCTTTTCCCATGGGTGTTGAAATGCCTTATAACGCTCGAGCATGGGGAAGAGTCCAAAATTCATAGACCCCATATTGAGAGAGGCTAGCTCGGGCTTAAGCTCTAGAGCTGGTTGAAACCGTTCTTCCACCGTCATCGAAGGGGCACCGCCGGTGGTGATGTTGATAATCGCATTGCTTCTAGATTTGATGTCAGAGGTAAATTCTCTGAAGGCGCTAGCAGTTTGAACAGGTCTACCATCTTGTACATTGCGAGCGTGGAGATGAACAATTGCTGCGCCGGCATCAACCGCCTGAACTGCGGCATCTGCAATTTGTTGAGGGGTTATCGGAAGGTGAGGCGACATTGACGGGGTGTGAATAGACCCAGTAACTGCGCATGTAATGATTACTTTTCTCTGTTGCGCCATAACTATCTTCCCCCGGCTACATCTAATACTGTCCCATCGACATAGGAGGCTGCATCTGATGCTAGCCATAAAATAGCCTCAGCAACCTCATTGGCGCTACCATGGCGAGCCATTGGAACTGCAGTCTTTGCAAGTTCCTGCATTTGGGTAATACCACCATGCACATTATGAATTTCAGTTTCAATGAGACCAGGACTAACGGCATTCACTCGGATACCTTCTTTACCCACTTCTTTTGCAAGCGCGAGGGTGAAGGTGCTAATAGCGGCTTTAGTTGCTGCATACCCAGACCCGCCTCCAAGACCACCAAGCCGAGCCGCCACAGAGCTCAGATTGACTATGGCGCCGCCATTACCCCCGTGTTTGGTGGACATGCGGCGAATTGCCTCGCGCGAGCAAAAGTAGGTGCTAAACACATTCGTCCGAAAAATTTTCGAGACATCTTCTTCGGTCGCGTCCTCAACCCGAAAATTGGAAAGCATGCCTGCGTTATTCACCAAAACATCGAATCGATCCCACTTGGCATCGATCTCATTAAACAATCTGACTACTGAGTTGAGGTCGCCAACGTCGGCCTGAATAGCAATTGCCTCACCACCAGTAGATTGAATCTCTTCAACTACCCTTTGTGCTGAAGCTTGATCCTTTATATAGTTCACCACCACACGGTAGCCGCGCGATCCAGCCATGATTGCGACCCTGGATCCAATGCCGCGGCCGGCACCGGTAACTAACATTACTTTTTTCATGTGTGTTTACTCTGCTTGAATATTGGCCTCTTTAACAAGGCGAGTCCAGTTGATAATTTCAGTGGAGATAAAGGATTGCAGTTGATCTGGCGTTAGTGGCATTGTTGCCAGGCCAATGGCAGCTAATTTTTCTTTTACATCCTGTTTTTTAAGTGATGCAATGGCCGCGGAACTGATTTTATTAACAACATCCTTCGGCATGCCAGCCGGACCTACAATCGCAAACCAGGCTGTGATATCAAAGCCGGGAAGGGTCTCTGCAATCGCTGGCCATTCAGGGGCAAGCGAACTCCGTTTGGGGGCAGTAACACCGAGACTCTTCATTGCACCACCTTTGGTTTGGGCGAGCGCGTTTCCAATATCTGCAAAAGTGAAATCCAAGGTCTCTCCCAAGACATCGTTAATAGCCAGGGGAATGCCTTTATAGGGTACCGACATAATTTCAATCCCACCCAGCTTGTTGAGCATAGCGATGCAGACTTGCGAGCTAGAAGACCCATAGCCAGCACTCAGTTTTCCAGGATTTTGTTTTGCATAAGCAATGAGTTCTTGTAGATTTTTAAACTGGCTGTTGCTTTTGGTGACAAGTACCAGCATATTTTCTCCAACACCAACAACTGGGGTGAAGTCTTTTGTTGGGTCATAGGGAATTTTCTTGAGCAATGCAACATTTGAAGAAATCGCAGAGTTGGAGGAAAAGAGCAAGGTATAGCCATCGGGGTTTGAGCGAATTACCTCCATTGCTGCAATGGAACCAAAGGCACCAGGCTTGTTATCAATCACAACTGGCTGCCCGAGTGCGCTACCTATTTGTTGCCCCATAATCCTCGCAGCCATATCTGTAGCTGACCCAGGCGGGAAGGGTACCACCATGCGAATTTGCTTTTGTGGAAAGCTTTGGGCAAATCCATTTGAGAAGGATGCCACTAGAGTTGCGAAAAAAAAGCAGCAAGCAATTAATTTTCTATAGGTCATAAAGCCTCATTTATTTTGTATATTGAATTGGCATGTTTAGTAAGTGAAACGAAAGCGATTTTCCGTGCATATCGAGATTAAGTGAATCATTTACGCCACCATCAAGAACGTCATCCAGGATGAAGTTCATTGCACCAAGATTTGGTAGTAAATAGCGTGTTACCTTTGTTGGTTTTCGATCTGAAAAATGTTGGGCTACGCGCTCTTCGGTAGCTTCTTTTACTAATATTTCGTAATCTTCTGGTGCGTAAGCAATTAAACTAATGTTTGCTCGGTTTCCTTTATCGCCAGTTCGTGCATGTGCAATGTCATATAAAGTGATCATCATTGTCTCCTCCTTATTTCGAAGTGTAGAAATAAAAACTTGCCGGAGCCAGTTTTCTCTCGACGAGGCAAGACTGCGTTGACAGGCGGCGACGCTTATTAACGCGTACACCTCCTCCACCAGCCGGTCCACCGGTCCACAAGGCAGTTAATTCACGCAAGAGGCGATCAATCTCTATTGGATCTTGATGTTGTCCAGCAACTCGTAATCTCAGATCTTGAGATTCTCCTTTGGGAGTCGAGTTCAGCATATTATTTTTATCATCACCCAGAATGCTAGAAACTCCAATGAGATCAAAGCGCAAAGGTATCACTGCGCCCATTCTTTTTTCCATAATTTCCATGGCAAGTCTAGCGCGCGACTCTGCATTTCGGCCGGCGTAAGAAATTTCACCTTCACCAAACCATCCGCCATCGAAAAATACATTAGCCTTTAAGGTCGAGGTTCTTGGGTGACCCTTAACACCGCTTAGACTGACTTCATTTTGGCCAAGCGCCTTAACGCTGGCAGCCGTGATATCAGCCACGACATCTGGCGTAATGTATGCGGCGGGATCATGAAGCTCATAGAGCAGTTGTTCTTTAACGGTTTGGATGCTGACAAGACCGCCAGAGTGATCTGCTTTTGTTACAACGCATGACCCATCCTCAAAGATTTCTGCAATGGGAAAGCCCACATCATGCATATCCGGAACTTCTTTTTTCCCGGGGTCAGAAAAATATCCTCCGCTAACTTGTGCCCCGCACTCCAATAGATGCCCAGCCATGGTTGCTCCAGCGATGGCATCCCAGTTATCTGCATTCCATTGGTAGTGAGCCATTGCCGGACCAACCGTTAAGGATGGATCTGAAACTCTTCCAGCAACTACGATTTGTGCGCCAGCTTGTATTGCTTGTGCGATCTCAAGAGCGCCTTGGTAGGCGTTTGCGCAAACGAATCTGTCACCATCAAAATGAGGTTCAAGATGTTTCTGAATAACTTTGAGGCCGTGTTCACCAGAAAGATCATCACCTTTAATCACGGCAATACGTGGCGGCTCTAACTTCAAGTCTTTTGCAATATTGAGAATGAGCTTCGCAGCAGCCTCAGGATTGGCGGCTCCAAAATTTCCGACAATCGTGATGTTGTGTTTAAGGCAGTCAGCAAGAATTGGCCGAATTTCAAGTTCAAGTAGCGGCTCATAGCCTAATTCTGGATTGGCTTGTTTGCTGAGTTGATGTGTGGCTAGAGTGCGCTCTGCAAGATTCTCAAAAATGATTGCTGCTGGACCGCCTCTGGTAATAAGTGTTTTAACGACCGGAAGGGCAACATCGGTTCTGTCTCCGGAAAATCCAGCGCCGCAGCCAATGGAGATGGTTTTCATAGTTAGTATTTGAGGTTTAAAGGCTTACTATGCCTTAGTTTAATTATGAATGTAAACATAATTTAATTAACTAATTATGTAATTTATTGAATAGATATATCCGGCTATTTAAGTGAGGTTTTTTTGGGAAAAATACCGATTTATTGGAGCTACTCCATTAAGTTAAATCAAACTTTCCATCCACTAAAACAAATAGCATTTTGCAAGGCTTGCCAGAGCGATTACTCCA
>CAIOIX010000069.1 GCA_903858445.1 uncultured beta proteobacterium
ATTAGAAAAAGTAGTAGCAGCTGCTTTTTCTCAAAGAAGGAAAATGTTGCGAACCAATCTGCAGATTTTTGCCGATAGATTGTTTTTATCTGAGGCTGAACTAAAAGCTAGAGCTCAAGATATTTCTGTTGATCGGTATATTGAGTGGGCCAAAATCTTAGCCAAATAAATAGATTGCCTTAGGTTTTTTTCTCAGATTGATAGGCTTCTGGATCGATGACGCGCATTTCAGCTTCGATCCATTTTTCAACTTCTTGATGGAGTTGACCACCCGTTTTACCGGCAGTTTTAATTGCAGGACCGATTGAAAAAATAACAGTACCAGGCCGTTTGAGAAAACTATTCTTTGGCCAACAACGGCCGGCATTATGAGCAATGGGAATAACCAGCGCCTCCGTGGCGCTAGCCAGTCTGGCACCACCTTTACTGTAAGGCTTAAAAGATCCAGTGGGCATTCTGGTGCCCTCAGGGAATAACATAATCCACTTTCCTTCAGCTAGACGCTTGCGGCCTTGGCTTGCTACTGAGAGCGCTGCAGTTTCTTTGCTTGCTCGATTGATATGAATCATTTTCAGCAATGCTAAAGCCCATCCAAAAAATGGAATCCAAAGAAGTTCGCGTTTAAAGACAAAGCACAGTTGCTTTGGAAGGAGTGCAATATAGGCGATTGTTTCATAAGCAGACTGGTGTTTGCTGAGGATCACAACAGGTTGATCCAGCACTGCTTTCATATTCTCCATGCCACGAATTTCATAACGAATGCCACATAGGGGCTGTAAAAGCCAGATAACCACTTTGTTCCATAGCCCAATAAAGCGATAGCGATTCTCAGGATTGAGGAAGGGAAAGGCCAGAAGACAAAGGATTGACCAGATTGGAGTAAAAATTAGTAAAAATAGAGTGAAGAGGGCTGAGCGTAAAAAGATCATGTTTCTAAACTTTCTCTTTTAAAAGGCTATGGGCAAAAGCAAGCAAATCTGCATGAATTTCAGTGCCATTAGGTAGATCACCCTTCGCTAAGGTTTTCTTGCCCTTACCAGTCAGTACTAAATGTGGTGAGGCACCCAAAACGATGCCAGCTTGTAAATCCCTCAAGGAGTCACCGACAATTGGTACTCCTAGAAGTGGAGTCTTGCTGTCATTCTTTTTGTAGCGTAGGGCAATTTCTTTCATAAGGCCTGGCAATGGTTTGCGGCAGTCGCACCCATTAGCATCCACATGGGGGCAGAAGAAGATGCTATCAATGCGCCCACCCAGGGGTTTGAGTAATTTATCCATCTTGCTATGCATTGCATGGAGATCATTGATATTAAAATAGCCTCTCGCTAAACCAGACTGATTGGTGGCAATGGCAATTTGGTAGCCTGCCTGATTCAGGAGGGCGATAGCTTCAAGGCTACCAGGAAGCGGAATCCACTCTTTGCTCGACTTTACATAGTCGTCTCTGTCTTCATTGATCACGCCATCGCGATCGAGGATGATTAATTTAGAAGAGCTGGTGCTCATGCTAATTTGCCGAGATCGGCAATCAGATTCATTTTCTGGTGAAGTTGTTGCAAGAGGGCTAGGCGGTTATCACGTAGCTCGGGATTTGGATCCATCACCATCACATCGGCAAAGAATTGATCGATTGGTTGGCTTAAAGCTACAAGCGTTTTCAATAGCTCAACAAATTGGCCTTGTTCGTATGCAGCATTAAGTGTGGGGATAATGCTTTCCAAAGCTTGAAATAGAGCAGTCTCAGCAGGCACTTGAAAAAGTGTATTAGAGCAAATGGTCGGGATCGCAGTAGTCGTTTTCTTGAGGATGTTGCTAATACGTTTGTTGGCAGCAGCAAGCTGGGTTGCTTGCTCAAGCGCATTGAACTCACGCAAGGCAGTCAGGCGCCCAATGAGGTCATTGAGTTGAGTTGGTGCTTGACTGAGTACGGCATCGATTTCGGCGCTAGTAAAGGGCTTGCCAGCGACTGATTGATCGCGCATATAGGCCCGCAGACGATCAATAATGAACGCATAAATATCTCCAGCATTGGCTTTATCTTGAACATCCTTTTGTGTAAATTGTGTACGAGCCAATGAAATCAGGTCAGGAAGACTCAAAGGAAGATTTTTTTCTAAGAGTAGGCGGCAGATTCCCAAGGCATGACGACGCAGGGCGTAAGGATCTTTATCGCCGGTTGGGGCGAGGCCAACACCCCAAATACCGACGAGTGTTTCTAATTTGTCAGCAATTGCTAAGATCGTGCCAGTTTGGGTTTGTGGCAAGGTATCACCAGCAAAACGTGGCATGTAATGCTCGCTACAGGCTGCAGCAACCTCAGCGTTTTCACCATCATGCGTAGCGTAGTAGCGACCCATGATGCCCTGTAGTTCTGGAAACTCACCAACCATATCGGTAAGCAAGTCTGTTTTCGCAATTTCAGCCGCACGTCCCGCAAACTCGATATTTGCTTCGATGCCCTTATTTTTTAATTCTTTGGCAATGCCGGTGGCAATGGCAGCAACGCGCTGAGCACGCTCGAGCTGATTGCCTAGTTGGTTGTGATAAACCACTTTACCAAGGTCCACTACTCGGGAGGCTAATGGACGTTTCTGGTCTTGTTGGAAGAAGAAGCGGGCATCTGAGAGGCGCGGGCGAACAACGCGCTCATTGCCTGAAATAATAGCTTCGGGGTTATCAGTTTGAATATTGGAAACAATTAGAAAACGGTTCCGTAACTTGCCTTGACTATCCGTCAACGCAAAGTATTTTTGATTCGTTTGCATAGTCAGAATCAAACACTCTTGCGGGACTTCCAGAAACTCTTGGTCAAAATGACACTCGTAAATGGCTGGCCACTCAACGAGAGCAGTGACTTCATCAAGCAGGCTATCTGGCATCAATACCGAATCATCGCCAGCAGCCTTTAATAAAGCCGCTTCAATATATTCGCGACGCTTGTTAAAGCTGGGCATAACTTTGCCCTGACTCTGTAGCGTTGTTTCATACTGATCTGCTGATGTGATTGATATCACGCCAGGAGCTAAGAAGCGGTGACCGTCGGTTTGGGTGCTAGCATGAATACCAAGCGCACTGATAGCTAAAAGCCGGTTGCCGTGAAGCGCAATAATGCCGTGAGCAGGGCGTGCAAATTCAACATCAGCTAATTCACCATTCTTCTGCATGACTTGGTAATGCATCATTTTCGCAATGGGTAACTTACTTAAGGTGTGTTCAAGTGCCACTTGAGCCGTACTCTCAAGTGCTGCACCTTGAGCAATAACGTTTAAATATAAAGCCTCGTTTTTACCCTCACCCGATTTTTCTAGGGTAGAGAGATCAAGATCCGCATAGCCAAGTACGCCTAATTTCTTTAATAGGGGTGCGGTAGCGTTGCCTTCGGCATCAAAAGCAATGCTGGTAGGTAATAGTTTTTCGCGAACCGGATAATCAGGCGCTTGACTCAATACATCCGTCACATGCACTGCAAGACGGCGAGGTGTTGCATAGCCAGTCGCTTTAGAGTCACTGCTCAACAAGCCTGCAGATTTCAAAGTAGCAAAGATGCCATCACCAAACGCATCACCCAAGCGACGCAGTGACTTTGGTGGAAGTTCCTCTGTAAATAATTCAATCAACAAGTCGGCTGATTGAGATGGCATATTTGGTGTGCTCATAAATAGATTGAGGTACTTATGCTTTAGCTTGACGTTGACACATTGGAAATCCAAGCTTTTCTCGAGACTCAAAGTAAGCCTGTGCAACAGCGCGAGAGAGATTACGGATGCGACCAATGTAAGCGGCGCGCTCGGTTACTGAGATTGCGCCACGGGCATCTAGCAAGTTAAATGTATGTCCAGCTTTCAGAACCATTTCATAGGCAGGCAGAGCAAGCGAAACTTCCATCAAGCGTTTTGCTTCGCTCTCGTAGTTCGAAAAGTTTGCGAATAGCAAATCGGTATTGGAGTGCTCAAAGTTATAGCAAGACTGCTCCACCTCATTTTGGTGATAAACGTCACCATAAGATATGCCGTCAGCCCATACCAAGTCATAGACATTCGAGCAATTTTGGATATACATTGCCAAGCGCTCAATACCGTAGGTAATTTCGCCCAGGACAGGTTTGCAGTCTAAACCACCAACTTGCTGAAAATAAGTGAATTGAGTGACTTCCATACCATTGAGCCAAACTTCCCAGCCCAGACCCCAGGCCCCTAGAGTTGGGTTTTCCCAATCGTCCTCAACAAAACGGACATCGTTTTTTTTAAGGTCTAGGCCAAGAGCTGCAAGGGAGCCAAGGTAGAGCTCGAGAATATTCTCAGGGGCTGGCTTTAAGACGACTTGATATTGATAGTAGTGCTGCAGGCGGTTAGGGTTCTCACCATAGCGACCATCCTTAGGCCTACGTGAGGGTTGAACGTAGGCTGCTTTCCAGGGCTCTGGACCAATGGCGCGCAAGAAAGTGGCAGTATGAGACGTGCCAGCCCCAACCTCGAGATCAATAGGCTGCAATAGGGCGCAACCTTGTTGGTCCCAGTAGTCTTGGAGTTTGAGAATGATTTGCTGAAAAGTAAGCATGATTAACCTGGCTAAGCCGTTGATTTTACATGGCTATGCCAGCGCAGGATTAAATTCGTTTTTGCCTGATAAAGCCTAGGATGAGCAGGAGGCAAGAAATACTCAAGATGGGAGTGTTTCCCCAAACAACGTAAGGCGTTTTTCCTGAATATGCTTGGACCTTGGTGTTTAATGTTCCTTGAGTGAATTTGGGCAATTGTGCAAGGATTTTGCCGTCATAGTCCAAGACAGCGGTAATTCCAGTATTTGTGGCGCGTAGGGCTGGTAGCCCAGTTTCTAAAGAGCGTAGTTGTGAAAGTCTGAGCTGTTGGTTGGGTGCTTGGGACGCGCCAAACCAGGCTAAGTTGGTGATATTGATCATGAGGTTTGCTGGCTCGCTACTCCTACGAAGTCGGCTAGCAAGCTCACTTCCAAACACATCTTCATAGCAAATAGTAATTGCTGCATAAATCGGATCTTGCTCTGCCCTGTTGATTGCAAAAAAAGCTTGATCTTGTGGGCCTCGAGAAAAATCACTTAAGGGGACATTAAAGGCTTTCACGAACCAATGAAAGCCAGGCGGAATAAATTCACCAAAGGGAACTAGGTGGGACTTATCGTATTGGTAGGGCTGACGATTAGCGCTGAGGCCCATTGCTCTATTAGAAAATTCTCTTCCATCTGCAGGATTGGAGTGTCTGCCAATAATGCCAAACAACAAGGTGCTTTGGGTCTTGTTAGAAAAATCTTGCAAACTACTTAAGAGGCCCGTTGGCAAATTCATATCTGGCCAAGAAAATGCAGTCTCAGGGCTAACAACCAAATCGGCATGAGAGGACTTCATTGCTTGGTCATAAAACTGTATTTGCTTAAATATCCCATTAGGATTAAAGATTAAACTTTGAGAAAAATTTCCTTGGATAAGTTCTACAGTGAGAGGTGTACCTTGTGGTTTTGTGAAATGCCATAAAGAAAGTGTCGGCATGAGAAGTAATACGCAGATTAGCGAAGCACCACTGACTCTCGGATGTCTTTTGAATATGTAAATTTGCCAAGAACCCCACACAGCCAAAAAAGTACAAGCTAACCCCCCCAGGTATGGAGCAACTGGGCCAAATGGGCCATTCACTTGTGATTCAGCTAGGCCCATCCACGGAAATCCAGTGAACAGCCAGCATCTTAACCACTCAATGAGTACCCAACTGGCTGCCAGCAGGATTCCTGGTGCGCGACTATCTTTGAATGCCCATATTGACAGGCTTGCCGCTGAAAAAAATAAAGCCATACCGCTAGATAGTAAAAATACTGCTGCCGCTGATAGCATCCAGTGCATGCCTCCAATGTCATGAAGGCTGATATAGATCCACCACAGACCAAACATAAAGTAGCCGAGCCCGAAAAACATACTGGCTGTAAAGTAAGTCTTTATGGGTTGGCGAATTAATTTATTGAGTTGCCACCAAATCACACTGAGTATGGGGATTTGAAGCCAGCCCCCAAGGGGAAGTTCCGCTACACCAGCCAATATTGCGCCAAGAATAAAGAGCGCAAGCAGTTGAATGCGATTGCGAATATTCGCCGCTTGCCAATCCATCAAAGCTCTTCTCAATCGATTTTCTTGGGAGTTTGACGGGCCAGAAGAATATGAATTTGTCTTGGGTCTGCACGCTGCACTTCGAATTCAACACCCTCAATTTGTACGAGTTCGCCCATTTTCGGAACCCTACCAAGGTGTTGAATAACTAGACCTGCCACAGTTTCAATATTCTCATCTGCGAAATGGGTGCCAAGAGTGTCATTGAGTTGATCAAGTTCAGTAATGCCTTTGACTCGAATATCACCATTATCGAGCGAAATGATATTGTCAGCTTCTTCATCAATATCGTGCTCATCTTCAATATCACCAACAATTTGCTCGAGTACATCTTCGATGGTGATGATGCCAGCGGCGCCACTGTACTCATCGACGACGATAGCAAGGTGATTACGATTATCTTTAAAGTCGCGCAGTAAGACACTTAAGCGCTTAGATTCTGGAATAAATACCGCTGGGCGTAACCAGTCACGCACTTGAAAATCGGCTTCTGTCGAGTGACGGAGTAAATCTTTGGCCAACAGGATGCCAATAACATTATCCTTGCTGCCTTCAAATACAGGAAAGCGTGAGTGCGCTGCAGTAATCACAATCTTGATAATTTCTGGGAGTGATAGATTGATATCAATCCAGTCAATTTGTGCGCGCGGTACCAAAATATCTCTGGCACAAAGTTGTCCAACTTGAAATACACCTTCAATCATTGAAAGGGCGTCAGCATCGATGAGTCCATCGGTTTGAGCTTCTCTGAGTGTGTCAATTAACTCTTGACGTCGTTCAGCAGGGCTGGTGGGCTGAGGTGTTAAAAAATCAGCCAGTCGTTCGAGTAAGGATTTATTGGGGTCGGCCATATCAGAAGAATAGCGTAGAAATAAGTAGTTTCAGTGAATCCTGAGGAAATGGCATTTAGACGGGAAGGTAAGGGTTTGGAAATCCGAGATTCTTTAAGAGCTTAATCTCTAAGGATTCCATTTTCTTAGCTTCTTTATCGCGCTCATGATCATGCCCCTGTGCGTGCAAACAACCATGAATAATAAGGTGTGCCAAATGAGCCTTTGTTGTTTTGCCCTGCTCACGCGCTTCACGCTGCACTATAGGCAGGCAAAAAATAATATCTGCTGCGAGAGATTGTTTGGTCAGTTCGTAGGGGAATGTAAGTACATTGGTCGGCTTATCTTTATTCCTAAAGGCTAGATTTAGCTTTTTCCCTTCGGCTGGATTGACAAAACGCAGAGTAAGTAAGCCACTGTGTTTAGTGGCTGCTTTCACCCATTTTTTGATGATGGCTGGAGAGGCGATGCTACTCAGTGACTTTTCAATCGCTGGGCTGGCCGATTGAATATGAATTGTGAGTTTTTGCATTGGTTTAGATTGGGCTTGCATGGGTATGGAGTAATTCGCCACGCAGGGTGTAGTTGAGGACTTCAGTAATTTTAATATCTACCATTTTGCCGATCCATTGATCCATCTTGTCATCTGGCATGGGGATATGAATCACGCGATTATTTGCTGAGCGCCCCTGAAGATTGATACCATCTTTGGCGAGACCCTCAATTAAAACCTTTTCAGTGTTGCCCATCATTTTCTGGCTAATGTCAGTTGATTGTGACTCCACTAATGCTAACAATGTTTGCAAGCGTTTGAGTTTTACCTCGTAGGGTGTGTCATCACTCAGATTGGCAGCTGGAGTTCCTGGACGCGGACTAAAGATAAAGCAGAAACTGTTATCAAAGTTGAGTTCTTTGACCATTTTGAGTAGTTTCTCAAAATCGGCATCAGTTTCACCTGGGAACCCAACAATAAAGTCACTGGACAATGTTAAGTCTGGCCTCACTGCACGCATTTTACGAATGATGCTCTTGTATTCCAGTGAGGTGTAGCCCCGTTTCATTGCTGACAACACAGTGTCTGATGCGTGTTGAACTGGTAGATGTAGGTGACTTACTAACTTAGGAACTTTTGCATATACATCAATCAAGCGTTGTGTAAATTCCTTAGGGTGACTAGTGGTGAAGCGAATGCGCTCAACCCCTGGAATCTCGGCAATATATTCAATTAAGAGCGCAAAGTCAGCAATCTCTTCTGTTCCCCCCATCTTACCTAAATAAGCATTCACATTTTGACCAAGTAATGCAATCTCTTTGACACCTTGTGCTGCGAGGCCTGCAACTTCGGTGAGTACATCGTCAAAGGGGCGAGACACCTCTTCGCCGCGGGTGTATGGCACCACACAATAGCTGCAATACTTTGAGCAACCTTCCATAATGGAGACATAAGCCGATCCGCGTGTTTGACGGGAGGCGGGAAGATGATCAAACTTCTCAATTTCAGGAAATGAGATATCGACTTGAGACACTCCAGTCTCGCGACGTTTGGCAATCAAATCAGGAAGTCGATGTAAGGTTTGGGGACCAAACACCACATCAACATACGGTGCACGACTAATAATTTGTTTGCCCTCTTGGCTGGCAACACAACCGCCAACTCCGATTAATAAATCAGGCCTGCGTTTTTTGATTTCACGTAAACGTCCGAGATCAGAAAAAACTTTGTCCTCTGCTTTTTCTCGAATCGAGCAGGTATTGAGTAGAACAACATCCGCATCTTCCGGAGAGTCTGTCATTTCCATGCCTTCATTGGCATGGAGGATATCTGCCATCTTGTCCGAGTCATACTCGTTCATTTGACAGCCAAAGGTTTTGATATAGAGCTTTTTCATATGCCGTTTTCAGGTTTATAGCTGGGGGCGAAGCTCTGATTTTACGGGATAATCTATCCTATATCAGGCGATAGACCAAAATAGCGACTAGGGTTGGTGGTAGGGCCCCTAAAAGTAAATAGAGGGCTGAGACAGCTCCATTGGGAAAATAACTACGCAATATAGCGATACC
>CAIOIX010000070.1 GCA_903858445.1 uncultured beta proteobacterium
GGCTTCTAAACGTGCGGCTCTCTCTTGCTCTAACTGTCGCTGATATTTTTGCTCTAATGCACGGAAATTTAATTCCTTGTCGCTGATTCTATTTTGTGATTGCTCTGCTTGCTGTTCTTGTGCATTATTTTGATTTTCCATTAATACCCTTTACGCTGGTTTACGATTGAAAATAGATATACTAGATGCACACGATAGATTACAACATTTCACTAAACAAAATTTTTCAATCTCTGAGTGTTGTCAAAATCTAATTGATCAAAGACCTTTTGGAGACCATCCTTTTTATATCTTTGCTCACGCTAGAACGGATGATGACGGCGTAACCAAGCGATTAATCTGGCAACCACGTTTAACAAGGCCCAAATCACAGACTAACTCCATGCTTTTTAAAGCATATCCTGGAAGTGATAACATAAAGATTATCTGGATGATTCCAGATAGACATATATGGAAGCAGTATCAATATGGTTTTATGACTGAAAATAAAACTATAACTGAAAGCATCCACCTTTTTCAAAATGATAGAAATAAACTAGATCAACCTGACCCTGACGATCTAAGCGATGTTCAAATAGATGCTATCTATCGAAGCATAGCCCTATCGTCTAGGCAAGCGAAAACTTGCCAGCCTTCGACAATTTTGGCGGAGAACTAATACTGCCCACATCATAACTACGGATCATTTTACCGGTTTTATTTTTAATACCTGTGCCGTAGTAATCGCCTGACCCCATCTTGTCATTGCTAGAGTGGGCTTGCTTAATTCTCTTAATTGGGGTAGCTGCTTTTTTCATATGGATCCATCATTTTACATTCCATAGGCATTGTAGAAACTTTATGCTTAGCATTTCCTAAATGGCCTACAGGATTTTTATGCCCTACACCAAATTTATTGCCAGCATTTACAAAGCAACTAGACCGATGATCTAGGACGGGTTGTTCAAAATTCCAGGCACTAAACTTTTGCTTTTCGTGTGGCTTGTCGCATTTGTTTTCAAACATTTTATTTTCTTTCATATTACTCCAAAAATAGAGAGTGATTGACACTCTCTATTAATTAATTTCTATGTAAAGCTTTACGGTTATGACCTTTTGCTGTTTTTTCAGCTAGTTTTTGCTGTTCAACAATTTTTGGCTCCGTATCTTCATATGGATGGATTAACATCCCAGCATGCCCATCCGATTCTAATTCTTTAGTATGTACACCCATTGGCATAACCATATTTTTACCGGCTTTACCAGCAAAACAGGCATGATCATCAATTCTACGTCCTGACATAATTACCTCTACATTTGTTCTTGATTAACTTGTTCCTGGCCGGGTTGCATCTGTTGTTGCTCTCCCTGACCTTCTACTCCTGGACCTAGTATACTCATTTTGAATTCGTTTGCCATAGCCATATTTTTAGCATCGGCTTTCTCTCGATCTTCATCTAAAATTTGATTTTGATCTAGTGTAGATAATTCATTCATTTTGAGTGCTGTCTCTATCTCGCCATACTTAGCAATGACATCTACCAGTTTTTCCAGTGCTTCCATCTTAGCTTTAGATGCCATAGCCCTATTTTGAGTGATCTCAGACAATCGTTCCTCAAACAGGCCTATATTACTTTCAGCTCTACCATGACGCTCACGAGCAGTAGCCAGATGGCTTGTAGCTTTTCCATAGAGTTCCTTGATCTTGGCATCGTCAAGAGAGTGCTGGACTGCCATTTGTTCGGCTTGCATCTGGCTAGCCTTCTGTTCCTGCTGTTGCAAGAACTGTAGTATCTCGGTCTTGCCTTGGATATTCATATCCTTAATGATCATGCTAGCAGGTATTACTTCACGTCCAAACGACTGGTTAATATCCATCATTTGTTGTGCTTGTAAGTTACGCTGGGTAGGTGTTAGCAAGCCCTCTTGTACTACAGTCTGATATTTAGCAAAAATCTTGCTGTAGAAATGGGGTGAAGGATCTTCACCAATCATTAAAGCAACTTTAAAATCATTCCAATTGTTTAAAGCTACCTGTAAAAGACGCTCACCAACTAGCTTAAGGCACATATCCCATTGATCAAAATACTTTTGGAATAC
>CAIOIX010000071.1 GCA_903858445.1 uncultured beta proteobacterium
AATTTGCTAAAGCTTCATCAAGTTCAATGCTCATTTCCGCTTCATCGACTGCAATTAAATTTCCTTCTTTCGTTGATCCTATTTCAGGAAAGGCACCCATAGTTATTTGTTCAAGAAAAACGTTTTTAATTCCGGTAATAGTTTTTAGTTTGTCATAAACACTGTTTTTTACGGCTGCAGCTAATTGTTTTGCATCTGTTCCAGCAGATTCCTTTAAACCAAAAATAGTTGCTAAATGTGGAAGACTAAGAGGACCAAAATTACCTCTTTGTACAGCTTCTCTTTGTTGCGCTAAATCATTTTTCCTATTTATTAAAGTTTGTCTTATTGCTGATACATTTTCCCTAAGATCTTTTGTTTTTTCTTCAGCTCTTTTTACAATTCTTTCTTTCTCTACTCCTTTCAAAGCCCTTTCTTTTGTCGTTGCATTTATCTTTTGAATCTCCAATGCTTGTTGTTTCGCTCTCGCTGCTCTCGCTTCTTTCTGCTGTTTTAAAGGCAATCCCTGGATTCGTTTGTTAAAGTCTTCTTCAGGTTCGGTAACGTATTTAAGTGTAGTTGGCTTGAGAATATCTTCTTCTGGCTGTGCTTCTGGTTGAACTTCTAGCTCAGTTGTCGGCATTGCCTGTCCAGTTTTAGGCAATCCCTGAATATTTGGGGCAACGTTATTGGCCATAAGTTGAGTATTCTTAGCCTGGTTATTCGTGGCCTGCAACATCTCTTGTTGTTCAATAGTCGGCGCCCGTCTCTGAGGCATCGTTCCTTGCCCTCCAGCACCCATTTCCATGCCAGGAGCGGTAATTCCAGGGATGTTCTGATATTTTTGATCCTGTGGCGTTTTAGAGGCCATTCCAGAGCCTAGAGAAGGTTTGGTGGTTTCTGATAGCATTCCTTGTAGATTTTGTTCACCATACATCTCTTCCATTTTCATCCAATTTTCTGGACCTACTGCACCAATAGTCGCTGCGATAGTTTTTCTTTGTTCAGGATCTTTTGTCCTTAGTTTTGCAATTGCTTCACCTTGATCGTACCATTCTGCATGTTGCATAGCCAATTGCTTCTGCTGTAATAATTCATTAAGCTTCTGATTGACCATTTTTTCACTAGTCTGAGCCAGACCCTGACCAAATCCAGCTCCAAGCCCTGCTCCAAAAGAAGGGGCTGCCTGCATATTAATTATCGATCCTAAAGGCATAAAATTACCAACCTCCAAAATTACCTTGAGGAGCATCAATATAACGCTGAGTAGGAGATGCACCACCACCGCCACCACTTCCTCCCCAATTTCCCATATTACTAAACGCATAGTTCCCAAATGCTTGGCCTATTCCTGGTGCTGCGCTTTGTAGAAAGCTAGGTTGTCCCTGCATGTTTGCATATCCAAATGAAGGGGTAGAAAAGGCTTGATTTACAAGTCCCATCATATTTCCAGTTTGCATTTGAGACATATTTGCAAGATTTCCAGCAGCACCACTTTGCAAATTTGCCCGTAGCATTCCCAAGCGTTCCATTAGATTCGCTCCAGCCCCACCCATCGCTTGCTGAAACCCAGAAGAATTCATTGCTCCCGCTCCAGCAAAACGTTCAGCAATTCCAGGGGCTATTTCTTGCTGGAATTGAGTCATAAGGGGCTTTTCAAAAGCCGCAGTATCTCCTCCTAAAATTCCCTGATAATAATTTCTTGCCTGTTGAAACATAGGAGAATTTAAAATATCT
>CAIOIX010000072.1 GCA_903858445.1 uncultured beta proteobacterium
CTCTGCACTATCAGCCTCAAAGCGCATGACTACCACTGGAGTGGTATTCGATGGTCTAGCCAAGCCAAAGCCATCAGCATATTCCACGCGAACACCATCAATGGTGTTGATCGACTCAGAAGTGGGGAACTTCGCATTGGCTTTAATGGTTTCAAGCAAAGCGAATGGCTCGCCTTCTGCGCAAGCGAGTTGCAACTCAGGTGTGCAAATAGCGTTTGGTAACTCATTGAGGGTTGCATTGGGATCTTTCTCTTTAGAAAGGATCTCCAGTAAACGTGACCCTGTGTAGAGGCCATCATCAAAGCCAAACCAACGGTCTTTGAAGAAAATATGACCCGACATTTCGCCTGCAAGTGGTGCGCCTGTCTCTTTGAGTTTAGCTTTCACTAAAGAGTGACCGGTTTTCCACATCAAAGGTTCGCCACCATGCTGTTTCACATAAGTGGCTAGATTGCGTGTGCATTTGACGTCATAAATAATTTGTCCGCCGGGATTGCGTGTGAGTACATCCTTAGCAAAGAGCATCATTTGACGATCCGGAAAAATCACTTGACCATCTTTGGTAACCACACCCAAACGATCAGCATCACCATCAAAGGCAAGGCCTAATTCATTGTCGGTAGTTTGTAAATTCTTGATGAGGTCTTGTAGATTCTCAATATGCGCTGGGTCTGGATGGTGATTCGGAAAATGACCATCCACTTCACAAAAGAGTTCTTGGACTTCACAACCCAAAGCTCTAAACAACTTGCCAGCAAAAGCGCCGCCAACACCATTGCCGCAATCGACCACAATCTTCATTGGACGAGCTAACTTAACATCGCTCACAATTCGCTCTAAGTACATTGGGAAGATATCAAAGGTAGATCTAGTTCCGTTGCCAGTAGCAAACTCATTAGCTTCAATGCGCTTACGCAGAGCCTGAATTTGATCGCCATAGATCGCAGAGCCACCCAGAACCATCTTGAAGCCGTTGTAGTTAGGTGGATTGTGGCTGCCCGTAATCATGATTCCGGACTTTGGCTTCTTGCCATTGATTTCTTGGTTGGCGCCAAAGTACACCATGGGTGTAGCAACCATACCCAGGTCAATGACATTAATGCCAGTAGAGAGTAATCCCTCAGTCAGGGCTTCAATCAAACCAGGTCCTGATAGACGACCATCGCGACCGATAACGATTTCTGTTTCGCCCAGTTCGCGCATTTCTGTGCCGAAGGCTTGACCAATGAGTTTGGCAATCGATGGATCTACAGTTTCATCAATAATGCCGCGAATATCGTAAGCCTTGAAAATAGAAGGGGAGAGTTGCATGAGCGTTCTTTCGATATCTAGACTGAAGCTAGAACTATTAAAACTAATGATTAAATAACTTAATGCGGCCAGCCGTCACTGCATCAATGCCAGCATCTGCTTGTACAGTACCACCATTTCTTAAGGCAGCTTCAATAGGCTTGGCAAGCACTTTACCTAGCTCGACACCTGGCTGATCAAAGCTATTGATATTCCATAGAGCTCCCAGAGC
>CAIOIX010000073.1 GCA_903858445.1 uncultured beta proteobacterium
CTGAAAATTATTCACCACCAATATGATTGGCTTTGTCACCCCTAGCATGGTGAATTGACCCTCTGATCCAACAACCTTATCTCCACTGAAGATCAGCTTGTCTGACTTATAGCTCATGGTTGGAAAATTCTTGACATTGAATAGCTCAGGATCCAATAGATGCTCTGCCCAAGCTTGCCACCACCCCATATCCAATGAATCTGTAAATATTATTAAATCAACACTACCAGTTTTAGCCTTGAAATCTAGCATGACATTTCCACTGGTTTTATTAAAGTGCCCCGTAAGGGTTGCAAACCCCAGATTCTTAACCTCAAAATTTGGCGTGGTCTTTGTGGGGTTAATGGTGTAGTTTTCTGCCGCCTGAGCTATAGAAGCAAATACTAGGAAAAGAATGGTAACAATCGGATAACGTTTCATATATACCCTTGCTAATTTCATTTAGTCTCTATGGGAAATGACTCTAAATACATAGCCACTGCCTTCATCTCATCACTTGTTAGCGGATGGCTTACTTGCTTCATAGGGGTACCGGGTCGATCATCGGTGTCCTGGAAGACTTGTAACTGCTTAATGATGTAATCAGCATGTTGATTTGCTAGCCGAGGAAATGCACCCATCCCTTGACCATTTGGACCATGACAGGCGACGCAAGGTGGCGTGCCTTTATCGAGTAGCCCTTTATCGTAGATTGCCTTTCCTTGGGCCATCTCTACTGGATTAGTTTTGACATGGTTGGGCTCGGAAGGCTGGCTAGCATAGTAATTAGCAATTTCTTTAATCTGCGCATCCGTCAGATTCTTTGCAAGGCCCCACATATGTTGAACACCTACTGCATCTGATCTTTGATGACTTCTGAAATTTTTAATTTGATCTACGAGATAGTCGGGCTGCTGACCTGCTAATTTTGGAAAGAATGGCGAAACTGAATTTCCATCGACACCATGACAAGTAGCACATACCTGTAAGGCTAAAGTTTTTCCGGCTACATTAGGATTGGCAGTATCTCGGCTTCTGTCCAGATTCTCACATCCCACCATTAACAATGCACATGTAGCAAGAACAAAGAAATAAGGATTTAATTTAAGTTTCATGATCAATATCCTTAATAGGCCATCCACAAATACAGCCAGGTAGTATTGTTGTCGCTTGCTTTTCTACATGGATTACCAGCGCTCGTATCGTTGTAGCAACTTGTGCCACCCATATATTTAGTAAATGCTGTGTACTGCAAGCTCAGTCGAACATATTGGATTGGTTGATACCAAATAGATGGAATCCACGCTGTTGTATTGGGGGAGTTATTAGCACTCGTCGCCCATGCGCTATAAGCCGTACCGGGGGTAGCGACGCCATAAGTATTAGGATCTGAGTTTCCAGTGATATTTTGATAACCCAACGCAGCACCATAGGTTGAGTTATAAACATAACTTGCTTTTGCGAAGAATGAATTTAATTTATTCACCAGATTTCCGGCTGGTCCGCCAACAGTGTTGTCGGTAATATTCTCTCTCAAGTATCGAACTTGTGCGGTTACGGTATGAGGGTTTAATAAATATTGATACTGAGCATCCAGACCACGATCTTGATAATTCATGGTTCCACCACTAAGGTCTGGAGGTCCTCCATTCAACATACCTGCACTGGTTGTGTTGTAGCCATATACGGCAGCATTCATTCCCATTGCCCCTACCATTAGATTATGGGGACCCCATTCAGTGGTGTATGCCAAGCGAAAATAGGGGTTAGTTCCCTTTAAGTACGTTCTGGGAGCATTGGGATTGTTATTGCTCGTTCCATAAGCCAAGAACGATGTTGCCCCTGTTGCACTTTGATACGCATTCGCCTCTACATAGAAGTTTTTATTGAGATAAAGATAGCCACCATAGCCAGTAGTATTGGCGCCTCCTCCATTCTCCAGAAATGGTGCATAGGGCACCCCTGCGAACGTTGCCCTTGAGCCTTGCGGAGACATATATGGATAAGCCCAAGCAGGCGACGTATTCCATACATCTGTAACGCCAGGATTATTGTTTAATGTAGCGCCCCAAATAAGATCATGCTGAGTGCCCGCATAATGATCCGCATAACGCAGATCAAAATTGTCCATGCCGAAATGGCCCTGATTATAAATGGTCGAATCTGCTTGATTATTTGCAGTTTGCGAGCAAGCCCAACAATAAGTCAGTTGGCTAAATAATCCCAAATTATCTAATATTTTCCCACCAATGAAAACGCTCGCATTGTCAGCTTCGAATCGTCCATTTTGCTGGCTAATATTGCCACTGCTAACCGTCCCATCATCAGCCACATTGCTACCGGTATTATTTTTTGTACTAGCGGCCCCGCCAACAAACATCACTGAAACGGGCACTAATTGACGCTCACCCTGCGTGTAACCCGTCAATTTAAAGTAGCGTCCATAAGGAGTTAACTCAGGCCATTGACCGCCTGCATGGCAGGCAACGCAATTTTGACCTGTCTGGCGTGCAAATAGTGGAAGCGCTTCACTAATCGAGGAGACCAGTAACAACGAAAAAAAGGCAAGCCAAACTATTAGAAAATGAGATAACTTAACTTGCCAATACATTAAGTTTGGTTTTTTAACATAAGGGAAACTATCCATCAGAATCTCCGCATTAAAATGTTTGACTATTTACAGGCTCATTTAACTCTTATAATTTTCATAAGTTTTGATATAAATCAAATTGTGATCCAATTTTTTTATACGCCATATAAGATGATGCGAAATAGCCACACGCAGTAAAAATATCGTGCAATGCAACACATTTTCTCTCGTAAATCTTTATTGACATTTATCCGAGTCGGCGTAATGTCATCCGTATAACTTCGACAAAAGAGGGTCACCATGGATCAGATACATAACGAAAAACGTCAAACTCAATCGGGTGATGCTGAGTTGTGGCTTATTTCTATTACCGCTTTTTTTGGTGTATCACTACTCATTTTTGGCATTCTTTCAGCCCTAGGTGGCCCAGTTTTCAATGAAAGCTTGGGTGGTAGCACTACTTTGGTCACATTAATTCTGGGGATGTTTTTGTTTCTTCTACTAACGATCAATTACGAACGTAGGCACCGCTAGATCTACGCTCTAAGCCACTTGCCTGATATTAATCTTGAATCCAGGACCAATATCAGTCTTTATTTTTTAACTTTCCAAATGCCGCTGCCATTGCGCTATTGATTGGCGCAGTGCGTCGATCTTCTTGGGGCTTTCTGGCTTCTTGAGTTCTATTGGCCTTAGGAGTGTTTGGGCGACTAGGACTTCTTTGCTCTGACTTGTCTGCCTGACTCACTTTGGGGGCTTCATCGGTTAAACGCATCGTGAGTGCGATGCGTTTGCGCTTCTCGTCCACTTCAAGCACCTTCACTTTAACGACCTGCCCTGCTTTAACAACAGAGTGAGGGTCTTTAACGAAGGTGTTGGATAGGGCGGAGATATGCACCAAGCCATCTTGATGAACACCAATATCCACGAAAGCACCGAAGGCAGCGACGTTGGTAACAACCCCTTCCAGAATCATTTCAGGCTGAAGATCGCTGATTTTTTCAATGCCATCTTTAAAAGTGGCGGTTGTGAACTCAGGTCTCGGATCGCGACCTGGCTTTTCTAATTCTTTTAGAATATCTGTGATGGTTGGCACACCAAATTTCTCATCAGCGTATTTTTCAGGATTGAGATTTCTCAGAATCGCAGCATCGCCAATAACTTCTTTAACACCCTTCTGAATATCTTTCAGAATCTTCTTAACCAAAGGATAAGACTCTGGATGAACTGCTGAAGCATCTAGCGGATCGCTGCCATTCATGATGCGCAAAAATCCTGCGGCTTGCTCAAAAGTCTTCTCACCTAAGCGTGGCACGTTTCTGAGGTCCGCCCTGGATTTGAACATGCCATTGCTATCGCGATAAGACACAATACCTTCAGCTACAGTCGATGAGAGTCCAGATACTCTCGAGAGTAATGGTGCTGAGGCGGTATTCACATCGACGCCCACTGCATTCACGCAATCCTCAACCACTGCAACTAATGATTTGGCTA
>CAIOIX010000074.1 GCA_903858445.1 uncultured beta proteobacterium
CTTCACGCCACGCTGAACTGCATGCGAAACAATTTGACTGTTGACATTGACGCTGACATTTTTTACATCAGGCAAATTACGTAACACGTTAATAACCGATTTACGGATTGCTTCGAACTGACTTTTTGCGGGATACCCCAGGGAAATATCTAAGGAGATATCACCACCTTCAACGCGTAAATTTTTAACAGTCTTTGCTGTTACAAAATCCACTTGTGTGTTTGGGTCAACGAGACCTTTTAACGCCGCCTGTACAACTTCAATAGTGACTGCCACTACATTCTCCTAAGAATAGCCATGTCCTCATTGGACATCTTGATGCATCGATTTGTGAATTATTGCGAATTTTTGAATAGTGGGTAGATTAACCGCACAAGGGATTCTTTGCAGAAAAGTCAGGACTTACAGGGCAAATGGCTGGATTTAGAAGATCCAGAGACTTAAGTAATAAACCGCCATCGACATCAGCGCAGTGGCTGGGATAGTAAAGATCCAAGCCCAGACGATGTTGCCAGCCACACCCCAACGAACTGCACTGGCACGCCGCGTTGAACCAACACCAACAATAGCCCCAGTAATTGTGTGGGTAGTCGATACAGGAACGCCAAGGGCTGTTGCAGCAAATAGAGTAATTGCCCCACCCGTCTCCGCACAAAAACCGCCTACCGGTTTGAGCTTTGTCAGCTTTTGACCCATGGTTTTAACGATTCGCCAACCACCAAACATCGTACCCATGGCAATAGCGATATAGCAACCAATAATGGTCCACGTTGGCGGCATGCTAGCACCAGCTTCAGCGTAGCCAGTAATAATCAACAAGAGCCAAATAATGCCGATGGTTTTTTGCGCGTCATTACCGCCATGGCCCAAGCTATAGGCACTGGCTGATACTAATTGCAAACGACGGAACCAGCGATCTGTTTTTGCTACGTTGACGTTTCTGCAAACCCAAGCCACCAACAACATCATCAGAGAGCCAAGCAAGAAGCCAACAAACGGTGAAATAAAAATAAAGGCTACTGTCTTAATAATGCCGGACCAAACTAAGCCTGCAAAACCAGCCTTAGGAATTGTGGCGCCAACCAATCCCCCAATCAAAGCATGAGATGAGCTAGAGGGAATGCCGTAATACCAAGTCAGGATATTCCAAATGATCGCGCCGACTAAAGCACCAAAGATCACATGCAAATCCACCGATGATGGGTGAACAATTCCCTTGCCAACGGTCGCCGCAACGCTCAAATGGAAAATAAAAATCGCGAGGAAGTTAAAGAATGCAGCAAAAATAACTGCTTGCTGGGGTTTCAAGACGCCAGTAGAAACTACTGTGGCAATAGAGTTTGCCGCATCATGAAAGCCGTTCATGAAATCAAAGGCTAACGCTAGCACTACCAAGAGCGCTACCACCCAAAAAGCTGCTTGTATCGAAGGCAAGTTAATGGGCCTTAAGAGTTCTCAAGAACGATGCCTTCAACCAAATTGGCAACGTCTTCACATTTATCAGTGACTTCTTCAAGCAACTCATAAATGCGCTGCAATTTAATGAGCTCACGTACTTCAGTCTCTTCGCGGAACAATCTGGTAATCGCAGTTGAAAGCAGTCGATCTGCGCCAGACTCTAGATGGTCAATCTCATCACAAGTCTTTAGGGCTGCTTTTGCTACCTCAGGATCAGAAATGTCTTTGAGGGTGCCAACTGCATTTTTCAGGCAGATACAGCATTGATTGCATAACTGAGCCATATGCAACATTTCTTCCGTCATTTGCTTGACGTTATAGAGATGCATTGCCTCAGTGCCATTTTGAATCAAATCTGCTACGTCATCCATGGTGTTAATCAAGGAGAAAATTTGATCACGATCGATGGGTGTAATAAAGGTCTTGTGCAAGCGACGATGCACTTCTTTCACAATATCATCACAAGCGTGCTCTGCTTTGTCTATTTCTTGGGTGTACTTCGCACGCAGCGCATCATCGTTGTAATGCTCAATGAACTTCAGAAAAGATTCGGATGCGGCGACAATTTGCTCGGCATGCTGATTGAATAATGCAAAAAAGTTACCATCGTGAGGCATTAGCTTACTGAAGAACATAAATCACGATCCTTTGGGAACAAAAACTACGGGTTTTGTTAGGTTTGATGAGATTCTAAACAAAGCTTAGCTAGAGACTGGAAAACCCGCATCTGTTATGAGTTGACCGGCAATCTCAGAGCTTAAGCTGGTTTCTAATTCAACTGTTTGTGTAGCCAAGTCTGCGAAGACCTGAGCCTGAGGGTCCTGAGCCTGAATTGCACGGGTAACGGCATTAATACAGCCCCCA
>CAIOIX010000075.1 GCA_903858445.1 uncultured beta proteobacterium
AACTCGATGACGTCTTGGTCACCCAGCCAATCAGAACCCTTGATGGTGTCGTAGAAGTGATAGTGCCAATTGTCTTCACTCATATTACCCAAAGATGCACCAATACCACCTTGAGCTGCAACTGTATGTGAGCGCGTTGGGAAAACTTTTGTTAATACCGCAACATTTAAACCCGCCTCCGCTAACTGCAAAGAAGCACGCATACCTGAACCACCTGCACCAATAATCACCGCATCAAAACGGCGGCGTGGCAATGCTTTTTTAATCGCGGTCATCGAATTACACTTTCCACAAAATTTGTACGGCGTATGCCGCACAGGCTACAAGATACAAAACTGTTAACACCTGGAGTGATAAACGGATACTGACTGGCTTGATGTAATCCATCCAGATGTCACGGATACCAATCCAAGCGTGATAAAACAGGCTAATGAATGCTAGAAGTGTTAACAACTTCATGAACTGATTGCTGAATAAGCCGGCCCAACCCTCATAGGTTGCGCTACCGGTAATGCAATAGTCCACAAGCAAAACAATAGTAAAAACCACCATTACTATCGCAGTGACGCGCTGAATAATCCATTCTTTGAGGCCGTAATGAGCACCAACAACTAAGCGCTTTGGTCCAATTTGATAAATAGGCATGAAATTTCCTTAACTGATGTGCGCTTAGTACAAGCCGAATAGTTTGAGGCCAACCACTGCGGTCAGGGCCAAACCAATGCAGAAAACAACGATTGCTGAGCGATTCGCTTCATGCTTCTCTACGCCGATTTCTAAATCGAGCAAGAGGTAGCGAATGCCTGCGCAAAAATGGTGCAAGAAACACCAAATTAAACCGAGGCAAATGATTTTGACTAAAACGTTGCCCGTAATGGCTTGGAAGTTTTGATAGCTCAACTCAGAGGCAAGGCTCTGGTCAAAAATGTACAAAATAAATGGCAACAGAAGGAATAAAACCGCTCCACTGATGCGATGAAGGATTGAAACCTTACCAGCCCAAGGGAGGCGGTACTTAACCAGCTGGGCAAGGCCAATGTTTCGGTAGATTGGCTTGGCACGCTTTATTTCTTGATTTGCATCAACCATATTTAATCTCTATCGTTAGGTGGAGGTTTTTTGGTGCTTTGTTGTATCGCAACATATTCTATTGGAAACCTTAGGATCTTTGGGGGAATTTTCGCGTTTAAAGGGGTTTAATAGTGGTTTTTACTGATTCTATGAGTGTAATACTTAGTTCAACTGATTGACGTAATGCTGTTGCGAGGTGTTATATCTGGCATGTCGTATTTCTACGGGTTTATTGCCATAGGTAAACGCAACACGATCTACCAATAATAGTGCCTGACCAACAGGGAGCTCTAAATGGCCAGCCAGCTCCTGATCAGCATTCACAGCTTTGATTTGCTCTTCAGCCCTAACCATATGAGTAGCGTATTGACTCTCATAAAATGCGTACATCGGACCTAACCAGGCATTGAGTTTATCGAGAGTTAAGCCCTTGAAGCGTGTAGCAGAGAGCCAAATTTCTTCAAAAACAATGGGCTTGCCTTTAAAACTCTGGATACGGTCAATTCGGATAACAGCGTCACCTGCCTTTAATTTAAGCAGCTCAGCTACCTGGGAGGACGGTTTAAGCTGCTCACAGGCTAAAAAGCGATTGAACAACTGGAACTTCTCGCCGGAATCAGGCTCAAGCCTCAGAAAACGATACTGCCAGGCATCTTCTTGGTGTGTAGCCACGAAGGTGCCCTTACCCTGCCTGCGAACCAAGAGATTTTCAGCTGCCAACTCATCAATTGCTTTACGAACAGTGCCTTGACTAACAAGATAACGGGCTGCAAGGTCTATTTCACTAGGAATTGAAGTTCCGGGTAGCCATTCTGCGGCCTGCAGACTGGCAAGGATCATTGTCTTAATTTGTTGATACAAAGGGCTAAATGAGGCTGCAGGCAAAGCGGGAATCGACAAAATAACTCCAGAGCTAGTATCAATTGGATAAAATCAACGCATTCACTTGTCTTATATAAGACATGATTCATAGTGTAAATGGAAACCCCATCCACTTGAATGGATAATAGATAGGTATTCATTAATTAATCTCACTCTGGAGTTATTAGTAATGGCAAAAGCCCCAATGCGTGTCGCCGTGACCGGTGCAGCCGGTCAAATCGGATATTCCCTACTCTTTCGCATCGCCAATGGCGACTTGCTGGGTAAAGAACAGCCTGTGATTCTTCAACTGCTGGAAATTCCAGATGAGAAAGCACAAAAAGCGTTGGCTGGTGTGATGATGGAATTGGAAGATTGCGCATTCCCTTTATTAGCTGGCATGAGCGCGCACTCAGATCCAATGACTGCATTTAAAGATATTGATGTCGCCCTCTTAGTTGGAGCGCGTCCACGTGGTCCTGGCATGGAACGCAAAGATTTACTCTCCGCTAATGCACAAATTTTTACAGCACAAGGTAAGGCATTAAACGCCGTTGCTAAACGCACAGTCAAAGTATTGGTTGTTGGTAATCCAGCGAATACCAACGCCTACATTGCAATGAAATCAGCGCCAGATTTACCAGCAAAGAACTTTACGGCAATGTTGCGCCTCGATCACAACCGCGCTTTATCACAATTGGCTAACAAGCTGAATAAGCCTGTGGCAGATATCGAGAAATTGGTTGTTTGGGGTAACCATAGCCCAACGATGTACCCTGACTATCGCTTTGCTACTGTCAATGGCCAATCTGTAAAAGAAAGCATCAATGACGCAGCTTGGAATAAAGACACTTTTATTCCTACAGTGGGTAAACGTGGCGCGGCTATCATTGAAGCCCGAGGCCTTTCTTCTGCAGCTTCAGCAGCCAACGCAGCGATTGATCACGTGCGTGACTGGGTGCTTGGCACGAACGGTAAATGGGTCACTATGGGTATTCCTTCTAAAGGTGAATACGGCATTCCAGCCGAAGTGATTTATGGCTACCCAGTAGTTTGCGAAAATGGCGAATACAAAATGATTGAAGGCTTGGAAATTGATGAGTTCTCACGTGAACGCATGAACCATACCCTTAATGAGCTCTTGGAAGAGCAAGCTGGGGTTAAACATTTACTCTCATAAAGAAAGTCTTTTCATCATGAAGCGCACTCTCATCAGTATTGGCCTAATCATTGCAGGACTTAGTAACGTCTATGCTGCCGATGAGGTTTTCAACTGGAGCTGTCAGGATAGTCGTCAGTTTAAGACTTCAGGTAGCGTTGAAAAAATTCAGTTAACTTGGGAAGCTAGGACATATGAGTTAAAGCGTGAAAATTCATTGCCAGGTAGTTTGCGGTACAAGAACCAAGCAACAGGTCATGATCTTGTCGTACTTGGCAATAAAGCAATGCTTTTTAACATCAAGACAGGTACTCGACTTGCTGATTTCTGCCAAACAGCCGAAATGAAGTCTGGAAAACTTCCGCATTTATTTGCGGATGCTGAGCCTTTTGTTCAACAGTAGATTTAACATTGCCCTGTAAAAAAGCCGAGTAATTCTCGGCTTTTTTCTTTCATAGATCTCTCGGAAGTTGATTTATCCTTAGTGAAATAGAGGCTGTTGCATAGGTGCATCATCAGGCATCTCTGCATGCACAGCTTCACCAGAACGATCGGGAAACAAAGGTGCGCCACAGTCATCGCATAGCTCCGGGTCGAACAACATCGCATGCCGGAAAACATCCTCAACCCCCGCTTCATGCAACGCATCACAAATTCTCTTAATGGGACTTTCATCATCTGAGACATCATTAAGGGCATCGTTTGCAACGCTCTCACGGTCATACAAAGGCCAAATGACACCATAGATCACTTCAGATGAACCTTTTACGCTAAACGAGATACGATATTCATCAGCCTGCTCCTCACCGAACGCACCAACTACGCATGAAAGTCCAGCAGGCGAGATACCTAATGCGCTCTCCAAGTAATTCACACCAGCACGAATACTCAGTGGCCGCACATGTTTATCTGCCAAGCGGCAGTTTGTAAAATATGCCTCCGGTAAAAGTAGCTCGAATTCACAACCCGGCAGTAATGAGCTCATCGGCTCTTTCATCGCAGTTTGCCAGCCAATGAGACTAACACCACGTTCCTGTCTTGTTGGTGGCTCAGCCTGCCAACGAAATAATGGCGTGCCACTAGGCGCAGCAACCACGGCAATAATGAAACGCGGATCAGCCAAAACCGCAATCGTTTCGGACATATCGCGCAACTCTAGCTTAACGTCACCACCAGACACAGCAGCCTCAGCCAAAGACTCAGTCAACAAGCGAGTCTGGCAATGAGAATGAGGCATCTGATCAATGCTATATAGCCACGGAATGATCGCTAAGCGAGCATCAGAAGAAACAATTGAAGTTTGTAACGCTAGCGCAGTTGATTCAATAATATTGACTGGTAATGGGCCGGATGGAATTTGATAACGTGTATGCGCGACGATGGGCATTGCCAGTAATAGAACATCCCATTGTTGCGCATCGACCTCTATGGTCAGAGACTCGGCCAAGGTTTCCGCAATATCAGCCAACACCTCAAAGGCAACCGTGTTGATCCTAAAAGTCTGGTCTAGGGCCGCATCGATCACATTTTGATTCTGGCTTTTAAGTAGTCGCATCAGGCGTGTATTGAGACGTCGTTCCCAAAATCGATCTTCAATCTGACTACCGGAGGCGGCCAGTGAAATAGCGTCAGCTACCAAACGCTCTACTTCAGGCGAGGTTCGCTGCGATGATTTAGTGCGATGAACTGCCATAACTATTTTTTCTCCGCACGTCGAAAGATGGGTTTGCCTGGCTTGGAATCTACTGCGAAATATCGGTATCCGTCAAGATCGAAGTCGTTTAGATCTGCTGGATCTGTAATACGATTTTCAACCACATAACGGGCCATGAGACCACGAGCACGCTTGGCATAAAAAGAAATGATTTTGTATTTGCCATCCTTGGCATCCTGAAAAACGGGAGCTATCACCTCGCAATCCAAATCGCGAGCTTGCAATACCTTGAAGTACTCCTCTGAAGCGAGATTGAGCAAGATGGGGCGCTTTTGCCCGGCTAAAATTTTCTGCAAGGACTTGGTCACCAAATCCCCCCAAAAAGCATATAAATCTTTTCCCTTGGGATTTTTAAAGGAGGTGCCCATTTCTAGGCGATAGGGTTGCATTAAGTCCAGTGGGCGCAATACACCATAAAGGCCTGACAAAATCCGAATATGGTCTTGGGCAAAGTTCAGGGCCTTAGTATCAAGAGTCTTTACGTCAAATCCGTCATAGACATCACCATTAAAGGCAAAAATAGCTGGCTTACTGTTCTCTTCGGAGAATTTCTTGGTCCAGTCGCGATAACGACCCACATTCAATGCTGCAAGTTGATCTGATAGCCCCATCAGCTTAGCTACATCTTGCGGTGAAAGCTTCCTAAGATCAGCAATTAACTTGGCGGATTCTGAGACAAAATCGGGCAAGGTTGTGGACTTTACCTTAACAGGGGTTTTGTAGTCGAGAGATTTAGCAGGTGAAAGGACGATCAGCATGGCACAATTTAGTAATGTATTTCATCCATTCTAGCCATTCCCAAGCCTAAATGCCCCAAACCAGCTTAATGACTCAAATACCCTCCCTGAGCCCTACTTTTCCCAGCCTGCTACCAAAGGTCGGAACCACTGTGTTTACAGTCATGTCGGCGCTGGCAACACAGCACAAAGCCATAAACTTGGGTCAAGGTTTTCCAGACTTTCCCTGTGATCGTGATTTGATTGGCCATGTAAATCAGGCTATGCTGAACGATCTTAATCAATATCCCCCCATGATTGGAATTCCAGAGCTAAGGAATGGAATAGCCGAGAAAATTAAACAGCTGTATGGTCATCAATATGATGCCGATGCAGAAATAACTGTTACCGCTGGAGGTACTCAAGGCATTCTGACTGCCATACTTTGCTGCGTATCGCCCGGCGATGAGGTGGTGATCATTGAGCCTGCTTACGATTCTTATAGACCATCCATAGAGTTGGCTGGCGGAAAAGTGATTGCAGTTTCTCTGCAGGCGATGAGGGACAATGAAAACCAAGTTAGCTCCTATGAGATTCCTTGGGATCAATTAGAGAAAGTTATTCACTCCAATACACGTCTGATCATGATTAATACGCCGCACAATCCTACGGGCATGGTTTGGAAGAAATCTGATTTAGACAAGCTAGCAAAATTAGTTAGAAATACAAACACCTTAATTCTGAGTGATGAAGTTTATGAGCACATGGTGTATGACGGTGTTATGCACGAAAGCATCGCGAGTCATCCAGAGCTTGTCAACAGAAGCTTTCTCATTTCTAGCTTCGGCAAAACCTATCATGTAACCGGATGGAAGGTAGGCTATATCGCAGCACCAGTAGCGATGATGAAAGAATTTCGCAAAGTCCACCAGTTCAATGTCTTCACAGTTAATACGCCGATGCAATATGGACTTGCTAAGTACCTAGAGGAACCTAACCACTATCTTAAACTTCCCGACTTTTATCAAGCTAAACGGGATTTTTTTAAATCTAGCTTAGCAAAAACGGGTTTCAAATTACTTCCAACACCTGGGACTTACTTTCAGTGCGTGGATTACAGCAAAATAAAATCGCCACAAATTAAGTTAAATGAGGCAGATTTTTGTAAATGGCTGACCACTGAAATAGGTGTGGCTGCAATTCCGGTTTCCGCTTTTTATGAAACACCCATTGAGTCTGGTGTTATTCGTTTTTGTTTTGCAAAGAAAGAACAGACGCTTACCGATGCATTACAACGCTTAGAGCAACTTTAGAAAGAAACCCTTATGGCTAACAAAAAGATAAAACAAGAAGTCATTGATGTATATAGCTGGCCTACACCGAATGGCCACAAAGTACACATCATGATGGAAGAATGTGGCTACAAACTGGGTCGCGACTGGCTTGCGCATCCAATTGATATTGGTGCTGGAGATCAATTTAAAAAAGATTTTCTAAAAATCAGTCCCAATAATAAAATTCCTGCAATCGTTGATCCACATGGCCCCGATGGGAAACCTATTAGTATTTTTGAGTCTGGCGCCATCCTGCTTTATTTGGCTGGCAAGACAGGTAAATTTCTTCCAAAATCAACCCGTGCAAAATATGAAGTTCTTCAATGGTTGATGTTCCAGATGGGTGGATTAGGTCCTATGCTTGGGCAAAATCATCATTTCAGGCTTTATGCGCCTGAAAAAATTGACTACGCAGTCAATCGTTATACAAATGAAGCAAAGCGGTTGTATGGTGTGCTTGATACACAATTAAAAGAAAATGCCTACATAGCAGGAAAACAGTATTCGATCGCTGATATTGCTATTTTCCCTTGGACTAGAAACTGGAAAAATCAAGGGGTTGAAATCAATGAATATCCGCACTTCAAGCAATGGTTTGAAAAAGTTGGTGAGCGCCCCGCAGTAAAACGTGGCGTTGAAGTATTAACTGCATTACGAAAACCCTTGCATGATGACAAGGCAAGAGAGCAATTATTTGGTTCAACCCAATATCAGAAGAGGACATAACATGAGCATTCAATCTGTTGGCATCATTGGTGCAGGAACAATGGGAAACGGGATTGCACAGGTGTGCGCGGTTGCCGGACTAGATGTCCTGATGGTTGATATCAACGATGCAGCGATTGAGCGTGGCCTATCTCAGGTTAGCAAAAGTCTTGATAGGCTGGTGAAGAAAGAAACCTTAACGCCTGAAGCTAAAGATGCTGCGCTAAAAAGAATTAAAGTTAGCACTTCTTATGCCGACCTTAAAGACTTGGATCTAGTGATTGAGGCAGCAACAGAGAATCAAGCAATTAAAGAAAAGATCCTTAAGCAAGTTGATGAGATTGTTGCCAAAGGGGTGATTATTGCTACCAATACTTCTTCCCTCTCCATTACTAAGTTAGCTGCATTAAATTCAAATCCCGAGCGCTTTATCGGCATGCACTTCTTTAACCCACCTGCGCTAATGACATTGGTTGAAGTGATTCGGGGTTTACAAACTAGCGATACTACTCATGCAGCCATAATTAATATGGCCAAACACATTGGCAAAGAACCCATCACTGTTAAAAATTCCCCAGGATTTGTGGTCAATCGTATTTTGCTGCCGATGATTAATGAAGCCTTCTTTGTTCTCTATGAAGGCTTGGCTAGCCCAGAGGATATTGATGCAGGTATGAAGCTGGGTTGTAATCAACCCATTGGTCCGCTAGCATTAGCAGACCTCATTGGTTTGGATACATGTCTAGCGGTTATGGAGGTGTATTTTGAGAACTTTAGTGATTCCAAATACCGCCCCTGCCCACTTTTACGTGAAATGGTTGCTGCTGGTTATCTGGGACGTAAGTCTGGTCGCGGTGTATACACCTACGACAAATAATATTTTTATCAATCTTTAACCTAGAAAATTTTTGTGAATCCTTTACCGCCATTACTACGTAAATTAGCCTACGCCGGCCTCATTCCATTTATTGGCTTAGCATTGATGGTTCAACTCGCGCCTACACCGGTTAACTATCTGAGTGCAGAGTCTCTAGCTGGCTACGGCGCCATTATCACCTCCTTTATGGGGGCCATTCATTGGGGCGCTAATTTACATAGCCTGGGAAAACCTCTGAGCGGTGATCGCTGGGTTGATAGAAATGCATGGATTTGGGGCGTTATTCCAGCACTAGTTTCATGGGTGGCCTTACATATCTACATCCCTGTTGGTTTGCTGATTCTAGCGGCGACCCTAGTCATTCAGCGCAATATTGATCAAAACACCTATTGTTATTATTTTGGCAGTGATGAAGCGCGACTTGCGTTTATGACCATGCGAAAACACCTTACCTATACTTCTGTCGTCTGTTTAGTATGGGCCGCCCTAGTCATCCTTTTCACTCAGGCCTAATTGGCTTTATTCATGTCCAATTTATTCGATAGCACGCCTCCGCCACCCCTAGCAGAGGCTTTGCGTCCTCAAACTATTGGCGAGGTAATTGGACAGACCCATTTGTTGGCCACTGGAAAACCACTGAACCTTGCCTTTGGATCAGGTCAGCCTCACTCAATGATTTTGTGGGGGCCTCCTGGCGTAGGTAAAACAACTCTTGCAAGGCTATCCGCCAAAGCCTTTGATCGCGACTTTATAGCCATCTCAGCAGTACTGGCCGGCGTCAAAGAGATCCGTGAGGCTATTGAGAAAGCACAGCAAAGTATGGCCCAATATGGTCGCCAAACGATCCTATTTGTTGATGAGATCCACCGCTTCAATAAAAGCCAGCAAGATGCCTTACTGCCCCATGTTGAATCTGGCCTTTTTACCTTTATCGGCGCCACCACTGAAAATCCCTCTTTCGAGGTCAACTCCGCCCTGCTTTCTCGGGCTCAGGTTTATGTTCTTAAGTCGCTTAATCCAGCAGAACTGAAACAGCTGTTCGTGCGAGCACACCAGCATGCTATGCCGGCAATTGAATTTGAGGATAAAGCTATTGACAGCCTCATCAATAATGCCGATGGCGATGCGCGTCGTCTGCTTAATTTGGTAGAGCAAATAGCGAACGCCATCTCTGGAAAAGGTAATCAGATTACCAATATTGATCAAGCCTTTGTTGATAATGCTTTAACGGTTCACGCTAGGAGATTCGATAAAGGGGGGGACCAGTTCTACGATCAAATTTCAGCACTGCATAAGTCAGTAAGAGGGTCCAATGCTGATGCTGCGCTTTATTGGTTTTGCAGAATGCTTGATGGTGGAGCGGACCCTCGCTATCTAGCACGTCGTATTATTCGCATGGCCTGGGAAGATATCGGTCTTGCCGATCCAAGAGCAATCCAACTGGCAAATGATGCCGCCCAAACCTTTGAACGTCTTGGCTCACCAGAAGGTGAGCTGGCACTTGGTCAAGCTGTTATCTATCTTGCGGTGGCATCAAAGAGCAATGCTAGTTACAAGGCTTTTAATGCCGCACGTGCCTACGTTGCAAATGACCAAAGCCAATCGGTTCCCAATCATCTTCGGAATGCCCCCACCAAGCTGATGAAAGAATTGGGGCACGGTAAAGAGTATCGCTATGCCCATGACGAAGCACATGGTTATGCTGCTGGAGAAAGCTACCTGCCTGAAGGTATGAGTGAACCTCATTGGTATCAACCCGTTTCACGCGGTCTTGAAACTCAAATCGCCGAGAAGATGGCTTTTTTGAGAAAGCTAGACCAAGAAGCTAAGAATAATAATTGATCTGGCCCTCAACTTTTACTCAAATCACCATTAATTTTTATCAAGGAAATAAAATGCGCAAACTCATCGCCACCCTAGCTATTGCAGCAAGCTGCCTGACTACCAGCCTCGTATTTGCCGGTCCTAAAGTTGAATTTAAAACCACTATGGGTAACTTTGTTGTGGAGCTTGATTCTGAAAAAGCGCCAAAGACAAGTGCTAATTTTCTAAACTACGTAAAAAGTGGTTTTTATAACGGTACTATTTTTCATCGAGTTATTGATGGCTTCATGATTCAAGGCGGTGGATTTAGTGCTGACTTGAACCAAAAACCAACTGATGCACCAGTAATATCAGAAGCGCAAAATGGCTTGAAAAACCAGACCTACACCATTGCGATGGCAAGAACCTCTGATCCTGATTCTGCAACTGCGCAATTTTTTATTAATGTCAAAGATAACCAAGGACTTGATTATCCAAATGCCATGGGCAATGGTTACACCGTCTTTGGCAAAGTAATTTCTGGCACGCAAACCATCGACGCTATCCGCAAAGTACCGACCATGGTTGCACCTGTACCAAAAATGGGTCGTATGTCTGATGTGCCAACTAAAACTGTCTTAATTGAATCTGCCACCATCCTAAAGTAATCAACTAACCCTGGGTGACCAAGACTTTCCCATGATTTTTCTGGATGATTCTCAAAGTACTGCAAGCAAGCCCTCGAGTCGCCTGTACGAAAATGCGCTCCAATCCTGGTCGATCAAGGCTCATCACAGTGAAGATCTTACTAGTATTGCAATCGAGCGATGTCTGGAAGAAATCATGTTGGCACTACGCGATGGTCAATTTGTAGTTGCAGTATTTGCCTATGAGCTTGGCAACCTATTTCAGCAACTGCCCTATAGGGTATCGCAACACCCTCTTATTCAGGCCTGGTCATTTAGTTCATATCAAATACTTTCAAAAGACCAGGCTGATGACTTTATTTCTATCCAATTGGACCATCAAGATCAATTAACTCGCTCTGCCGGCGTTGTAGATCTGCATGAATCATTAAATGAAGAGCAGTTTGAGGCTGATATTGAACGTATTCAAGAATATATCCGCAGCGGTGATGCATACCAGATCAATCATACCTTTCGCATCAAGGGCAAGGCGTATGGATCTCCTCTTGCTCTATATTCATTATTGCGCAAGCGTCAGCCTGGAAGATTCGGGGCTTTTATTGATAACAATCCACAATATATTCTCTCGCAGTCGCCTGAACTATTCATTCAACGGCAAGGCAATATGGTCACAGCCATGCCAATGAAAGGCACTGCCAGTGCGCTAGATAGCTCGGCTACCGAATTGTCAGAAGATCCTAAAAATCGAGCTGAAAATTTAATGATCGTCGATTTATTGCGCAATGATCTTGGTCGTCTGGCAATTCCTGGTTCCGTTAACACCCCAAAACTCTTTGAAGTTGCGCGTCATGGAGATGTCTTACAAATGACCTCAACTATAGAGGCAGAGCTTAAGTCAGGCACTAACTTATCCGATATTTTAAGGGCGGTATTTCCCTGTGGTTCAGTGACTGGTGCCCCTAAAAAACGCAGCATGCAGATTATTCAAGAGCTCGAACCACAAGATCGCGGCTTTTATTGTGGCGCTCTAGGCTGGCTTGATCCTAATGGAGATTTTTCCTTGAGCGTACCGATACGAACCATCGAGATCGAACGCAATACTCAGACCGAAATATCAAATTTTACGCTTGGTGTTGGCGCAGGGGTCACCATTGATTCTGATGCAAAACAAGAATGGGAAGAATGTCACATCAAGTCTTCATTTTTGACGAGTCTTCCCAGCGGTGTTGGAATATTTGAAACCATCCTTGCAAAAGAGTGTCATCCTCAATTGCTAGATGCCCATCTCGCACGCATGAAAAGTTCAGCTATCTCACTTAGACTTCCATTTGATGAAGTTGCCGCCAGAGAGCTGATTTTAACTACGTGCTTATCGACAAATCCCGGTCAATTCCACCGGATAAGACTAGATCTTGCAGCAGATGGTAAGTTATCCTGCACCAAGGGTAAGCTTGATCCACTTCCACCTCAAGTTAAAATATTTTGGGCAAAAGACCTGCTAGCTAACCCACGTGATGCAATACTGAATTCAGGCTCCACACTATTAGCCCATAAGACAACACATCGAAAAATATATGACGAGGCTTGGAATGCTGCCGTTATCCGAGGCGGGTTTGATGCCCTATTTACTAATGAACAAGGGTTTGTAACAGAGGGCGGTAGGTCTAGTATTTTCATTAGAAATGATAAATCTACCGAGTGGTTAACACCCCCACTCTCTGCCGGCGTTCTCCCGGGTGTAATGCGGGCGTACTTGATAGGTGATCCGCAGTGGAATATTCGTGAGACAAA
Organism: uncultured beta proteobacterium; assembly: GCA_903858445.1. Taxonomy (GTDB): domain Bacteria; phylum Pseudomonadota; class Gammaproteobacteria; order Burkholderiales; family Burkholderiaceae; genus Polynucleobacter. The sequence continues at coordinate 12,679 of CAIOIX010000075.1, forward strand.
CCTGACCATTCAGGACGTTGCAAACGCGAAAGAGATTATTCTAAGTAATGCTTTGCGTGGTCCAATATCGGCCTCTTTTTAGGAAGTCATCATGAAGTTTTGCTCTAATTGCGCCGCACCCATCAGCATCAGAGTGCCGAAAGATGACACACGTGAGCGTCATGTCTGTGATTCTTGTGGCAGTATTCATTATCAAAATCCCCGCAATGTCGTGGGTAGCATTCCCGTTTATCAAAATCAGGTATTGCTTTGTCGGCGCGCGATTGAACCGAGACATGGTTACTGGACTCTGCCCGCTGGTTTTATGGAACTTGGTGAAAGTACTGGGGCTGGTGCAGCGAGGGAAACCCTTGAAGAGGCAGGCGCAGTTGTCGAAATTGGACCGCTATATTCACTACTGAACGTACCCCATGCTGAGCAAGTTCATTTATTCTATTTAGCAACCATGCAAACGCCGCACTTTGAAGCTGGGGATGAAAGTCTTGAGGTGGCTCTGTTTCACGAGAAAGATATTCCCTGGTCGGAACTGGCTTTCCCAACCGTAAAACAAACCCTTGAATGGTATTTTGCGGATCGAGCCGCAGGATTATTTAACAACCCAGTCGAATTAAATGTTCGCAGTCGAAATATTTCTCGTAACGAGAAGATTTAATTCTTTAAGTCTATGGCTCAACTTATTTGGCTGGGTTTGAAAGATCCCTTTCCAAACCCTCTTGAAGAGGAGGACCCGGATCCTAGCGTGCCAGGACTCATGGCCGTTAGCGAAAAAATTTATCCAGGACAACTATCGGCAGCCTATAAGCTCGGAATCTTTCCATGGTACTCAGACAATCAACCTGTACTGTGGTGGTCGCCAGATCCGAGAATGGTTTTAAAACCACAAGACTTTAAGTGTAGTGACTCGTTAAAAAAAACGATACGCCATTTTTGTAGCACTCCAGACTTACAACTTTTGGTAGATAAGGATTTTGGAGCTGTAGTAAGAGCTTGTGCGACCAGTAAGCGCAAAGATCAGGATGGCACCTGGATTACCCAAGAAATTTTGGATGCCTATACACAATTACACAAACAAGGCCATGCGCATAGCATTGCAGTCATGGAGCAAAACCAACTGATTGGTGGTCTTTACTGCGTTTCCTTTGGAGGTATGGTTTTTGGTGAATCGATGTTTAGCCGCAAAACAGATGCATCAAAGCTAGCATTGGCTGCCCTTTGCGCTTGGTGCGAACAACATCAAGTAGCCATGATCGACTGCCAGCAAGAGACTAAACACCTAAGCTCTTTGGGTGGCTCGCTGATTCCCAGGCAAGAATTTCTAGTGAGACTGCAGACCTCACTAAATCAAACTAATATAGAGTTACCTTGGAATTTTGGAAAAGAGATTTTGAATCATTGGCTATGACGCAACTTAAAGAATTGCCACTTACTGCATTGCAATTTTATGCAACTGCCCCCTACCCTTGTAGCTATTTACCGGGAAAAATAGCGCGCTCACAAGTTGCCACTCCTTCACACTTAATCCATGCAGATATTTATGGTGAATTAGTAAATGCTGGATTTCGTCGTAGCGGTCTTTATACCTATCGCCCTTATTGCGATGAATGTCGGGCATGTATTGCTACTAGAGTTTTGGCGAATCAATTTAACCCAAGTCGAAGCCAGCGTCGTGCTTTAAGAAAACATAGCAAGCTAGAAGTGCATATTTTAAAACTGGGTTACCAGGAAGAGCATTACCAACTTTATCAGCACTATCAGAAGAGCAGACATTCTGGCGGTGAAATGGATCAGAACGATCAAGATCAGTACATGCAATTTTTATTGCAAAGCAGAGTCAACTCTAGGATCGTTGAATTTAGAGATGGTGTAAATGATCCGCATCCAGGGCGACTACGTATGGTCAGCATGATTGACATTCTTGAGCAAGGTATTTCCTCGGTTTATACTTTTTTTGACACCGAAGATACTGCTACAAGTTATGGCGCTTACAGCATCCTCTGGCAAATTCAGCAAGCTCTCGAACTTAGCCTTCCCTATGTTTACCTGGGCTACTACATCGAGCATAGTGAGAAGATGTCTTACAAATCCAAGTATCAACCGCTAGAAGGACTGATAAATGATCGCTGGCAGGCTGTCACTAAGACATAATATCAACCCATGATTAACAGTTATTCTTTTTTACGTCCCTGGCTTTTTTGCCTGGACCCAGAACGTGCGCATAACCTGACATTAAGCAGTATGGATCGCGCCTATCGCTGGGGCTTGCTTGAGCACTTTGTTACCAAACCCGTATCTGATCCTCGAACTCTTTGTGGCATCACCTTCCCCAATCCGGTTGGTCTGGCTGCCGGTCTAGATAAGGATGGTAAGCATATTGACGCCTTAGGCGCCTTAGGTTTTGGCTTTCTAGAAATTGGCACCGTCACACCCAAACCGCAACCCGGAAATCCCCAACCCAGAATGTTTCGCCTACCAGAAGCAAATGCAATTATTAACCGCATGGGCTTTAATAATGATGGAGTGGACTCCTGCGTAGCACGAGTACGTCGCTCAGAGTATTGGCAAAATGGTGGTGTAGTGGGTTTAAATATTGGCAAAAATGCTAGCACCCCTATCGAAGACGCCGCTAGTGATTACGTGCTTGCCATGAAGGCGGTCTATGAGATTTCCACTTACATTACCGTGAACATCTCATCACCCAATACCCAGAATCTTCGTGCCCTGCAGGGCGAAGAAATGCTTCGTTCACTGCTAGGCAGTCTAGATGTTGCACGTGAGGAACTCAGTGATCGATTTGGTGTTCGCAAGCCACTCTTCTTAAAAATTGCCCCGGACCTTGAGAGGGCTGATATTCATTTGATTGCCGACCTTCTCTTAGAGTTTGGTATTGACGCGATCATCGCGACGAACACCACAATCTCCCGCACTAGCGTCAATCATCTAGAGCATGGCAATGAAGCGGGCGGCCTCTCAGGCGCCCCCGTCAGACTTGCATCTACCGAGGTAATTAAGACCCTAAAGGCAAGACTAGGCAACGCTCTTCCTATTATTGGTGTTGGAGGGATTTTATCTGGCCAAGATGCTCAGGAAAAAGTAGCTGCCGGCGCTAGCCTCATTCAGCTTTATAGCGGCCTTATTTACAAGGGTCCAGACCTTGTTTCCGAGTGTGCGAACGCTTTGCGCAGCTAATTGCAACGTTACTGCCTGAAGCTCATAGCCCAAAATGAGATTTCATAATATGCAATCTCCCGCAGAATCGCTACAATTGTAGGCATGACTATAAGCAAAGTTTTAAAAGCTCAAAAAGTACCTGGTGAAGCTGGTAAAACAGCGATTCAGGTTGTGGAGCGCATGATGAACTTGCTTGATGCATTAGCTGAGCACGAACAATCCAGTAGTCTCAAAGTCCTAGCCGAACAAACTGGCCTACACCCCTCAACAGCTCATCGCATTCTTAATGACTTAGTAGCTTGTCGCATGGTTGAGCGTGGCGATGGAGGCACCTATCGGCTTGGATTAAGGTTACTAGAGTTAGGCAACCTTGTAAAAGCCAGACTTTCAGTCCGGGAGGCAGCTCAAGCACCCATGCGCGCACTTCACAAGCTTACTGGTGAAACTGTCAACCTTTCCGTTCGCCAAGGTGACGAAATTGTGTATGTCGATCGTGCCTATAGTGAGCGCTCTGGCATGCAAGTGGTTAGAGCGATTGGTGGACGGGCACCACTACATCTCACCTCTGTTGGAAAACTCTTTTTAGCCAGCGATGATGCCAGCCAAGTGCGCGCTTATGTCACTCGCACCGGCTTATCTGGCCACACTAGAAACAGTATTACCGATTTAGCGAAACTTGAGACTGAGCTCAATCAAGTTCGAAAGCTGGGTAACGCCAAAGACAATGAAGAGCTTGAGCTTGGAGTAAGCTGCCTAGCCGCAGCAATTTTGGATGACACTGGAAAGTTGGTTGCTGGGCTATCACTAAGTGCGCCAACAGATCGTATTCATGCTGATTGGTTGCGCGCTCTACAAGACACTGCCATTCAAATCTCCAAGGGCATGGGTTTTAAGCCCAAGATGACTGAGCCGAGCTTGACTTAAGATTAGATTCGAATGCTTGACTTGGAATGTGTCTTACATTAAACGACGAATTGACTTAGGCTCACCAGAGGGCATGCGCTCATACCAATCGCGCACCCTGACAGCATCCGCAAAGCGAGATTGCGTACCGACAGAATCTAGGAATACAAGTAGCAATGGGGTGTTGTTCACTCTAGCTTGCATCACCAAGCATTTACCTGCAGCATTAATAAAACCTGTTTTTTGTAAACCAATATTCATATCACCAGCGCGTACTAAACGATTGGTATTGAGAAATTTCTGTGGGCGCTTAGCAATCACCATAGTCAAGTCCGGCCACGTGGAAAATTCACGAATAAGCTTGTATTGATATGCGGCATTGAGCATGCGCGTGAGGTCCTCGGCAGACGCGACGTTCTCACTCATCAACCCGGTTGGATCAGCAAAGTGAGAGTGCTCCATATTGAGCTCCTTAGCCTTGCGATTCATGGAGTCAACAAATGCTGGAATACCTCCGGGGTAATTTCTACCCAAGGTGTAGGCTGCACGATTCTCGGAAGACATCAAGGCTAGATGTAAGGCATCCTCCCTAGTAAGCTCAGTTCCTCCGGCAAGTCGCGATGTTCTGTAAATATGCACATCGTCAGCGTTAATAGTTAAAGTCTCATCGAGTGGTAATTTTGAATCCAAGACAACCATGGCAGTCATCAACTTAGTAATGGATGCAATTGGCAGACTGACAGAAGGATTTTTCTCAAAATAAACTTCTTTTGTGTCTTGATTCATCACAATGGCAACGCTGGACTTCAAACTTAATTCATCATGCTGCCCACGCAAACCAAGTGCTGTGGCAAAAGAAGGTCGAGCCTCCACCACAGGAGCGGATGGACGTGTCACAGTAATGCGAACAGTTTTAGGTTTTTTTGGTGCTTTTACAGTTGACTTGCTGGTAGCTCTAGCAGACTTGGAGGTCTTCTCTTTAGAGACGGGTTGAGCATAAACAGCAGTATTTGCCATAAAAAGACAGGTAAAGGCAAAAACCCAAAATCGATTCAAATGCATCCCGATACAACCTTCCAAAACTTTTGACATACGGAATGATAATTACTTTCGCGCATGAAGACGCAATTATTCATCCCACTTTGATGATTTAAGTTATTTGCTCGCCTCTATTCTGCAATTGTTGCAACAGAATTGGATTGGCGCGCATTGACAAGAACCACACCCGTCATAGTCAAAGCTAAACCAACGGCCATCATCCAATTAAAGGGTTCATCAAACAATAACCAAGCCATTAGCGCGGTTGTTGGTGGTGTTAGATAAAGTAGGCTCGTCACTTTGGTGGCCGCGCCTTTGCGGATCATCATGAATAAAAGACTAATGGAGCCAATAGATAAAGGGAAAATAGCCCACAGCAAGGCGCCAATAACGGGTGCATTCCACACCATCACACCAGACTCAAAGAAGTACATGCAGGCAAAACAGAGAATCGCAGATACCCCAAACTGAATGGATGAGCCTGCACGCAAGTCAAAGACTGGGCAATATTTTTTTTGATACAAAGTGCCAAAAGTAATGGATAACAAGGCTGCAAATGCCAAGATGTAACTCAAGACAGGAATATGAGCAAAGCTAATCTTTTCCAATACAACCAATGCCACACCAGCAAAACCAAAGCCTAGACCAATCCACTGTCGTGGAGAGACCTTTTCAGAAACCCAAGCAGCAAACCAGGCCGTAATGATCGGTTGAAGACCAACTATGATCGCCACTAATCCAGCGGTCATGCCCAAGCGCACAGCAAACCAAACACCCAGTAAATATCCAAACTGTAATAAGAGCCCTGCTATCGCTATACGCAGCATTTGCGCCCTGCTAGGCCACTGAATCTTCCAAATCAGACTCAGAGCAGCCATGGCCATCAAAACCCCTGCAAATCGCCAAAACAGAAACGTTGCCGGCTCTACATAGGGCATAGCCATCCGTGCTATCACGAAACCAGTGCTCCAAATAAGAACAAATATTGGGGCAATGAAGGATTCGAGCTTTAATTTCATGAATAACTTATTGAATA
>CAIOIX010000076.1 GCA_903858445.1 uncultured beta proteobacterium
AAACTTTATTCGGATAAATTTAATAACAAACCTCACGGAGACATGATGAGCATCAAGCCAGAAAAGCCATATAGAGACATACTTTTTGAAGTTAAAGACCAAGTAGCCTGGATCACAATTAATCGCCCACGGGTTCTGAATGCCTTTCGTGAACAAACATTGGATGAAATGATTGATGCCGTAAAGCTCACTCGTGAAGATCCCTCCATTGCATGCATTGTATTTACCGGTTCTGGCGATAAAGCCTTCTCAGCAGGCGGAGATTTCTACGCCATGAAAAGACTTACCTTTACTAATGGTTCCATGTGGAACGACCGCATGCTCGGCTTAGCTATGGCCATTCGGGGCATCCCAATTCCCGTAATCGCCATGGTGAATGGTTGGTGCGTTGGTGGCGGTCATGAATTAGCGTTGTGGTGCGACCTAGTCATTGGCTCAGAGAAATCAGTGTTTGGTCAAACAGGCGCAAAAGTAGGTGCCTGCCCTACTGTCGGCGCAACCCAATACCTCCCGCGCATTGTTGGAGAGCGCATTGCGCGTGAAATGATTTTCTTAGCAAAACGTTTTGAAGCAAAAGAGGCGGAGCGAATTGGTTTGATTAACAAGTGCGTTAAAGAAGAAGATCTACTAACAGAGACTTTGGCTTGGTGCGAAACGATTAAGAGCAATAGTTCACAAACCCTTCGCATGACGAAGAAGAGTTTGAACTTTGAATCCGATCAACTTTACGCGTCATGGCAGCACGGCATGGAGTTGTTAGCTTATGTTTGGGGATCAGAAGAAAGTCTCGAGGGAATGAATGCCTTCTTAGAAGGACGTAAGCCTGACTTCCAAAAATTCCGCTTGCAAAACAAAGCAGCTCTTGATGATTACATGGATGGTTTCAGAAAAAATCTGAATGCGCCACCCGATATGCGCGATTAATAAAACTCGAATGAGCGCAGATCAAAAAAAAGCCGCCGATGCGTCCGATCATCACGGTGCCTTGGCGGGCTTTAAAATATTAGACTTAAGTCGCGTATTGGCTGGCCCTTGGTGTGGACAGCTTTTAGGTGATCTTGGTGCGGAAGTGATTAAGGTTGAGTCACTAGTGACCGGTGATGATACCCGTGGCTGGGGACCTCCTTTTCTGGAAGGTGAATCAGCGTATTTTTTGGGCTGCAATCGTAATAAGCGCGGTATCACCATAGACTTTTCTAAGTCTGAAGGAAAGGCATTGCTAGCAATGCTCATTCCGAAGTTTGATGTACTGCTTGAGAATTTTAAGAGCGGGACTCTGGAAAAATGGGGATTCGATTCCGCTTGGTTTGAAGTTAATGCGCCTACCGTAGTTCGTTGCTCTATTACCGGCTATGGAAGCACTGGACCCCAAGCGGGACTGCCGGGCTACGACTTTATTTTGCAAGCAGAATCAGGACTGATGAGTATTACCGGCCCCACTGATGGCGATCCTACAAAATATGGTGTAGCCATTGTGGACCTGGCAACTGGCATGATGGCGGCCAATGCCATACAGGCTGCACTGTTAGCGCGCTACCGCACTGGTAAGGGTCAAGCTGTTGAGGTTTCCCTATTCGATACAGCAACTGCGCTGCTCGCCAATGTCGGAAATAGTCACCTAGCAACCGATAAGGATTCTGGTCGCTATGGAAATGGTCACCCCACCATTGTTCCCTATACAACTTACCAATGCTCTGATGGTTTGATTGCACTGGCAGTTGGCAATGACGGTCAATTTTCCAAACTTGCTGAACTCTTGAAGCACCCCGAATGGGCCAGTGATGAGAAGTTCAAAACTAATGCTGCTCGAGTAAATCATCGCGCAGCTATTGACGCACTTGTGGGCGCTGAATTGATTCAATTTTCAAGCCATGAACTGATTACCCTACTCAGGCAGCATGGCATTCCGATTGGGCAAGTCAATACCGTCAAACAAGCACTCGCTTCTGAGCAAGCTAAGGCTAAAAAAATGGTGCTTGAGATTAAACATAGCAAGATAGGGGTATTTAAAACCCTTGGCACGCCACTGACGATGCATGACACACCTAGCTCAATCAGACATGCACCACCCTTGCTTGGCGAGCATACAGACCAGATATTGCATGAATATCTTGGCTTAAGTAACGACAACATACATGACCTAAAAAATAAAAAAGTAGTCGCTTAAAAAAATACTGGAGGAGACAAAAATGAAACGCCCCGTATCAATAAAAATAAAAAATCTTGCTATTGGTTTAACGCTACTAACCTGCTTTAGCTCAACTGGATGGTCACAGGGCGCCGCTTATCCAAATAGACCAATCAAACTCATCATCACATGGCCGGTCGGAGGCTTTGCGGATACTTTAGGTCGAACCGTTGCCAATCAATTGACAACTAGCTTGGGGCAACAAGTAGTGGTGGAGAATCGCGGAGGCGCTAATGGGATGATTGGTGCAGATTCGGTTGCTAAAGCCGCACCAGATGGCTACACCCTCATGTTTCAATCGGTTACCTCGCATGCGATTAACCCCACCATGTATGGCAAGACGCCCTACTCGACTGAAAAAGATATTATTCCTCTCGCTGTAGTGGCGTCGGTTCCCATGCTGCTGGTAGCGAACCCAAGCTTTGGACCAAAGAATATTAGCGAGTTAATTGCATTGGCAAAAAAAGAGCCTGATGCCATTTCCTATGCAAGTTTTGGCAATGGCAGCGCAAGCCATTTAGCAGGCGCACTATTTACGAATCAAGCCGGTATCAAGATGACGCATATCCCCTACAAAGGCGGAGCACCAGCTATTACAGATACCATGAGTGGGCAGGTTCCCTTAAGCTTTTCTGCTTTCGGCGTTGCCCTTCAGCATGTCCGCGCAGGCAAGTTGATTGCTTTAGGTACAACCGGCCCCAATCGAGCAAAACTACTGCCAGATGTACCGACGATCGAAGAGGCTGGAAATCTTAAGGGCTATGAAATGTCCATCGTTTATGCGGTGTGGGCACCAGCAGGTGTACCAACCCCTATTCTGAATAAGATTAGCAAATCACTCGAGCAAGTCATTGCCTCTAGCGCTTTCAGAGAAAAGGTGGCTAGCGATGGCGGCGAAGTAATGAACATCACCACTCAAGCAGAAAGTCAGGCTTACTTTCAAAAAGAAATGCAGCGTTTAAGCAAGATTGTTAGAGATGGCAACATTAAGGCAGACTAATATGCCCCATCAACCAACTTACAACTACTTGGCATAAGCAATCAAAGATAACAACATTTAATTGGAATAATTTACCTTGAAGCAAACGCTGTATCAAAAAATTGGCGCGATATTAACTGACCGTATTTTTAGCGGAGCTTATCCACTGGGAACTTATTTACCAACTGAGGCAATGCTGTGTGAAGAGTTCGGTGCTAGCCACCACTCCGTGCGTGATGCCCTAAAAATATTAGTCGAAAAAGGGTTAATTACTAGGCGTGCTGGTGCAGGCACTAAAGTTATTGCGGCAAGCGAGCCAACTGTTTTTGCGCATGTTGCCGGAGATCTCCGTCACTTATTTAGCTACCCCCAAAATACCATTCGGGAAAATGTGATTGAGGGGCATCTAGCCTGCGATGAAGATCTCTCCGAAGTTTTGGATTGCCCTATTGGCACACCTTGGTTTCGCATTGGCGCACTCAGAAGACTAAATGGAAATTCCCAGCCCTTATGCTGGACAGATTTTTATCTTCTACCCCGTTACTCTGAAGTAGTAAAGCTCAAAGGGCATTTCATCACTCCAGTACATGAGCAAATAGAAATAGGCTATGGCCAACGCGTGGATAGCGCCACCGTTAGCATCTCTTTAACGAGATTAGAGAAGGGAATGGCTAAAGCACTTGAGGTAGAACCCAACTCGCCTGCGCTTCGCATTATTAGGCGCTATTTTGATGCCCAAAAAAATGCTTTTGAAATCACGGTGAGTTATCACCCAGAGGGTCGATACAACTGTGAGCTAAACTTTCATCGAGAGCTTAGACCAAGGTAGGTCATTAGTAAGAACTTAAGTTTCACCTACTAATCACCTCACCCTCTTCTGACAGGAAGTAATCATTTAAAACAACAGCGTAAGACATCCATTGATTTCTGACTATCCTCTACCAACCCATAAGAAGCACTCAAAGTAAAAATGTTCAGCATAAAGGCTGCGACTTTAACTGAAGAGAAGCGAAAGATTAAATAACTCAATATTTCATTCAAATAGACCCGCAATGTTCTTATGCGCCCACTCCAGAAAATCTTGATTCCCGCCTTTATTGAGCTCTGTTATTAAGTCGGAATCTAAAATAACAGACCCATCATCACCTTCTAAAAATGGTACTTTTTGGTTGGGGTATCTTTTATCACCGCTATATAGGTCATACATGATGTCAAGTAGCCTTATTGTTTTTTCTGATTGGAGGCTATCTGACATATTCATCTTTAACTCCCTTAAATTTATAAAAGCTGCAATCAAATTTAACGAGGCTTAAGATTTATATCAAGCAATGAGGGATGAATAAATCCACCTTTAGCTTGCATTTAATTAAATAAATGCACGCTTGGAGTGGACTGGGTTAAAAAATTGGAAAATTCCCAAGAACTCGAGGATGACTGTCTCTCCCTAGTGGCGAATCACATAATTACTATAATTATTTTGAGAGACAGTTCACAATAAACAGGGTGCTCATATTTGTTATAGACTATGGGCAGTTATTCAAATAAATAAAATACGAGTTAATTTATCCTATAACCGGCCACCTCAGTCTGATAACCAACCTTAAGCGCATTTACGGAAGTCGTTATGACTAATGAAATCGAAAAAATCTATTCAAAACTAGTGCTCCTTGAGACTGAGGTAAGCGACTTACGCCAAGGCTACTTGATTATTAATCGTCGTTACAGCAACGCGCTTGCTTCCTTAAAAGAACTCACAGCCCACGCCTCTGAAGCAGCCAAACGTTCTGCTAATGGGGCGATTAAAGCTGCAGAAGCTGCAAAAAATGCTTCTACTGCTGCGACTGAAGCTGCTGCCATTCCAGTTTTAAAAGCGGCTGATGCTGCGGCTGATGCTGCGGCTGCGGCTGCCGAGTCTGCGATTGAAGCTGCGGCTGCGGCTGCAAGTGCGGCTGCGGCTGTTGCCCAGCAAGCCGAAGAATCTTCTATCATTGCTTCTGCTCAGGCTGCTGAGGCCACTAAGGTAGCGGCCGAGGCGGCGACTGAAGCGGTAAAAATGTCAAATTTAGCCTCTGAAGCAGCAAGATCAGCTCGTATTAAAAAAGATCTAGATCAGTGAGAGGTTTTCACTTTCTTCTGAGCTTTTAGTGCGTTGGGTTGGTCATGCCTTCAAAACAAGCACTGCGGGATTCTTTTGCATTAGCGCTAGCTAACGGTCTTTTGTTGCGCTATCAAGAAGTGCCTTCTGCGGCATTTCTAGCCAAGGAATTTAATGTGCGCTCAGGGGATGTCGAATCCATTACCCAAGAATCCGCTCGACGCTGGCTTAGAGGATTGACTATCCCTGAATTGGATAAGCTTTTGGTGCTGCGGTCCTGGCTGGATCTGGACTTAAATGCCTTGGGTATGCCCAGTACTGAAGGTATTGAAAAAAGAAATATCGAATTAAGTAGGGTTGATATCAAAAAGCAAGAAGTGTTTATTGAAACAACCCAATCCATTAAAGAATCACTCCAAGCATTGATGATTGAAGTGGAGCGCTTAGAACAAAGACTGGGGCAAAAAAAGTAGGTCGACTACTAGGACCTCTTTTCCCCTTCAACGCTAGATCAATCGCCAGCATCGTAATATTAATTAAATTAGTAGGGATAAATAAGGCGTTTGAAAGGCTGGTTTTGGCCAGCAATAACTGGATTGATACGAGAAAGATGAATCTAGAGTAAGTATGCTTTTTTACTTTTTGGGGCTAAATAAGCTAATTTGCTGTTAGAGGCTCATTAACTATGGTCGGGGCGAGAGGATTTGAACCTCCGACCACATGCACCCCATGCATGTACGCTACCAGGCTGCGCTACGCCCCGACGGAAGACAAATTGTATCAGTAACTATTTAGTGAGAATTTGCAGGACAGCCTGCAGTTCATCACGCAAGCGTAGTTCGCCACGAGCCTCGTCCAAGCGATTTCTGGCGCCGCTAATGGTGAAGCCCTCTTCATAGAGAAGGGATCTGATTTTACGAATTAGAACCACCTCATGATGCTGATAGTAACGACGGTTACCGCGACGTTTCTGGGGGCTTAATTGTGAGAACTCCTGCTCCCAGTAGCGCAAGACATGAGAGCGTACGCCACATAAATCAGCCACCTCACCGATAGTAAAGTAGCGCTTGGCGGGGATTGGCGGCAACTGCGAACTATGCAGTGCAGCGCAAGTATCAAATACTGTTTTCTCGAGCATGAGACTCAACTACGTCCTTCAGTTTTTGGCTGGCATGGAAAGTAACCACGCGGCGAGCTGCAATCGGAATCATTTGACCTGTTTTTGGGTTGCGACCTGGACGCGCTGATTTATTGCGTAGTTGAAAATTACCAAAACCTGAAATCTTGACCTCAACACCAGCCTCTAAGGACTTGCCTATGCGATCAAAAAAAGCATCAATCATATCTTTAGCTTCACGCTTATTTAAGCCAACTTGATCAAACAAAGCCTCAGAAAGCTCGTTCTTAGTCACTGTCTCGCTGCTACTGATTTCGATCATTGCAATCTTCTTTCGCAATACTTTTAATAATTTAATTATTTTCTAATACGACTTAATATTAAACCTAGCGTAGGCGTGCTGAGCAATTTTTTTCAAGCGCCGTCAATAAAGCACTCATTACGGCATCCATTTGCGCATCCTGCAAGGTTTCTTGAGGATTCAACAAGGTGACATGAAATGCCAAACTCTTCTCATCATCAGCCATACTACTAGAGACGGCCTTAGGCTTAAATTCATCAAACAGTTCGATGGTATGTACAAAATGTTGCTTACTTGCAGCCATAGCATCCAGCAAAGATTGTGCAGAAACACCTTGTTTAACCACTACTGCCAAATCTCGCTGCACCGCAGGAAATTTACTTATCTCTTCTATCTGAGGTAAACCTAATTGGCGAACAACTTCTAAATCAAGCTCAAAAAGCACTGGGGCTTGAGGCAAATCATAGCTTTGCTGCAAACCTGGATGCAATTCACCAATCCAACCTACATTTAATAGGCCGGTTGGTGTTTTCAGCAGAACATTGGCTGAACGACCAGGGTGTAGCGCTGGATGTACTGCTGACTGAGTGACGAAATGCAGCGGATCTAAGACGCGCTCCAAGTCTCCCTTAACATCAAAGAAATCAACTGCACGATTTTCGCTTGCCCACTGCTCAGGAACAAAGGTGCCATAAGATAGACCGCCAATGCGTTGCGGCTGATGAAAGCCTGCCACTCTACCCGCCTCTTCAGTAACACTCGCATCACGCTGAAATACTCTGCCAGTTTCAAATAAGCGGACGCGACCGGCACCTTTATTTAGGTTAGCCCTGAGGTTGGCCAATAAACCACCCCAAAGATTGCTACGCATCACGCCATATTGACTGGCAATTGGATTGAGGACTTTAATAAGATCTTTTTCCTGGGCACCAGCAAGGCGCTGTTCGCTCTCTATATCAGTAAAGCCGAAATTCACCGCTTCTTGGTAACCCTGCAATGCCAAACGCTGGCGGAGCAAATGAACTCCCCGCTTTGCTTCAGCTTTAGCGCTCATTTTTAAAGGAGCAACTGGAGGCTGATCTGGAATATTCTCGAAGCCGTACATACGCGCAACTTCTTCAATTAAATCTTCTTCGATTTGAATATCAAAACGATAACTTGGTGGCGTCACAAGGTAAGCATCATTTTCTAAGGTGAATTCAAAACCAAGACGCTTGAACACATCTGAAACAACTTCATTACTCAGCGGTATGCCAATAACCTTGACTGCACGCGCTAAGCGCATCCGCACTGGCTTACGCTCAGGCAAGGCGAGCACTTGATCATCTATGGGGCCAGCTTGGCCACCGCAAACTTCAATAATGAGGGAGCTTAAATATTCAAGGCAAGAAACGGTAGCCTGTGGATCTACGCCACGCTCAAAACGATGGGCCGCATCAGTGGTGAAATTAAAGCGACGCGCACGACCTTGAATCGCAGATGGCAGCCAATAAGCCGCCTCTACATAAATGTTTTGAGTGTCATCAGTAACAGCGCAATGATTTCCACCCATAACTCCAGCCAATGCAACCGGACCAGAGTCGTCAGCAACCACGCCAACATCCAGCGTTTTGACAGACTGATCTTCACTCACTGGAGTAACTATTTGACCATTCAATAACTCAAGGGTTTCACCAGCTTTAGCCCAACGCACAGTGATGTCACCAGCCAACTTATCAATATCAAAAACATGAGTGGGTTGACCCATTTCTAACATTACATAGTTAGATAAATCAACTAAAGCAGAAATACTTCTCTGACCAGCACGAGCTAAACGTTGAACTATATGGTACGGCGTTTTGGCTTTTGGATTCACGCTACGAATCACGCGACCAGCAAAACGGCCACATAAGTCTTTATTTTCAACAGTTACAACTACTTTGTCTTGAATAGTTATGGCTGGAGCATTCCACGTGGGAGCACATAAAGCAGCGCCAGTAATTGCCGAAACTTCACGAGCCATGCCCATTAAAGATAAGCAATCTGCTTTATTCGGTGTTAACTTAATAATGAAAATTTGATCGTCTAAATCAAGATATTGTCGGATATCTTGACCAACCGGAGCATCCGCAGGCAACTCTAAAATACCTTCGTGGTCATCGCCCAAGCCAAGTTCGCGACCAGAACACAGCATGCCCTGACTTTCAACGCCGCGTAACTTGCCAACCTTAATCATGAATGGTTTGCCACCCACTTCAGAGGGAGGTAATTGGGCGCCAACAAGCGCACAAGGAATTTTGATACCGGCACGCGCATTTGGTGCACCGCAGACAATTTGCAACTCTTCGCCCGTGCCAACATTGACTTTACAAACGCGCAAACGATCCGCATCCGGATGTTGTTCAGCCGACAAAATTTCAGCGATCACAATTTTTGTAAATGCAGGCGCAACAGAATGCTGCTCCTCAACTTCAAGACCTGCCATTGTCATTGCATGGCCTAAGGCATCGCTATCTAGCGACGGATTTACATACTGACGAAGCCAAGATTCTGAAAATTGCATAGCGTTATTTTTACCGTTCTTCTTAAGCTGGAAATTGGGCTAAGAAACGTAAATCATTTTCAAAGAAGAGGCGTAAATCATCGATGCCATAGCGCAGCATAGTCAAACGCTCTAGACCAGAACCAAAAGCAAAGCCGGTATAGCGCTCTGGATCAATACCCATATTGCGCAAAACATTAGGATGTACCTGCCCTGCCCCAGAAATCTCTAACCAACGGCCCGCTAATTTGCCACTGCCAAAGGCCATATCGATTTCAGCAGAAGGCTCTGTGAACGGAAAATAGGATGGGCGGAAACGAACCTGCAATTCATTCGTCTCGAAAAAAGTTCTTAAGAAATCCGTGTACACGCCCTTAAGGTCCGCAAAGGAAACGCTTTCAGCGATCCAAAGGCCTTCAACTTGATGAAACATCGGTGAGTGTGTTGCATCGCTATCCACGCGATAGGTTCTGCCAGGCGCAATGACTTTGATTGGCGGCATCACATCAGCGTGAGCGTATTTTTGAACGTGTTCACTAGCATAGCGAACCTGGATGGGGCTCGTATGCGTACGTAATAGCAAAGGCTTCCCTTGAGAATCTTTGCCGTCGATATAAAAGGTATCCTGCATTGAACGTGCGGGATGATTTTCAGGGCTATTTAAAGCAGTGAAATTAAACCAATCAGTTTCAATTTCAGGCCCATCAGCAACATCAAAACCAATTGAACGGAAAATCTCTTCAACGCGTTCCCAGGTGCGCATCACAGGATGCAAGCTACCTACTACTTGGCCTCGGCCAGGCAAGGAAACATCGATAGATTCTGCCGCAAGTCGTTGCATTAATACCGCATCAGCCAAAGCTTGACGACGCTCTTGCAAGGAGGCTTCTACCGCTGTTTTGACTTGGTTAATCTGTGCGCCAGTGCTCTTGCGTTCCTCAGGCGACATTCCACCCAGCGCTTTTAAACGCTCAGTGAGAACACCTGACTTACCGAGATACTTGGCTTTCGCGTCCTCTAGAGCTGCCGCATCGGCAGCTCCGAGGAAATCACGTTTAGCATCCTCGACAATGTGGTCGAGAGAAACCATTGCAGCTTAGTTTTTTAGTAACTAAGAATTAAGCTGCAGCGCTTACTACGGATTTGATCCGAGTAACCAAAGCAGCAAAAGCAGCTTTGTCAGCAATAGCCATATCAGAAAGCACTTTGCG
>CAIOIX010000077.1 GCA_903858445.1 uncultured beta proteobacterium
GGGATAACAAGCCATTTACGCTCATGATAAGCGTATCGTAGCCCATAGGGAGTCTTAATATCATGTCATGAACACCTGCCGAGACAACAATACCGAATAAAGTTGCCTTTAATAAACCTGAGCCAATATCCTCGAGATCAACGGCACTTAACATGCCATTGTAAAAATTGATAAATGGAATACCGTAAGCCAACATGGTGATTGCTGATGCAAATACACTCACGATGTCTGCATATAAAGTCAAAATCGGCGCAACCAAAATTCCGGCTAGAACTCGTGGGACTACCAGAAAGCGAATTGGGCTAAGTCCACCCGAGACCAAGGCATCCACCTCGCTATTGACTGTCATCGTACCGATCTCTGCTGCAAATGCTGCAGAGGAACGCCCTGCCAATAAAATGGCAGTGATCAAAGGACCTAATTCACGAAATATCCCCAAAGAGACAATTGGACCTACAAACGATATGGCGCCAAATTGTTTCATGCCGATAGCGGATTGAAATGAAAGAATCACGCCAATCAAAAAGGCGACCAAACCAACAATCGGTAATGCAGCAATCCCAGCTTCTACTGCGGCATTCACGAAGTCACCCCAGCGTACCTGTTTGATGTTCCGAATAGACCACACTAAATCCGCAGTTAATTGGCCAGTGAAAGTAATCAGTCCACGCGCATCATCGATGAGATCTTGCGTAGCTATTCCCGTACTAACCACAAAACTAGTCTTTGGTTTGGTAGTAGGAGTTGGAAATAAATTCGAGATGGGATCGAATTCTTTTAAGAGTGGTTGATAACGAGCATCCAAGCCGACTATCTCAAACTTTCCCCCTGCTTTCCTTTGCGCCTCTTCAACTCCGATTAAAAAGGCAATACCAGCGCCATCAAACGACGAAACCTTTGAGGCATCAAATACTAATGATTGGTTTGCATCCTGTTTAAGCCAAGCATCTTGGGCATCCCGAATTTGGGTCCAAACTCCACCCAAGGAGTAGACATTAATTTTCCCGGTTAAAAAAATCTGGGCGCTAGCAGCATCAGTCTGCGACCAAACAGCAACTAGGGATGGCGCAGAAGAAATGGGGGCTGTCATGCTCATTGGCAAACTATAAGGTATCTATGTGAAATCAACATGAAATGGTTGAAATAGAAGACCCTGTCGGTATCAAAAAAAGCTATTCCAATTTAGCGCCAGAGATTCTGACAATTTCAGCTAAAGCTGGGGCCTCAGCCCGTAAATGGACTAAAAACTCGGCCGGAGATTTAGAAGTGGTGATATCCATGCCTTGAGCGGCTAAGCGCTGTTTGACCCCTGGCTGAGCCATCCCTTTGGAGGCGGCAACAAACATCTTGTTAGTAATGGCAGCGGAAGTGCCGGCTGGGAAATACAGTCCATATGAAAACGTTGAGTTATAGCCAGATAAGCCACTTTCTTCAGCTCCAGCAACCCCAGGAATGGCGGCAGAAGGTTTGGCGGATGTTAAAGCAATCGCCTTTAAGTCGCCGCTCTTAATAAAACTCATGAC
>CAIOIX010000078.1 GCA_903858445.1 uncultured beta proteobacterium
CTAGAAAAAGTTCTCGGTAAGCGCGCAGTATCGATTGAAATTGCTTTGGGTGAAGTAACTGTAGTTGTGAAAGCAGACGCCTATTTTGAATCTGCCATGCTTCTGCGTGATGATCCTAGCCTCGCGTTTGAGCAGTTGATTGATTTATGTGGTGTGGATTATCAGGACTATCGTGATGGCGCATGGAGTGGCCAGCGTTTTGGCGTGGTCAGTCATTTGCTATCGCTTGCGCACAATTGGCGTCTACGCGTTCGGGTATTTGCGCCGGATGATACTTATCCATTAGTTGCTTCAATTACTCCAGTTTGGAATTCAGCGAACTGGTTTGAGCGTGAAGCATTCGATCTTTATGGCATCTTATTTGAAGGTCATGATGACTTACGTCGCATCTTGACCGATTACGGCTTTATTGGCCATCCATTCAGAAAAGATTTTCCAATTAGCGGCAATGTAGAGATGCGCTATGACCCAGAGCTAAAACGCGTTGTTTATCAGCCGGTCACAATTGAAGCGCGCGAGATTACTCCTCGTATCGTTCGCGAAGAGCAGTACGGAGGTCCGGTTTAAGTCATGGCACAAATTAAGAACTACACCCTCAATTTTGGCCCTCAGCATCCTGCTGCTCACGGCGTATTGCGCTTAGTGCTCGAGCTTGATGGTGAAGTCATTCAGCGCGCTGATCCCCATATTGGTTTATTGCATCGTGCGACAGAGAAATTGGCTGAAACCCGTACGTGGATTCAGAATGTGCCCTACATGGATCGTCTGGATTACGTCTCGATGATGGCAAACGAGCATGCTTATGTTTTAGCAATTGAAAAGTTGTTACAAGTTGATGTTCCATTGCGTGCGCAATACATTCGTGTGATGTATGACGAGCTGACGCGCTTATTGAATCACCTGCTATGGATTGGCTGCCATGGACTTGACGTTGGCGCTATGGCGGTGTTCTTGTATGCCTTCCGTGATCGTGAAGATATCTTTGATATGTACGAGGCTGTATCCGGTGCCCGTATGCATGCTGCGTATTACCGGCCAGGTGGCGTTTATCGCGATTTGCCAGATCAAATGGCGCAATTTGGTAAGTCAAAGGTACGCAGTGCGTCTGCTGTTAAGCGTTTAAATGAAAATCGTAGCGGTTCCTTGCTCGACTTTATTGAGCAATTCGCAAATGGCTTTGACGCTAATGTTGATGAGTACTGCAATTTGCTGACTGACAACCGCATCTGGAAGCAGCGTTTGGTGAACATCGGTATCGTTACTCCAGAGCGCGCACTGCAACTCGGCTTTACTGGCCCAATGTTGCGTGGTTCCGGTATCGAATGGGATTTGCGTAAGAAGCAACCCTATGAAGTCTATGACCGACTGGACTTTGATATTCCAGTGGGTGTAAACGGGGATTCATATGACCGTTATTTGGTGCGCATGGAAGAAATGCGTCAATCCAATCGCATTATTAAACAGTGCGTCAAATGGCTCAAAGAAAATCCAGGCCCGGTGATGAGTGACAACCATAAGGTTGCACCACCAAAGCGTGTGGATATGAAAACCAATATGGAAGAATTGATTCATCACTTCAAATTGTTTACTGAAGGTATTCATGTTCCAGATGGTGAGGCTTATTCAGCTGTTGAGCATCCAAAGGGTGAGTTTGGCATTTACTTAATTTCTGATGGTGCCAATAAGCCCTACCGTATGAAGATTCGTGCGCCAGGATTTGTGCACCTTTCAGCGATGGATGAGATGTCGCGTGGTCACATGTTGGCTGATGCCGTAACCATTATTGGTACCCAAGATATTGTGTTTGGGGAGATTGACCGCTAATTTAGCGTGCCAAGGATTATTTAATGACAAGCACTCTTCAACTTTCCGATAAAACGCTGGCAGATATTGCCCGTAACGTCGCAAAATATCCTCCAGAGCAAAAGCAGTCTGCTGTGATGGCAGCCTTAATTGCTGCTCAAACCGAAGTGGGTTGGGTATCGCCCGAAGTGATTGAGACTGTTGCTCAAATCTTAGAAATGCCAACCATTGCAGTAGATGAGGTTGCCACTTTCTACAATATGTACAACACCAAGCACATAGGCAAATATAAGTTAGTCATTTGCACCAACTTGCCTTGCCAATTAACTCACGGTGAAACTGCTGCTACCTATCTTAAAGAAACTTTAGGTATTGGCTTTAATGAAACAACGTCTTGCGGCACATTTACCTTAAAAGAGGGTGAGTGCATGGGTGCCTGCGGTGATTCACCAGTCATGCTCGTGAATGACAAGCGCATGTGTAGCTTCATGAGTAAGGAAAAGATCGATGCGCTCCTGAACGAGCTCCGTGCAGAGGGGAAAGCAGCATGACCAGCTTGCACGATCGCCACATTAAGCCTTTGATCCTTGCGGGATTGAATGGGAATAACTGGCGCTTAAAAGATTACGAGA
>CAIOIX010000079.1 GCA_903858445.1 uncultured beta proteobacterium
AAATTAGGCGGTGGCGATATTGCTACCAATCCTCGTTTGCGCCTGGCGATTGATAAAGCCAAAGACTCCAATATGCCCAATGACAATGTGCAAAGAGCGATTCAGCGCGGCACAGGCTCACTTGAGGGCGTCAACTACGAAGAGATTCGTTACGAAGGATATGGCATAAATGGTGCCGCTGTGATTGTCGACTGCCTTACAGATAACCGCACAAGAACCGTTGCCGAAGTTCGCCATGCCTTTAATAAAAATGGCGGCAATATGGGTACCGAGGGTTCTGTCGCCTTCTTATTTAAACACTGTGGACAAATGCTCTTTGCTCCAAGTACCAACGAAGATCAACTGATGGAAATTGCACTGGATGCCGGTGCTGAAGACGTCATCACCCATGATGATGGCTCTTTTGAAGTATTAACGTCTGTACCTGATTTTTCGACAGTTCAAGATGCTCTCAGTGCTGCCGGACTGAAGGCGGAGTTAGCGACTGTCGCAATGCGCCCTGAAAATGAAATTGCACTCGATGGTGATCAAGCGGAAAGCATGCAGAAATTATTGGATGCTCTTGAAAACTTAGATGATGTACAAGAAGTATTCACCAATGCAGCTTTTTAATTCCAACCTAATTTATTAACATCTCCATTAACTCGCTATGAAAATTCTTTTAATTGGCTCCGGTGGTCGCGAACATGCGCTGGCCTGGAAATTAGCTCAATCGCCTCAAGTGCAAACTGTCTTTGTAGCACCTGGGAATGGCGGAACGGCAACTGCTAAACAAGTAGCGGCTGGCATTAAAAATCTCCCCATGTCAGACCTACAAGAACTTGCAGATTTTGCGAAACGTGAAAAGATTCACTTAACAGTGGTAGGCCCCGAGGCTCCACTGGCAGCAGGCATCGTTGATGTATTCCGTGCGAATGGTTTACGTATTTTTGGACCCACCCAATTAGCAGCACAACTGGAGTCTTCCAAAGATTTCTCCAAAGCCTTCATGAAGCGACACAGCATCCCAACCGCGGATTATCAAACATTCTCCAGCGCACCAGAGGCACATGCTTATATTGATGCTAAGGGTGCCCCCATCGTCATTAAGGCCGACGGCTTAGCGGCAGGTAAAGGCGTTGTGGTTGCAATGGATCTTGCAGAGGCTCATGCAGCAGTAGACATGATGTTAGCTGATAACAAACTGGGTAATGCAGGGGCTCGCGTAGTTATTGAAGAATTCCTAACTGGCGAAGAGGCTAGCTTTATTGTGTTGGTAGACGGCAAGAATATTCTTGCCTTAGCTACCAGTCAAGACCATAAGCGCTTGCTCGATGCTGATCAAGGTCCTAATACTGGTGGCATGGGTGCATACTCGCCCGCTCCCGTAGTAACTCCAGAGATTCATGCGCGTGCCTTACGTGAAGTCATCATGCCTACCGTCAAAGGCATGGAGGCTGATGGTTTGCCGTATACCGGCTTCCTATATGCAGGTCTAATGATTTCCCCCGACGGCAAGATCAAAACACTAGAATTTAATTGCCGTATGGGCGACCCAGAAACACAACCGATCATGGCGCGTTTACGTAGTGACTTAGTCCATGCGTTAGATCTGGCCGTAGACGGCAAACTAAATGAAGTTGAACTTGCTTGGGATCGCCGCACTGCATTAGGCGTAGTCCTTGCGGCATATAACTATCCAGATACCCCTCGAAATGGGGATGTCATCACTGGTATTCCAGCAGATACCGAAGATCAACTTACCTTTCATGCGGGAACTACCTTGCAAGATGGCAAGCTACTGACCTCGGGCGGTCGTGTAATGTGTGTCGTTGGCTTAGCAGACACGGTCCGTGGAGCCCAGCAAAAAGCTTACGACGCGATCGCTAAAATTCAATTTGATGGTATGCAATATCGCAAAGATATTGGTTATCGCGCAATCAAATAAACACTAAAAGAGATTTCATTTCATTGTCAGATAGCATCCAGACCTACATCGATATCCAAACCTTAAAAGATTACTTTTTAGGTTTACAAGATCGCATCACCTCAGCCATCAGCGCTCTCGATGGAAAAGCCTTTGCGGTAGATGAATGGCAAAAACCAGAAGACGCCAAGCTAAAGGGTTATGGCCGGACCTGCATCCTGGATCACGGCAATATTCTAGAAAAAGGTGGGGTCGGCTTCTCTCATGTCCGCGGCGATCAAATGCCGCCATCCGCTTCACACCATCGCCCAGAAATAGCAGGGCGAAGCTTTGAAGCCATGGGGGTTTCTCTCGTCTTTCACCCAAACAACCCAAAAATCCCCACCACCCATATGAATGTGCGCTGCTTTATTGCCCAGGCGCCTGGGAAAGACCCTGTATGGTGGTTTGGAGGCGGATTTGATTTAACACCTTACTACGGTGTTGATGAGGACTGCAGACACTTTCATCAAACTGCTAAGAATGCATTAGACCCGTTTGGGGATGAGCTGTATCCACGCTTTAAAAAATGGTGTGATGAATATTTTTACTTAAAGCATCGCGAAGAACCGCGCGGTATTGGTGGCGTGTTCTTTGATGATTTTAATGAGCTGGGTTTTGAAAAAAGTTTTGCCATGACGCGCGCCCTTGGTGATGCTTTTATTAATGCCTATCTACCGATAGTTGAGCGCCGCCAAAAAGATACCTTTACGGCAGAAGAAAAGTCTTTCCAAGAATATAGGCGCGGTCGCTATGTTGAATACAACCTCATATTTGATCGTGGCACCATTTTTGGCCTGCATTCTGGTGGTCGTACTGAATCAATCTTGATGTCTATGCCACCCGTTGTGCAATGGCGTTATAACTGGAATCCAGAGCCTGGGACGCCTGAGGCCAAGCTCTATGATTACTACCTAAAGCCCCGCGACTGGTTAGCTTAAATTGCTTGCTCCAAAAAAAATCGGCCTATTGGGTGGGACCTTCGACCCGCCGCATCTTGGCCATCTCAAGCTAGCCATGCACTTTGCAAAACTATTAGGTCTAGATCAACTGCTGCTAATCCCCAGTGGTCAGCCATGGCAAAAAACAAGCAATATCACCCCCGCAGATATTCGCCTAAAACTCACTGAGGCGGCTGCAATTGATCTCGCAAGAGCATTTTTGCACTTAAAGATTCCAACTCATATTGAGGTGGATCGCTTAGAAATTGATCGCGCCGGTCCAAGCTACACAATTGACACCGTGAAGGCTCTAAGAAAGCGTTATGGACCCAATACAAGCTTGACCTGGCTAATGGGGGCGGATTCTTTCATCAAGCTTCCCACCTGGAATTCCTGGACAGAATTGCTCAACCAAGTACATTTAGCAGTGGCCAGTCGCCCTGACCATGAACTGGAGCGGGAGATGGATCCAAAAACCAGTGATTTACTCGCTAAACATGAAACTCTTGAGCCTGGCCCTATTGAAAATAGCCCATTTGGCCGCATATACCTTGATAAGACGTTAGCAGTTGATCTCTCCTCTACTGACTTACGAAATCAGCTTGGCACTCCCTCTGGACAGTCCATAGGCCCCGAACAAATACCCTCGCACACATTAGAAATCATCACAAATCTGGGCTTGTACAAGTAATCAAGCTAAGATCACCCCATACCCATTAGACCTATTAGAGAAATACACCAAAGAAATTATGGAATTACGAAAATTACAACGCGTCGTTATTGATGCCTTAGAAGATGTCAAAGCCCAAGATATTCGCGTCTATGACACCACCAAATTAAGTGAGTTATTTGATCGCGTCATCATCGCAACCGGCTCAAGCAATCGACAAACACGCTCATTGGCCATGTCAGTCAAGGAAGAAGTAAATAGCAAAGGTGGGGAAGTCATCTCTGTTGAAGGCTTGGAAACTGGCGAATGGGTTTTAGTTGATTGCGGAGATATCGTAGTTCACATCCTGCAACCAATGCTGCGTTCTTACTACCAACTAGAAGGTATGTGGGGAGCAAAGCCGGTACGCGTGAAATTGGCTGCAGATAAAGGTCTTGCAAAAGCTAGCGAGTCCGAAGAAGACGAAGACTAAGTTTTTTTCTTTAATCTCGCCATGCCCACTTAATGCGTTTAACGATTGTTTCCGTTGGGCACAAAATGCCAGGCTGGGTAGCGACGGCAACGCATGACTACGTCAAACGCATGCCCGCGGACTGTAGTATTGAAATTAAAGAAATTAAGCCTGATCTGACGCCAGCTAAAGAAGCCATCAAAATAGCAGCCGCCATTCCTAAAGGCTCTCGTGTAATTGCATTAGATGAACGCGGCAAAGATCAAAGTACTCAAAACCTGGCAACCCAGTTGGCCAATTGGCGACAAGAAGGTTTTGATATTACCTTTTTGATTGGCGGTGCTGATGGGTTAGATGCCAGCCTTAAAGACAATGCGCAAGAGATGTGGCGTCTTTCTAGCCTTACCCTTCCACATGCCATGGCTAGAGTCTTGTTAGTCGAGCAACTCTATCGCGCTTGGACCATCCTGCAAGGCCACCCCTATCATCGCGAGTAATTGATTGTCTATGTTCACTTCCATTTACCTTGCCTCTCAAAGCCCACGTCGCCAGGAACTTTTAAAGCAAATGGGCGTAGAGTTTGAAATGCTCCTCCCGGTGGCAGAGGAAGATAGCGAGAGTATTGAGACCCCACTTCCCCATGAAAAAGCGCGTGCATATGTGGAGAGGGTTACTCTAGCCAAGAGTGCTGCAGCTTTAACGCGTTGGCAGAAAAGTGGTCGCCCATGGGCGCCTATCCTATGTGCCGATACAACAGTAAGCCTTCCCAACCATCTCAGTGGTGAGATTTTGGGCAAGCCTAGTGATGCCGCAGATGCTATGCGCATTCTGAGCATGCTTAGCGGCAAGACCCATGAAGTTCTGACAGCGGTTGCTATCACCACCTCCCCAGAAAGCCAGCCGATTTGTCTCGTTCAAGTTTCTAAAGTGGACTTCGCTCTGCTTTCCAAGGAACAGATAGAGGCCTATATTGCGAGTGGTGAGCCATTTGGTAAGGCAGGTGCCTATGGTATTCAAGGGCTTGGTAGCACCCTTATTCCGTCGATCAAAGGTAGCTATAGCGGTATTATGGGTCTGCCGATTTACGAAACTACTCAACTACTCACTCGCGCCAAAGTAAGTTATCTATGAACGAAGAGATTCTAATCAATATCACCCCCCAAGAAACACGGGTGGCATTAATTCAACAGGGTGCAGTCCAAGAGCTCCAGATTGAACGTACCCGCCAACGTGGCATTGTAGGCAATATCTATTTAGCAAAAGTCGTGCGAGTTCTACCAGGAATGCAGTCCGCCTTTATTGAGATTGGGCTTGAGCGTACTGCGTTTATGCACGTGGCCGACATCACCCAAAATAATCTCCAAACCCAGATTGAAAAACTACTTTTTGAGGGTCAAACCGTATTGGTGCAGGTTCTCAAAGATCCCCTTGGAACTAAAGGCGCACGCCTCACCACCCAGTTAAGCATCGCCGGTCGCAATTTGGTGTATTTGCCACCCGTGAGTAGCGATATCACCATAGAAAAATATATCGGCGTATCGCAGCGCATTGATCAACCTGAGGAACGGGAGGCCATAAAGGCTCGCCTTACAGGATTGATGCCTGCAGATGAAAAAGGGGGAATCATTGTTCGCACCAGCGCACAGGATGCCAGTGATACAGAGCTACAGCACGATATGCTTTATCTTCGGACTACTTGGGAAAATATTCGGGAAGCAGTAAATCATCAAGCCGCTCCATCACTGCTATATCAAGACCTCAGCTTAGCGGAGCGCGTGCTACGAGATATTGCTGGCGAAGAGACCAGTCAAATTCGAGTGGACTCCGCTGAAAACTTTGAGAAGCTCAATGCTTTCGCAGGCCAGTACATGCCCAACTTGTTAGGTAAGCTGACATTACATCGTGGCGAACGTGCCCTCTTTGACTTATTTGATGTCGATACCGAAATCAATAAAGCCTTGGGGCGCCGTGTAGACCTCAAGTCGGGCGGCTATCTTATGATCGACCAGACAGAGTCAATGACAACGATTGACGTGAATACCGGCAGCTATGTTGGCGCACGCAACCTAGACGATACCGTTTTTAAAACCAATCTAGAAGCTGCTCAATCGATCGCACGACAATTACGTTTACGAAACTTGGGCGGAATCATCATTATTGACTTCATTGACATGATCAGCAAAGAGCATCAAGAGTCGGTTCTGCATGAGCTCAAACGCAACTTAGAACGCGATCATGCGCGTACCTCTATTAGCGATTTTTCGGCGCTAGGTCTTGTTGAAATGACCCGTAAGCGCACCAGAGAATCGCTTGCACATATTACTTGCGAACCATGTTCCGTATGCCTCGGCAAGGGCGAAGTGAAGACCGCTCAAACTATTTGCTATGAGATCTTGCGCGAGATTGTGCGCGAGCACCGCCAGTTCAATCCAAAAGAATTCCGCATTGTGGCTGCACCCGATGTGATTGATTTATTCCTCGAAGAAGAAAATCAATTCTTGGCACAGCTTGGGGACTTTATTAATAAGCCTATCAAGCTCCAAGCTGAAGGTAGCTTCCGTCAGGAGCAATACGACATTGTTCTAAGTTAAGTGGGGCCCAATCCAACTTAATTCACTATGCATTAGAGAACTGAATGCGATGCAAATTCGCATATAAGCCATCATGCTTAATCAAATTCTCATGTGAGTCATTCTCGATCACTTTCCCATGCTCTAGAACCACGATACGATCAGCATGCTCTATGGTTGATAGGCGATGGGCAATCACTAAAGTTGTTCTACCCGCCATCAATCTTTCTAAGGCATCTTGCACTTGACGCTCAGACTCAGAATCAAGGGCAGAAGTTGCCTCATCCAAGATTAAGATTGGAGCATCCTTATAAATAGCTCGCGCAATCGCCAAACGCTGACGCTGCCCACCGGATAAGCGATTGCCATTATCTCCAACTATGGTGTCGATGCCCTCAGGCAACTCCTTCACTAAAGCACTAAGGTTCGCCGCCTCAAGCGCTTCAATCACACGACCACGATCAATACCTTCTGCAGCAACCGCGCCATAGGCAACGTTCGCTGCAATCGTGTCATTAAATAAAATGACATCCTGACTGACAAAGGCAATTTGTCTTCTGACATCAGATAAGACAATCTCTTCGAGCGGAATATCATCCAAAAAGATACTGCCAGCAGTTGGCTTGAAAAAACGCGGTAAGAGATTGACTAGGGTTGACTTTCCGCCACCAGATGGCCCCACAAAGGCAACGATCTCACCAGGCCTAATTGATAAATTAACATTAGTAAGAGCATCCTTGCGTCCGACTTCTTGCTGGTAAGAGAAGCCGACATTTTCAAACCGAATACCGCCCCTGGCTTTGTCCAAAGGCTTCATATTAGGTTTGCGAGATTCCTCTTCCTCAAAAGGCTCATCCATCAGCGAAAAGATCATTTCTGCAGCAGTTAAACCGCGTTGCAAAGGCTGATTAATATCAGCCAAATGCTTGAGGGGTGAGATTACCAACATCATGGCAGTCACAAAAGAAGCAAAACCTCCTACGGTGGTACCTTCGGTGCTCGACTGCATCAACGCAATCACCAGTACAACGGATAGCGCCATAGAGGCGATCAATTGGGTAATAGGCTGGTTTAAACCTCCTGCCACTGCAGACTTCAAACCGAAGCGACGCAAGCGCTCTGCTTTTTCCATAAAACGGCGCATCTCGTATTGCTCAGCACCATGTACCTTCACAATTTTGTAACCTGCTGCCGCTTCCTCAACGATGTAGGCTAGCTCACTTGTTAAACCTTGCTGTTCGCGGTTTAGCGCCCTCAAGCGCTTATTGATCTTACTCATGATGAGGGCAATAACTGGAAAAATAATTAATACGACAAGCGTTAAACGCCAATTGAGATAAATCAAGTACCCCATCAAACCAACAACAGTCAGGGAGTCACGCACCAAGCTAATTAACATACCCCCCATGATCGAGAGAACATTGTTCACCTCAAACACAACGGCATTAATTAAATTGGAAGCGGAGTTTTTTTGGAAAAAAACAGTACGAGCATGCAAGAGTGTTTGAAACATCTGCTCGCGCAATTTCAAGAGCACCGCATTAATCACACGGGTTAGCAAATAATTAGAGAGAAATTGCGCCAAACTGCGAACCATGGCTAAACCCACTAAAAAAACAGGTACCTGCCAAAGCTTGTTATTAAGCTCCCCGGTAAAGCCGCGATCCAATAAAGGTTTCATTAAAGCGGGGATCGAGGTCTCAGCCCCTGCGACAAGGGCCATGGCCAATAAAGACCCAATAATCAAGCCAATATGGGGTTTAAGGTACTGAATTAAGCGGTTTAGGGCGGTGCGGTCTTGAGCATTCATATAATGAATTATGCCCACCTTATCAGTCATACTCATCACTCGCAATGAAGAGGCCAATTTGGCCGACTGCTTAACCTCCCTAGAGGGGATTGCTCAGCAAATTGTAGTGGTGGATACCAACAGTTCAGACCGGACCCTAGAAATCGCTAAAACCTATGGTGCCGTCATTGCACAACCGCAAGATTGGCTTGGATTTGGGCCTCAAAAGAACCGCGCCTTAGACTTAGCTACTGGTGAATGGGTTTTATCTCTAGATGCAGATGAAAGACTGACACCAGCCCTTAGAACAGAAATCCTCACTGCAATCCACCATTCCGCCCATGTGGACTGTTTTGCCATTCCACGCCTATCGTGGTATTGCGGACGGTTTATTCGCCATTCCGGCTGGAGCCCTGACTATGTTGATCGCCTCTTTAAACGAGGAAGCGCTAGATTTTCTGATGATTTGGTGCATGAGCGGCTCATTCCTACTGGTCAAGTAGCAAAACTAGAGAACCCGATGCTGCACTACAGCTTCATGAACTACTCCCAAGTACTTCAGAAGATTGATCGCTACTCGACTGCGTCTGCAGAACAGGCGTTTGCCAAAGGTAAAACCAGCAGCCCCCTAAAAGCAGTTCTTCATGGTGCCTGGTCTTTTTTCCGCACCTACTTCATTCAAGCTGGCTTTCTGGATGGTCCACAAGGGTTTGCACTCGCAATCTCAAATGCCCAAGGCACCTACTATCGCTACATTAAGCTATGGCACTTAATTCAGGAAGTCAGCAAATGATGTCGATTTTGCTGGCCACCTACAACTGGCCACAAGCATTAAAACTCTGCCTGGAATCCCTTGGCACCCAAACTGATCAAGATTTTGAAATCATCATTGCCGATGACGGCTCTTCAAAAGAAACTCAACAGCTAATTGACAATATCAAAGCCAATTTTCCCGTAGCCATTAGGCATCTTTGGCAAGAAGACCAAGGCTTTCGGAAAACCCGCATTCTCAATCAAGCCATTGCAGCAGCACGGGGTAATTATTTAGTCTTTCTAGATGGGGACTGCATCGTTCAGCCGGATTTCGTTGCGCGTCATCGCGAACTAGCTCAAGCAGGTCACCTAGTAACAGGCAGCCGTGTATTGCTCAACCAAGCCCTTACCAGCAAACTACTCTCCTGGGTACACTGGGACTTTAAACGATTCACTGCAGCACTGTTAAGTCAGAGACTTAGCGGTGGCATCAATAAATACTGGCCACTCAAAATCAAGCTTGGGAATGGCTCGTGGCGCAATTATCAAAAATTTGTTTGGCGGCGTATCAAGGGCTGCAATATGGCTTGCTGGAAAGCAGATGCGTTAGCTATTGGGGGATTTGATGAGACGATGACTGGCTGGGGCCATGAGGATGCAGACTTTGTATTTCGCTTGCAGCACAATAAAATTATTCGCAAATCTGGATCATGGGCAACCGAGGTACTTCATCTCTTTCACCGCATTCATGATCAAAGTAACGCAGCAGAAAATGCCCGTCGCGTGCGCCAGAAAATTTTAGCGAAAGTGCTCTAGACTTATGACAAACTTCTCGACCCTTAAGCCCAAGAAAGTCTTATTCATTGCCACCCGGCAAATTGGGGATGTATTGGTTACAACACCCCTTATTAAGCAAGCTCGTCAATTGTGGCCCGAGGCAGAGTTTCATTTTTTGGGATATCGCGGCAAGCTGGAGATGCTTAAAGGCAACCCCGATATTACTGAGCTAGTTGAAACCTCCGACCGGCCTAGTTTTGGAGAGTATCTTTCACTCTTTAATCGCCTCTTTCAGCGTTATGACTTAGCCATCGTCACACAACCTAGTGACCGAGCTTATTTCTATGGCTTAGTAGCGGCATTCAGAAGAGTGGGCGTTTTAGGTGGACATCCCCAGGGTCTTACAGATCAAGATAAGGCAAAGAAAACAAAGGCCGACAAGCAAAATTCCTGGAAGAAAGCGATCTGCTTACATACGGTTACTGTGGATTATTTTGCACAGCATGTCATTACTGAAAAACTTCGCCTGCTTGAGGTATTTTATAAAAATACCGAAGACTTATTTAGCAAACCTATTTCAGTGGTGCCGCCTGCGGGCGAGCCCCTAAACCCCCTTATTGCCGGTCAATTGCGCTCACCTTATGTTGTGGTTCATCCAGGGCCTTTAACCGCCTATAAACGTTGGCCACTAGCTTACTGGCAAGCACTCGTCACTTGGTTGGTTGAACAAGGCTGGCAAGTAGTCCTCAGCGCATCCCCGACCAAACAAGACTTGCAACTCAACGAAGACATCCTCTCCTTACTCAATGAGCATACCCGCCAAAATGTGATTAATACCGCAGGCATCCTCTCTATACCTCAAGCGCGTAGCTTAATTCAGGGCGCCCTGCTCTATATCGGTGTTGATACCTCCATCACCCATTTAGCAGCCGCCTGTAACACCCCTACGATTGCTTTGTTTGGACCAACACCACCAACAAACTTTGGGCCATGGCCCAACGGCTTTATTGGTAAACAACCTTATCAATTGCGTGCGCGCACTCAAACTGTTGGCGATGTCACCATCCTGCAAGGCCCGGGAGCATGTGTCCCCTGCCGCAAAGCAGGCTGCGAAGATCGAGCCAATAGCAAAAGTGAGTGCTTGGATTTACTAGAACCCAATCAAGTGATTGAGGCTGTTCAGGGCATTACTCTGAGGCAAGCCCAAAAATAAAGTTGACGCTATGACTTAGAGGTATTGAACTTGAACTGGTTTTACTTGTTTGGATGCCAGCATTTGATGAAGACTATGCAAACAAGCATCATCAGGATAAATTCTGAGCTCTTCAGGGAACTGCATTAAGCAGGCGCCGCCACTAGTAGTTACCGCAGCAGTCAACATTAAGCCTTTAATCCCATCATTGCTACCGGGGACAACTGGAGCAGCGCCCAACTTTGGATCCCGTACTCGGTTTACCATTAAATACGGATTCATTTGAGTACGCAACATCTTTAAATCGGTTGCCGAGTCAATGACGACGTGAATATTACGAGCAAAACGCATACGAGCACCGGTAATATTCATCACTGCCTCAGATACCACGCGCATACCACCAGAGAACTTATCGGGCGTGACATTCACTTTAGCCACAAGCAATTCATCCTCCTTCAGCCAAGAGCGATTAGGCTCGTACACCTCGCTGTAGAGGGTAACCTCAATTGCCGCAGAACCATCATCAATAGTCGCAATCATCATGCGGCCACGTTGACCAGTCAGCATACGAGCCGAAGTAACAATGCCGGCTATTAGCTGATCTTTGCCCTCGACTACCTTCACGAGAGGTTGACGAATAAAGTGGGAAACCTCTTCGCGATAGGCATCAAACATATGACCCGTTAAGCAAAGTCCCAAGGATGTCTTTTCTTCCTGGAGACGCTTCTTCTCTGACCATACTGGCTCACGTACCAGCTCAGGCAAATGACGATCCTCTTCGCCAGCCGATTCAAACAAACTTACCTGGTGAATGGAGGCTTCTGCTTGTTCAGCTGCTTCAATAGCGCGTGCCAGCGAAGCTAATAAAGTAGAGCGAATGTCATAAAGATTGCCACCTGCAGCCTGTTCATCACGATATAAACTATCAAATGCACCAGCACGCATTAGCGCTTCAATTGCACGACGATTTACCTGACGACGGTCTACACGCGCGCAAAAATCAAATAAATCTTTAAATGGGCCGCCCGTCTCACGCACCTTTACGATCGATTCAATCGCTGCTTGACCAGTACCCCTTACCGCACCCAAGCCATAGCGAATATGACTCAATGGTGAATCAGCAGCGGCATCAGGTGCGCGCAGGGGTGTGAACTCATAAACACCAGTATTAATATCGGGTGAAAAAACCCGAATTTTATTAACTAAGCAATCGTCATACAGGATCTTCACCTTGTCGGTGTCATCCATCGCAAGCGATAAGTTGGCTGCCATAAATTCAGCGGGGTAGTAGGCTTTTAGCCAAGCGGTTTGATAAGCTAGAAGCGCATAAGCGGCGGCATGGGACTTATTAAATCCATACCCTGCAAAGCGTTCCATCAAGTCATAAATCTCGTTGGCCTTACCTTCGGTAATACCACCCGCTTTTGCACCATCACTAAAAATCTTGCGATGTTGCGCCATTTCTTCTGGCTTTTTCTTGCCCATCGCACGACGCAACATATCAGCGCCACCGAGAGAGTAGCCACCGATCATCTGCGCCATCTGCATCACCTGCTCCTGATACACCATGATGCCGTAGGTTTCACGCAATACGGACTCGATACGGGGATCGGGATACTCTACCTTTTGGCGACCGTGCTTACGTTCAATAAAGTCTGGAATCAGATCCATTGGACCGGGACGGTACAGGGCCACCAAAGCAATAATGTCTTCGAAGCGGTCGGGCTTGGCCTCGCGCAGCATGCCTTGCATGCCGCGACTTTCCAATTGGAAAACAGCAACCGTATTAGCCTTCTTCAGAACGTCAAAAGCACCTGCATCATCCAGTGGTATCTCGCCAATATTCCAATCCCGACGCTCAGCATGAAGACCTTTAATCCAACGTTCCGCTGCAGCCAAAATTGTTAACGTAGTCAACCCCAAGAAGTCGAACTTCACTAAACCAATCGCTTCAACATCATCTTTATCAAACTGACTAATGACAGAGTTGCTGTCTTGATCTTTGGAATCTTTTGCTTCTTGGGTATAGAGTGGGCAAAAATCCGTTAAGCGCCCAGGGGCAATCAAAACTCCCCCTGCATGCATACCCACGTTGCGGGTCATACCCTCTAACTGCTGAGCTAAGGACAATAGCTGGCGCACTTCATCTTCATTCTTTTCGCGCTCGGCTAATTGCTTTTCTTCTTTTTTCGCAATCTCAATGGTCATATACTGACCAGGTTTATTGGGAATTAGTTTTGCAATGCC
This sequence comes from uncultured beta proteobacterium, assembly GCA_903858445.1. Lineage (GTDB taxonomy): Bacteria > Pseudomonadota > Gammaproteobacteria > Burkholderiales > Burkholderiaceae > Polynucleobacter. Next base: position 13,336 of record CAIOIX010000079.1, read on the forward strand.
GTCGACGAAGTTGTAGCCCTGCTCAAGCACGCGACCCACATCACGAATTGCCGCCCTTGCGGCCATCGTGCCGAATGTCGCAATTTGACTGACCGCATCTTTGCCGTACTTGTCTTTGACGTATTGAATGACGCGATCGCGCCCGTGCTGGCAAAAGTCAATATCGAAGTCAGGCATGGATACCCGCTCAGGATTCAAGAAGCGCTCAAACAGTAAGTTGTAGCGCAGTGGATCAAGATCGGTAATGCCTAATGAGTAGGCAACCAAAGATCCAGCGCCGGATCCACGACCTGGACCAACTGGTACGCCATTATTTTTAGCCCAGTTAATGAAGTCCGCCACGATCAAGAAATAGCCTGGAAAACCCATTTGTGCGATGGTCTTCACTTCAAACACTAAGCGATCGTGATAACGCGACTCTTCTTTCGCGCGCTCCTCTGGATCAGGAAAATTACGCTCCATGTGGCGCTTCAGACCAATTTCGGATTGCTGTAGCAAAAAGTCATCCAGCGTAATTCCTGGGGGCGTTGGGAAATCAGGTAAGCGTGGCTGGCCAAGGACCAATGACAGGTTGCATCGTTTAGCGATTTCAACTGAATTTGCCAAGGCCACTGGCAGATCAGCAAAACGTTTCTCCATCTCTGCTTGAGATAAAAAATACTGCTCTTCATTAAATTTCTTTTGACGACGGGGATTACCCAAGAGCTCACCCTCAGCAATGCAGACACGTGCTTCATGAGCTATGAAATCAGTTCTTTGCATAAACTGCACGGGATGCGTAGCTACTACCGGCAAATCCATCGCGCTTGCCATGTGACAAGCTAACTGCAAATGTTGCTCATCTTGCGGGTGCCCGCCACGTTGCACCTCAATAAAAAAGGAATCCGGGAAAATCTTGGCCCAACGAGCTGCCGCAGCTTTAGCCTGATCTTCTTGCCCCGCTAGGAGGGCGGCACCAACATCACCCCAACGCCCGCCTGACAAAGCAATCAAACCATAGGCTAAGGTTTTATTGGCCTGCTTATCTTCAGCCTTAGCGGCAGGCTCAGTAAACCATGTAGGATCCACCTCAGCACGACCGCGAGATTGGTTATCTAAGGATGCTCGACTGAGCAACTGGCACAAATTTAGATAACCGGAATGGCTTTGTACCAATAACAGCAAGCGATGAGGTTGATCTGGATCTTGGGCATTACTAACCCAAACATCGGCCCCAGCAATCGGTTTAATGCCTTGAGAGCGGGCGGCAGTATAAAACCGCACTAAGCCAAATAAGTTACTCAAATCGGTCAGGGCTAGAGCGCCCATCTCATCTTTTTCGGCCTGGGCCACTGCATCGTCTATGCGCACGACCCCATCCGTAATTGAAAACTCGGAATGAAGACGAAGATGAACAAAACGGGGTAAAGCCATGAGATCATTTCAGCTGTGTACGAACCAAAAAATCCTTGACCCCCAGCCGACGCCTATCGCGGGCGATTTGCGCCTTCGCCTACCGGACCTCTGCACGCAGGCTCGCTCGTAGCAGCCCTTGGAAGTTGGCTAGATGCCAAAAAAAATCAGGGTAAATGGCTGCTGAGGATGGAGGATTTAGACGGGCCAAGATGCGTAGCTGGAGCTGACCAGGAAATCATGCGTCAATTGCTTGCCTGCGGCCTTGTATGGGACGAGGATGTCACTTGGCAATCCCAGCGCCAAGAAGGCTATCAAAAGGCACTGGAAGGCTTAAATAAGCTTAAATGCCTATATTCCTGCACCTGCTCCCGTCAAACTATTGCCAGCGCCCTAGAGGCCCAAGGAATTGAAACTCCCCGCAACCAAGAGATGATCTACCCAGAGACCTGCCGACCCGCTCAGATAAAAATTAATAACCTGAGCGAACGCGTAGACCACAGCAAGAAGGTAGCCTGGAGATTAGCCCTTCCCAAAAATTGCATTATTGAGTTTGAGGATAGGCGCCTTGGGCCCCAAGAAGAAAATCTCAATCAAGCAGTGGGTGATTTTGTTCTACGGCGCAATGATGGTTTATTTACCTATCAATTAGCAGTAGTAGTTGATGATGCCGTACAGGGCATCACACACATCGTGCGCGGAGAGGATTTACTCAGCAATACCGCTAGACAAGTCCATCTGCGTTATTTATTGGGCTATCAGCACCCACAATACTTGCACCTACCGCTAGTTTTAGATGAGCATGGTGAAAAACTCAGTAAACAAACTTTAGCAACTCAAATTAATACACAGGATCCCAAAAGCACGCTGACTGAAATGCAAAGGGCAGGCAAACATTTGGGTTTGAAGAATTTACCGAACAGAAAAGATATTTCGATTCCTGAGTGGCTACTAGCGGCCACTCAAGCATGGAAAATTGCAATCTAATAACAGAGTTTTTGGAGCAATGAAACTGAGTAATACGAGCGCATTACTGCAACATTATTTTTTCTTAAAACCACCGAGCAAAGCACCAACTGCTGGCTTGGCAGGCGTAATACCCACTTTTTTCTCTTCAGTATTTGCGATGCCTGCTGATGACTGAGATGTGGGGCTAGGCTCATAAGGCTGATAGAAAAAGGGGTCTGATATTTTTGCTGGCGAAGCGGATCTTGATGAGGCTCTAGCCTGTCCCACTGAACTTGGGCTTGGTGAAGAGCTTCCTTCAGGAAGAGGCTGAACATCCAGCTTACGCTTCATCAACTTTTCGATATCGTCAAGCAGGCGCTTTTCGCTCGCATCGACTAAGGCAATCGCATCGCCTTTACTGCCGGCACGGCCAGTACGACCAATCCGGTGAATAAAGTCTTCCGCACTAAATGGCAGCTCATGATTAATGACGCAAGGCATATCTGGAATATCCAAACCGCGTGCAGCAACATCCGTTGCAACCAAGGCTTCGATTGCGCCCGACTTAAAGGCATCGAGGGTTAAGGTGCGCTCACCCTGACTCTTATCACCATGAATAGCGCCCGCTTTAATACCATCACGCTCAAGAGCGCGAGATAGTCTTGCGCAACCTAAACGGCTATTGGTAAAGATGATGCACTGACGAGATAAACCTTGACGTGTACGAGACTCTAAAATTCTCACGATAGCGCGTTGCTTATCACCAGAAGAAACCATATGTACCACCTGTTTCACGGTGTCAGCTGCCGCATTTTGGCGCGCCACCTCAACTGTCACCGGAGTACGCAAATAACTCTGTGCCAGCTTCTTAATCTCGGGAGAAAAGGTTGCTGAGAATAATAAGGTTTGGCGTTGCGCTGGAATTAAATCAATAATGCGCTGTAAGTCAGGCAAAAAGCCCATATCAAGCATGCGATCTGCTTCATCCAACACCAGTATTTCAACTTGCGATAAGTTTGCAACTTTAGAGCCAATATGATCGAGCAATCGCCCTGGAGTTGCGATCAAGATCTCAACTCCATTGCGCAAGATTGAAACTTGCTCTTTCATATCTACACCACCATAGACCACAGCAGCACGTAAATCCGTATGCCTTGAGTAGTTCGCGGCGTTCTCTGAAACTTGCACAGCCAGTTCACGCGTTGGCGTTAAGACTAATGCTCGAATCGGATGGCGTGCAGGCGAGGCACTACTGCTAGCATGACGCAGAATTTTTTGAATGATCGGCAATACAAATGCGGCAGTCTTGCCGGTACCCGTTTGCGCAGCACCCATCAAGTCACTACCCGCCAATACGTGTGGAATAGATTTAGCTTGAATCGGCGTTGGGATGGTATAGCCCTGTTCAGACACCGCTTTTTGTATCTTCGGGTCTAAACCAAAATCAGCAAAAGTGATTGTTGCTTCAGGGGCGCTGCTATCAGCGGCCCCTGTGGAGTTGTTTATTTCAGTAGCAGTATTAGTCAAGATAACTTACAAGATGGCCGCAATGCCGGCCTTAGCGGTGGCAGCATCCTCGGTCGATTTAACGCCGGAAACGCCGACTGCGCCGATGGTAAACCCATTTACCTCGATATTGACCCCACCCTCTAACATCCCCGAAATATGCGGGGCTGACAAGAAAGAAATGCGGCCGTTATTAATAATCTCTTCATAAACGCGACTCTCGCGCTTACCCATCGCAGCAGTGCGCGCTTTTTCCTGAGCAATATAGGCAGACACAGGAGCGCAACCATCACGACGAATCAAGCCTAATAAATGACCTCCATCATCACAAACCGCGATAGTCACGGCCAAGTTATTTTCAGTGGCGAAGGTGTTGGCGGCATCCAAAATCTTTTGAACATCGGCTTGGGTCAAATATGGTTTAGTAGCTAACATGTTTCTTGATCTTTCTGTCTCAAATGTCATCAATGTGCCCTAGGCACCTTGATATTTAGTGAATTTGCTCAATTATAGGTTGTATGGCGGCTTACTTTAAGAACTCTTGGGCTGCAACCACCCCACTAGCCTTGGGTTTAAAGCCCATAGCACCCAAACTCATCTCCACCCCGCTCAAAGCGGCCATTAAACTTAATTCATTGCAATCACCCAAATGACCAATTCGGAAGGCTTTACCTTTAATTTTGCCAAGGCCAGTACCCAACGAAAGGTTGAATTTAGTCAAAGCATGCTTACGCAAAGCATCCGCATCCATACCCTCAGGCACTGCAATACAAGTAAGTACAGGAGAGTGGCACGCCTCATCTTGGCACTGGAGCTCTAAACCCCATGCTGTGACTGCTCGGCGACATGCCTCGGCCAGACGCTGATGACGGGCAAAAATGGTATCGAGACCCTCGGCCATCATCATATCCAAGGCCTCATGCAAACCATACATTAGATTAGTACTGGGAGTGGTTGGCCAGAAGCCTGTTTTATTCGACTCCAAAATCTCATCCCAAGCCCAATAGGCTCTAGGCATTTTGTTGCTTTTACTGACTTCAATCGCCCTTGGTGATAAGGCATTAAAACCAATCCCAGGGGGTAACATCAAGCCTTTTTGCGACCCAGAAACAGTGACGTCAGCGCCCCACTCATCATGAAGATACTCCGCAGAACCTAAGCCCGATACGCTATCGACTAACAATAAGGCGGGATGCTTTAAAGAATCGATTGCCTTGCGAACCGCAGCGATATTGGATGTCACCCCAGTGGACGTTTCGTTATGAACGACGCACACTGCCTTAATTTCGTGGCCAGTATCTTTGCGCAAACGCTCTTCAATTACAGATGCATCCACACCCCAGCGCCAAGTGTCTTGACCTGCCTTACCAACCACTTCCACATCTAAACCAAGACGTTTAGCCAAAGCGCGCCATAAATTAGCAAACTGACCAGTTTCATAAAACAAGACCTTATCGCCAGGGCTCAGCACATTTACTAAAGCACCCTCCCAAGAACCCGTGCCAGATGCGGAATAAATAATGACTGGTTGCTTAGTTTGAAAAATCTTCTGAATACCCGCCAAGACCTTGAGTCCAAACTCGCCAAACTCTGGACCACGATGGTCAATGGTTTGGTAGCTAATGGCACGCAAAACGCGCGACGGTACTGGACTTGGACCTGGAATATGTAAAAAATGGCGTCCAGACAAGTGGTTATCAAGTTTCAGCATGGATTGTCTCGCTTGGTTTTATGGTTAATAGTGGATTAAGTGTAAGACAATTTTCATGATTTTTCTATTTTTGTATGCAAAAAATATTACTAAAACATCAGAATAAAGGCTCATATAGGCATTATTTATGATTTATTATCAACATTAGTAAATTTGTATACAAATATAGGGTTAAACCATGGTCGTCACGGTACAAGCCAATGCGCAAAATTTGCATGAAGCTACTTTCCAAAAGTTGAGATCTTTATTGGTAGAGGGGGTCATCCTCCCTGGCAGCAAACTCAATGAGCGTGAATTAGCTGAAAGCCTCCATGTTTCTCGTACACCAATTAGAGAGGCCATTAAACGCTTGGCTGCTGATGGCTTAGTTGAGTTAATCGCGAACCGCGGTGCAATTGCCATTCAACTCAGCCATGAGAGCGTGGTCCATACCTTTGATGTTATTGCTCAGCTAGAAGGCTACTCAGGCGAATTGGCCGCCAAAAATATTAGCGTAGCAACTCTCTCGGAATTGGAGGCGCTTCAATATGAAATGATGGCCTCTTATGCACGTCGTGATTTGTCGAGCTATTACAAGTTGAACTTGAGAATTCATCACCTTATTAATCAGGCGGCTAACAACCCTGTTTTGACTCAGCTCTTTTCACAAGTCAATGCGCGTATAGAGGCTTTACGTTTTCGCTCCAATCAAAATGGCGTGAAATGGGAAAAAGCTGTTGAGGAACATCAAGAAATGATCGATGCCCTTAAAGCGCGCGATAGCGAGCGTATGCGCAAAGTCATGATTCAGCATGTCATGAACAAACGTGATGTTGTGATTGAGCTTCTAAAAACTGAAGCCCTCAATACCCAACCTCTTTCTTGTGAGACTAGCAAAGTATGAACAAGCCCCTTGCACTCCAAGAATGGCTGATCCATCAAGAGCCATTAGCCAAACGCTTGCGCCAGGAAACTTCTGGTGAAGTAATGACAGATACCGCCAGCCGTGGGCGCTATGCTACGGATGCATCGATTTACCAGGCGATGCCAATCGCCGTACTGGTTCCTAAGACTGAGGAAGATATTGCAAACGCGCTACAGATAGCAGCTGAGCTAAAAGTCCCCGTACTACCCCGTGGGGGTGGTACTAGCCAATGCGGCCAAACTACTGGTGCTGCATTGGTGATCGACAACACTAAATATTTTAGAAACGTTTTAGATCTCAATCTTGATAAAGGCTATGTTGAGGTTGAGCCAGGCATCGTCCTGGATCATCTAAATGCCTCACTGAAACAACATGGTCTTTGGTATCCAGTAGATGTGTCTACTGCTGGGCAAGCTACGCTTGGTGGCATGGCTGGCAATAACTCTTGTGGTAGCCGCTCCATTGCTTACGGCAATATGGTGCATAACGTCCTAGGAATTGATGCCTGGCTTGCTAATGGTCAGGTTGCCCAGTTTGGCAACTATGCCAATAGCTCTGGCGCCGCAAAACAATTAGGCGATTTTGTTAAAGGCCTAGCTGACAAGCTCCATCCTGAAATCGAAGCGCATTTTCCGAAAGTCCTCAGGCGAGTTGCCGGCTATAACTTAGATGTATTTCACCCGCAAAGTGAATTGCCGTATACACAAGATGGTAGCGTTAACTTGGCACATCTTTTAGTTGGTAGCGAAGGTACGCTAGCCTACTTCAAGTCATTGCAGCTCAAGCTTGCACCACTGCCACAACACAAAGTATTAGGTGTTGTGAACTTTGCCAGCTTCTTCAAGGCTATGGATAGTGCGCAGCATATTGTGAAGTTAGGGCCTACTGCCGTAGAGCTCGTAGACCGCACCATGATTGATCTGGCGCGCAGCAATCCTAGCTTTCAGAAAACTATTGAGACCGCTTTAATAGACCCCAAGAGTCCGACTCCAGAAGCCATTTTATTGGTGGAGTTTTCCGGGGAATCACATTCGCCTTTGCTTGAGAAAATAAAAGCATTACAAGACTTAATGGGCGACCTCGGCTTGCCAGGCTCGGTTGTTGCAATGCCAGATGCAGCCCCCCAGAAAAATTTATGGGAAGTGCGCAAAGCCGGTCTGAACATCATGATGAGCCTCAAGGGCGATGGTAAGCCAGTGAGCTTTATTGAAGACTGCGCAGTACCCCTTGAAAGCCTTGCTGAATACACCCAGGCATTAACTGATGTCTTTACCAAACATGGTTCACGCGGTACTTGGTATGCCCACGCTTCTGTTGGCACCTTGCATGTCCGCCCTATTTTGGATATGCGTCGTGATGGTGCCCAGAAAATGCGGGCGGTTGCAGAAGAAGCTTCAGAGTTGGTGCGCAAATACAAAGGCGCCTATAGTGGTGAGCATGGCGACGGCCTCTGTCGTGGCGAGTGGATCTCTTGGCAATTTGGCCCAAAAATTACCGAGGCACTTGCAGAGATTAAGAATGCTTTTGATCCTCACGGCTTATTTAATCCGGGCAAGATCATCAATCCACCCAAGATGGATGATTCAAGCTACTTCCGCTTTCCGCCCAGCTACAAAGTCATACCCCTGCAACCGGCATTAGATTGGTCAGCTTGGAATGTCCAAAACAATCCCATTACTGAAGAAACGAGCGCGCCCGGAACGGGTGGCGACCCAGCAATGGGCTTGGCTAAAGCAGTGGAGATGTGCAATAACAATGGACACTGCCGTAAGTTTGATGCTGAGGTGATGTGCCCTAGTTATCGCGTCACTCGCGATGAGAAGCACCTGACACGCGGTCGTGCTAATACTTTACGTCTAGCGCTATCCAATCAACTCGACATCAAAGATGACTCACCCTTAGGGAGTGATGCAGTTAAAGATGTCATGGAATTGTGTGTGAGCTGTAAAGCCTGCCGACGTGAATGCCCTACCGGCGTTGATATGGCCAAGATGAAAATTGAGTTTCTTTCAGCTTATAAAAAGCGGGTTGGTCATTCTGTGCGTGATTTAGCAGTTGCCTATCTACCAAAGTATGCCTCGATGATTAGCAATTTCCCTGGGCTTCCTGCTTTACTGAACCTGCGCAACCACTTTGCACCTATCGCCAAAGTTCAGGAATGGCTGATGAGTATTTCTGCGCAACGAAGCTTGCCAACCTGGAAAAAAGATACTTTCTGGAGCAATAAAAAAGCAGTCGCAACTTACCACTTCACACCAGTACAACTGGCGGATACGCAAGGTACCGGTAAAGGCGTCGTATTACTAGCTGATACCTTTAATGCTTACTTTGAGAATGAGAACCTACAAGCGGCTCTTAAGGTTCTCAAAGAAGCGGGTTACCGCGTACATATTCCGCAGAAAAATAAGTCTGAACAGCGGACTCAGATTAAAAGTACTTGCTCTAAAGAATTTTGTTGCGGCAGAACCTATCTTGCTGCAGGTATGGTCGACAAGGCTAAAGAAACTTTAGGGGAATTAGTCAGTCACCTAGCGCCTTATGCCGAAAAAGGTATTCCGATTATTGGCTTAGAGCCTTCATGTTTATTTACTTTAAAAGATGAAGCGCTGGTGATGGGCTTTGGTGAATCCGCAGTAACCGTTAGCAAACAAGCTCAATTGTTGGAAGAGTTTCTTGCAAGCGAAGTAAGGACTGGCAAGCTTAAACTTCATCTCAAGGCCGCGACACGCCCTGTTTTATTTCATGGTCACTGCCATCAAAAATCTTTTGCTGCAGTCACACCCGCCATGGAGCTTTTAAAACTTATTCCTGGTGCCGATCCCAAACTCATTGAATCTTCTTGCTGCGGAATGGCCGGTAGTTTTGGTTACGAGGCAGAGCATATTGAGGTATCCAAGCAAATGGCAGAGTTAAGTCTCTTGCCTGCTATTCGTAAATCACCAGATAGCTGGGTAGTAGCCGATGGCACGAGCTGTCGCCATCAAATTCATGATGGCACTCAAAGAGATGCTGTGCATATTGCACAAATCTTGGCGGCACATTTATTTGAAAACTGATTTAGCGTAGTGCGCCGTAAGATACTAGCAAGAGTGTGCCGGTTAATAAGGCTGGTACCAAGCGGCGTTTTGGGCTGGAGATCATTACCCCAATACTCAATACGCAAATCAGAATTCGAATCCACATCGGCACAGTAGCCAATAGACCAACCGGAAATAATACTAAGCGCACTACCAAGGTTGCCACCATCGCATAAGTGACCGCTGCTAGCCAGCGAAAGATTTCACTATCTTGGTTAATACGTCCAGAAAGCAATACGCCAATAGCGCGACACACATAGGTGCCAACACAAGCTCCCGCTAAAGCGAGCCATAGACCCCAACCTTGAAGAGAGGCGTTCATCATCCAATGACTCCGGCTCTCTTGCGTATCAATTTTCGATCCACCAGATACGCAATCGTTCCAGCGACGATGCCTGTGGTTAATAGACTCGTATCACGATCCAGCAAAGTAAAGATTGGGCCCAACAGACACCCTAATCCAATAGCAATACGATTAATCCAAGGCTTAACCTCAGTGAAAGTAAGTAAGAAAAATAGAGGGTTAATAAATACTAAACCGAGGGTTACCGCTGCTGGTACTAGGCCCGCTAAGAAGTACCCCAATATCGTCCCTGGCACAGAGATTAACCAACATAACAAACCAAGACCCAAAAAATAACTTAAACGATGCTTGGACTCAATTGATACGAACTCTTTCATGGAAACAGCCCAGGCTGTCATGGCTAGCAAATGAACGTGCGCATAAAGACTGAGATTTCGATCTTTTTCATGAAACTGCGGAAACAGTGTCACCGTCATCGTGACAAAGCGAGTTGAGGTTAAGGTGACTGCCAAAGCGATCGCCAAAACAGAGGATCCTGTGATCGCCATCTCCATCAGAACAACCTGTCCCGGCAAAGCAAACATCAATAGACTACTGAGCGCAGTAAACCATCCGTCAATACCGTTCGTTCTTCCCATGGCACCAAAACCCACCATCCCGGCAAAGAGCACCATAGCAGGGGCACCAGCCGCATCCCTAAGACCAGATGAGAATGCGTCGCTACGACTTTTGAAGCGTTGTGCAGCAGAACCCTCTAATGGGATCTCACTGGGATCTAAGTAAGGCAGGTTTTCAGAAGAAGGCATTGGTTTATTGTAAAAGCTGAATCAATACTGCGTTCAATTCGTAGGTGAGGATAAAGCCCACCCGATATGTTCTGCAACCAAGGGGGCTGAGCTCGGCAAAGCACTCAGGAGCGCTGCGCGTATTAAGCCCTTATCGAGTTCAGAGGTGCCATCTGAAAGGAGAGCGTTGCCCATAGCGACAGCTAGGTTGCGACGCCATCTTGTATAGCCAATGCGTCGAATTGCACTTCCCTCATGGCGGCGTTCAAAATTCTCTTCCGTCCATGACCATAGCTGCAGTAGGCTGGCACTACCTAAGCCGTGACGCTCAGCGAAGTCTGGTAACTCAGAACGCTTAGCAAACTTATTCCAAGGACAAACCAGTTGGCAATCGTCGCATCCATAGACACGATTACCCATAGCGCGACGAAACTCTACCGGAATGGCATCAGGGTTCTCAATCGTCAGATAGGAAATACATTTCCTTGCGTCTAATTGATAAGGGGCAGTAATCGCTTGAGTCGGACATACATCTATACAAGAACGACAGGTACCACAATGTGACTCCTCCTCTTGATCAATTGGTAATGGCACGTCCACCAAGATCTCACCCAAAAAGAAAGTGGAACCAGATTCACGGTTGAGCAATAAAGTATGTTTCCCACGCCAACCTAGGCCTGCCTTGCGCGCCAACTCTACCTCCATGAGCGGCGCTGAGTCGGTAAATACACGATATCCCAATGTACCGATATGCTCCTCAATAGCTTTAGCAAATTCTTGCAGGCGATTGCGCAAAACCTTGTGATAGTCGCGACCTCGGGCATACATCGAGACCACTGCTTGCGCAGGATCTTTGATCTGTCGCCACTCATGCTCAAAATCTATCTGGGGAGAGAGGTAATTCATGCTCACACAAATCACCCTGACAGTACCCGGTACCAATAACTGAGGATCTGAGCGTAGGACCGCATGGCGCTGCATGTACTCCATCTTTCCATGACGCCCTTCTGCCAGCCATTCCTGAAGACGCTCCGAAGCAGGTCCAAGCTGTGTATCCGTGATACGTAGGCCGTCAAAACCAAAACCTCGAGCCTGCTCCCCAAGCCAATCACGCAAATTGGACTCATCAAAAGATTGGGGGGTGGCTGAAGATTGCATATTGAATAGGAATGTAGCGCAATAATTGAATAAACTACTTAGATAGCATAAAACCGGTAAATCAAGCCCCAGTGACTCAAACACCAATTCAATCCATTACTCAGCATTGTAGGGAAGAAGCCGATACCGCCCAGCTAGCCAGAGCGCTTGCCTTTGGTATCGGTCAATTTTTACAACAAGACTCACAGGGGCATCTCAACATCTCCTTAGAGGGTGATCTCGGGGCCGGCAAAACGACTTTTGCGCGCTACCTCATCCAAGGCATGGGATACGCTGGTCGAGTCAAGAGCCCCACTTACACTTTGTGTGAACCCTACCCATTAGTAATTGAGGGCAAAGAATCACATCAAACCACCACAGTAACAGCCCACCACTTCGACCTCTATCGCATACGTGATCCATTGGAGTGGCAAGAAGCGGGGTTTGCCGAATATTTTGATGCTCCGGGATTTTGCCTCATTGAGTGGCCAGAAAAAGCAGAAGGATCATTACCTGCATTGGATATGCAAATTCAACTCTCAGCAGGCAAACAAGAAAGTGAGCGCTACATTAAGCTCAATGCGCTTTCAGAGCAAGGTGTCACTGTTTTGAAGAAGCAAGATGACTGGCAATAAACTTAATATTGCTAGGCGGAAAGTTCTTAAGATCTCCGCCAAAGCCCTTAGTTTTGCCCTACTGCTGACTGAGGTTGATATTGCTTGGGGCGCCAAGATTCTGGGAGTGCGCATCTGGCCGTCAGAGGATTACACACGTATCACCCTTGAATCAGATAAACCACTGCCGATTACACAGCAGATATTGACGAACCCAGACCGCTTAGTCGTGGATGTGCAGGGCTTAGAGCTCAATCCCACCCTCAAGGATTTAGTGGCAAAGGTAAAGCCTAATGACCCCTATGTTTCACAAATTCGGGTTGGCCAATTTCAGCCGAATGTAGTGCGCTTAGTATTTGACTTAAAAGAACCCATCAATCCCCAGCTCTATACCCTAGATCCAGTTGCTGAATATCAGTATCGTATGGTGTTTGATCTATATCCAAGCACGCCACCAGATCCTCTAATGGAATTAGTTAAGAGTAGTGCCCGAAAAGAAAGCGCGCTTGTTAAATCTAATGAAGAGATTGATCTCATTGCGCAGTTCGCCACTAAAAAAGACCGGTTAGAGAAACCCAGCGCTCCCGTTGCGCAAGCAATCCCAGAAATCAAAGAAGCTCCCCAACCAGCCAAATACAAACGCCTAATTACGATAGCGATTGATGCTGGTCATGGTGGCGAAGATCCAGGAGCAATTGGCTCGATGGGCTCCAAAGAAAAGCATGTAGTACTTTCTATTGCCAAGCGTTTGCGGGACAAGATTGAAGATGAGTTTTATATGCGATGCTTCCTCACAAGAGATGGCGATTACTTTGTACCCTTGAATATGCGAGTACAAAAAGCCCGCAGCGTGCAAGCCGACTTGTTTGTCTCTATTCATGCAGATGCTTTCATAGAAACCCATGCCAAAGGGGCCTCCGTCTTCGCACTCTCACAAATGGGTGCCAGTAGCACTATGGCCAGATGGATGGCCAATAAGGAAAATGCTTCTGATTTGATTGGCGGCATCAATATCAAGACTCAGGATCGCCAGATAGCAAACATCTTGCTGGATATGTCCACGACAGCCCAAATCAAAGACTCCTTACAGGTGGGCAACTCCATTCTGAAGCGAATTAGTGGTTTTGCACCACTCCATAAGGGAAGGGTTGAACAAGCAAGCTTCGCTGTTCTAAAAGCCCCAGACATCCCCTCGATCTTGGTAGAGACTGCTTTTATCAGCAATCCTGAGGAAGAAGCACGGCTCAACGACAACGCCTATCAAGATCGAATTGCCGAGGCTATTCTGAGGGGAATTAAAGATTATTTTTCCAAAAATCCACCAGTTGCCCGGCGCATAAATTCCTAGCGCACTTGTAACTACAAGGCGTTGAGGCCCTCTACCCACTAACCTAGGGGGCATCTTCCAATTCTTGCTATAATTTCTGTCTTTACTGGGTCGGTAGCTCAGTCGGTAGAGCAGCGGACTTTTAATCCGTTGGTCGCGAGTTCGAATCTCGCCCGACCCACCAGCATTACTAAGCCTCGCTTTTGCGGGGCTTTTTTATTACCTACATCATCTCTCCAAATAGCACTTTAAACCCTGCTTTAGGGCTATTTTTTGACTAGGAAATCAGGCTTAAATCCACTAAAATAGATGCATGCCATCTAAGTTTGCCAACCAATCTCAGGTCCGCCAATACAACGTTTCTAACGCTGTGGCCTCTGCTCGGATTGAAGGCATTACTCCCACTAAACAGTTAGAGCAAAACCTCACTGATTACGTTGCTGGCAAAAAGAGTATTGCGCAAATATTGGAAGAAACAAAGCAACGCTATGTCACGCTACGACGCGGATGACACTTACTGCTACCCAGGTACAGACGTACTACGAAATAAAGCAGAAATAACTAACGCAGAAGATTTAGACGCCTATGAGGGCGAGCTATCTACTTTGCGCTCAATTGAGATTTTAGAAAATTCCGTCACGGGTCAATTTGACTTAGCCCATCTACAACGCATTCACTTAGCTCTCTTTCAAGATGTTTATGACTGGGCAGGAAAGATTCGTACAGTAGATATTAGTCGCGGTAATAGTCGCTTTGCCAATGTACGCTTTATTGAATCTGCGGCCAACAATATCTTTAATAAATTAGCCCATGAAAACTGGCTTAAGGGGTTAGATGCCGACGCTTTATCAAAAAGACTGGCTCACTACCTATCAGAAATAAACGCCTTACACCCATTCAGAGAGGGGAATGGTCGGGTACAACGCATTTTTATCTCCCAACTCAGTCAATCAGCCGGCTATCAACTGGACTACTCCGATCTAGAGCAAGAGCAAATTTATCGAGCCATGGAGCTAGCTTTTAATGGCGATGAATCCATTCTCGCTAACCTGATTATGGAGCGATTGGAGAGTAGTAACTAGGTTTAAGCAATTTACTAACCTGTCTCCAATCAGACATCTTTAAGCCCGTTGGTCGCGAGTTCGAATCTCGCCCGACCCACCAGTTATACAAAAGCCGCCCTCACGGGTAGCTTTTTCTTTTGAGCTTCTTGAAACACCCTTAGGGTTCTAGCATAAAGAGGCAGAACTTTTCTTTAATCATTTGGCCCCACCTGGAGTGACTTTCGATCCTCCACCATGCGTCCAACATTCTCAATATCATCAACAGTTACGTAATTTGGATCGGGATCATCTGCAGGCATTAATCCACCCGGGTGATATTCCATCATATATTCCCGCCTTCTTGCCATGAGCGCTGCTGGAGTGTTTGCAGCATCAAGATCTTTTTTGAGATCCGGGGCATGAGCTGGTCTTCTAATGAAAATTTTGTAATTGCCATCACGTCCTCGACACAAGAGTGATGCAGGTGATGAGGCAACAGCCCCACTTGCCCAATGGGCTGTGAATGAAGGGGCTTGGTAACAGTCGTCTCCCGACTTTTGAAAAGACTGGCCAATCTCGGAATCAAAGGTAACCCTTACCGGCGAAATACCCAAGGTCTCATTTTTGCTACTAATTAAAGCCCCCGCCGGTCTTGAATGAATCGACACTGAACCCGCACATGCACTCAACAACGACGCAAGCAAAACAGTTAGAGGAAAAATTTTCATGATGATTTTCTAAAAATGAGGGCGCTTGGATACTATACATCCGGCCACATTACCGCCTGTAGCAGAGCTATTTTGAAGTAATATTACTAAATACCATTTAGACACATAAGACTAAAGATGACATATAAAAAATGGCTCTCCTTGAGCTTTCTTGCCTTAGTAGCTGGCTGTCAAGGCATGATGATTCAAGAAGGCGCAGCTCCCGTAAACCCAGGAGGGGATGTAACTCTGATTTTCAACCGTGCCAATAAGATGCTTGGAATCACAAAAAATGCCCAAGTCTATGTGGACAACGTTAAAGTCTGCGTTATCTTTAACGGAAAAAGCTGTACAACTAATACCTCGGCGGGGGTCCATACCCTCAAGATGGATGCTACATTTTCTGGTTCTTTAGGCACGTATTCTCACAGCTATCAATTTGACAGTGGCAAAACTTATCGCTTCATTATTTCACCCAATGATTCTGAAATGATTGCGGCCGATATGAACAACCCTTTGGCGCTGATAACTGCACCCACGTACTACGAGCTAAATAAAACTAGTACCACTAGCGATAATGGCGAATTCACTATGGAAGCCCTTAAAGACTAGAAACGATTGGGCTGACAATCCAATCCCAACTACAGGAAGTCTATTGAGGCGCTACATTAGGCGTATGCAGAAAATGACTTTCACAATTAAATCAATTCTCATCATTTCACTTCAGTTGCTTTTCTTAAAGGCAGCTTTGGCATGGGGAATCGAAGGGCATCAAGTAGTCGCTCAAGTTGCCCAAGCCCAGTTATCCCCCAAAGCTAAGTCTGAAATTAATAAATTGTTAAGCCTGGAGCCTGGCTCATCCCTAGTAAGCATCTCCACCTGGCCAGATGAGCATGCAACCAAGATTACTGCTCAGTGGCATTACATCAATTTTCCAAAAGGGTCTTGTTTATATGTTCCTGAGCGAGACTGCCCAAATGGGAATTGCGTCATTGAAGCCTTACAGCAACAAGCGCAAATTTTGAGATCGACAGAGTCAGATGAAAAAAAG
>CAIOIX010000080.1 GCA_903858445.1 uncultured beta proteobacterium
CGCGATGTGCATGGCCAACTGCACACCATGCTTGGTGAAAAAGGTTGGAAGGAAAATAAGCTGGCCGCTACTTATGAGCAAGTCCACTTGTCTTTGCTTACAGGTTTACTTGGTTACGTTGCTAAAAAAGAAGAAGATGAAAAATCACAAGAACGCGGTAGCAAAACGGGGGGATATATTGGCGCCCGCGGTATTAGGCCATTTATTTGGCCTGGTTCCACGATTGGTAAAAAGGCTGGGGCATGGATTGTGGCAGGGGAGTTGCAAGAGACTAACCGGATGTATGCACGTACCATTGCCAAAATTGAGCCACAGTGGATTGAGCGGGTAGCAGCGCATCGCCTCATTAAGTCATTAAGCGAGCCATTTTGGGATAACCGCCAAGGTGAAGTTATGGCCTTTGAGCGCGGGACTTTATATGGACTTCCAATCTATCACGGCAGGCGGGTACGTTTCGAGCCGCATGATTCAGTAATGGCTCGCGAACTCTTTATTCGCCAAGCTCTTGTTCAGGAAGAATTGTTTGGAAGGATGGATACGCCCGCACTTGAGCGTGAGACTGAGTCTGATGCCAAGAAAAAATACCCAGATTGTTTTTCTTTCTTTTGGCATAACCGTAAATTAATCAAAGAAATTGAAGCGCTAGAACACCGTTCACGAAGGCCTGATGTCCTGGTTGATGATGAATTGCTTTTTGCTTTTTATGACTCACGCCTACCGAAAGAGATATTGAGTCGCGAGGGTATGAAGGAATGGTTAAGAAGGTCTGATCCTAGTAGTGAAATGCCAGATATTCAACTGCGTTTAGCAAAAGTAGATTTGATGCGTCACGAGGCTGCTGGAATTACGGTGGATCGCTATCCTAAAAAGATGATCGTTGGTGGTACAGAGCTGGGTATGACTTATCACTTTGAGCCAGGCAGCCCTAAAGATGGTGTCACACTGATTGTGCCCTTAACTTTACTCAATCAAGTTGATGGTCGCCGCTGCGAATGGCTAGTGCCCGGTATGTGCGAAGAAAAGACCTTGTTGTTGCTCAAGTCATTACCGCAAAAATTACGACGTCACTGCGTCCCTTTGCCCGAATATTCAAAGTTGTTTCTTGAGCGAATGATTGAAGAAAAATCCTTTGGAGTCGGGGATTATTTGGACAGCTTGATTGCGGATGTTCGCAAAGAAAAGGGTTTGGAAATTAAGCGCACCGACTTTAGACCCGAATCACTACCGGCTCACTCTTGGATGAACTATCGCCTAATTGATGAGCATGGTCGTCAATTGGACGTAGAGCGAAACCTCTCCCGCTTGCGTGCTGAATATGGCGAGACGGCTCGTAGCGCATTTCAAGCAATTGCCCAAGAGGTTGCACAGGTTGAGCTTGGCATTGCAAACGATGCCAATAAAAATTCCAGTATATCGGGTAAGCCATCGGGTGATCAGGTTAGAAAGGTAGAGCAAGGCGGTTATATCTCTTGGACTTTTGGAGAGCTACCTGAAACTTTGGAAATTCAAAAAGGAAATCGAACTCTATTTGGTTATCCTGCGCTTGTAGATCGGATATATGCCTGTGATCTAGAAGTATTTGATGACTTGATTGAAGCCAGAAAGCAACACTGGCAAGGATTACGCCGTCTCTTCTCAATAGCCAATAAAGAAACTCTTAAGGCTTTGCAAAAGCAGTTGCCTGGAATTCGTGAATTAGGTCTTTTATTTATTAATGTTGGGTCGGTTGATGATCTAATTGAGCAAATTCTGAATTTGGCCGTGGAGCGTGCTTTTCTAGTAGACCCTCTGCCAAGCAGTTCTGCTCAGTTTGAGTCACGACTGCAGGAAGGTAAGCCTCGCTTAGCCCTGATTGCTCAGGAGATTTCACGTCATGCACTGAATGCACTTCAAGCGCATGCGGATTTGCAGAAAAAACTTCCTCAAGCAAAGGCGGTCTCGGTAACAGCTTACGCTGATATTCATTCTCAAATCCAAGGTCTTATTTTTCCGAAATTAGTATCTGGCGTTCCTTATTCTCAGTTAGTTCACATACCACGTTATTTGAAGGCTGTAGCGATGAGAATCGACAAACTTCGCTCCAATCCTGGTCGTGATGCTCAGTGCCAAAAAGACTGGGAGTCAGTTTTCCGCCCTTGGCAAAAATTACTTCAAGGCTCTAAAGGGTCATCATCCTATGCCATGGTCGAAGATCAATCTTTACAAGACTTCCGCTGGCAACTGGAAGAGTTGCGGGTAGCTTTGTATGCTCAAGAGCTAAAAACCCCAACCCCGATGTCTCTTAAGCGCTTGGAAAAAGTCCTATCTAGCTTGCGGTAGGTCAAACCATTATCTTTGAGCCCCAATAGGTCTCTCTTGAATTGCTTACAATAGAGTATGTATAAATATCACCAGAATCATCGTTTTTGTAGTCTTGCGGCTGGAATGTTCTTGAGTCTGATGACCCATCTTTCGCTTATTTCTGCTCAGACAACACCAGTGCCAATGCTATCTGAGCCCAAGCTCGCCATTGTGCTCAACTCAGCCGAGGCGAGTGTCAGTTTGATTGATATGCAGGCTAGGAAAGTAATCAAGACCGTTCCAGTTGGCAAAGAACCACACCATCTCATGATTACGCCCGATCAAAAGACTTTACTCATTGCAAATGCGCAGGGCAATGACGTCCAATTGATGAATCCAGTTAATGGCGAGCTTACAGGCAAGATTCCGGAGATTATTGATCCCTATCAAATTGGTTATTCACCAAACCACAAATGGTTCATTGCTAACGGTAACCGTTTGGATCGTGTTGATATCTATACTGCTGATGGGGCTAATCTGAAGTTAGCGAAATCTATCAAGCTAGCAAAGACACCGAGCCATATTGCTTACACTTCGGATAGCAAAATTGCTTTTATTACATTGCAGGATTCGAGCGAATTAGCCGCGATTGATTTGGCAACTCAGACAGTGCTTTGGAAGATGCCCACAGGAAATACTCCCGCTGGATTGTGGATGACACCTGGTGACCAGTATTTATTGGTCGGAATTACCGGTGAAGATAACGTGCAAGTGATTGATTGGAAAAATCGCAAAGAAGTTAAGCGTATTGTTACTGGCAAGGGAGCGCACAACTTCAGACCTTTGGGCGATAAAAAGCATGTCTTCTTGAGTAATCGCATTGCTTCTACGATCAGTTTAATTAATATGCAAACCCTTGAAAAAGAGGGTGATATTACGGGCTTAC
>CAIOIX010000081.1 GCA_903858445.1 uncultured beta proteobacterium
AGCGATCTCCGACTGCTTTAAAACCACCCTTACCGGAGAGGTAATGCTTAATAACTTCTAGCTTGAACTCTTTGCTGTATTTGGACATGAGACTGACCCTTTTTAGTTGGATTTGGTGTCCAACTTTTGTGGGTCAGTTCATTAGGACCTCTTTTTTATGGATCAGACTTAATAGAACTGAGATAAAATATACACAACATGATGATTCGTAACCGTAAACTCATCCACTGGATTGCTGCTGCTGCAATCACGATGAGTGCACTTGCGCCAGCGCTATCACAAGCGGTGTCGCTAGCAAAGGGTGGTCACGGTTTCGCGATGGAAGTTTGCTCTGTTGATGGCGAGAAAATTCAGGTTAATGTTCAGGGTGACGAGTTGTTGAATCAATCCCAACCCATTCAGCCTTGCCCTTATTGCATAGCCCATTCCACCATCACGCCAGCATTTAATACCACTCTTACTTTTCAAGCACCGCAAACCTTTGCGATGCTGCCTCAGCTTTTTTATCACTCACCTAAGCCGCTTGCTGTTTGGCTAACACCTCCTTCAACCGCACCTCCAACACAAGCCTAAAAATCTTTGGGGCATAGCGACGCTATGTCATTGGCAGTCATGCTGCCGTTCAATTGTGTGGAGTTTTAAATGAAGTTAAAAAAAATTGTCATTACCATGGCATTGCTATTTCCAGCTTTAGGTGCAGTCGCTTGCGCTAGCTGTGGATGTAGTTTAAATACTGATATCGGTACCCAAGGCATGGGTATGAATGAGGGCTGGACGCTGGATGTACGCTATGACACCCTCAATCAAAATAAATTGCGTTATGGTACTAAGGGCATTTCTCAGTCTCAGGCAGCAAATACCCCAAATCCAAAGACCGGACAAAATGCAGAGGTAGAGGGTTATACCCAAAATAATTACTTAACAGCCTCACTTGATTACAACGATGGCGATAGCTGGGGTGTTACTGGGGCATTGCCATACATCATGCGTAATCACAGCACCTTTGGGACTTATGCAGATGGTGCGTCACTTCCCCCTGCGCCTGGTGATGGCGCTTATAGTTCTAAAACTTCCGGTATTGGTGATATAAAAATTATCGGCCGCTATTTTGGCTTTGCGGAGCAGAAGGATTGGGGATTTCAGTTTGGCGTGAAGTTGCCAACTGGCAGCAGAAACCAAACTGGAACATTGGTTACTGGTGGTGCAGTTGCAGTCGACCCTGGCCTTCAGGCTGGAACCGGCTCCACTGATTTAATTGCGGGCATATACAAATTCGGCTTTATTAATGATTTAGAAAATTGGGGGTACTTTGCTCAGGCTCAATATCAAGCGGCAGTAATGGTTCAATCCATACCAGGATCCTTGCTTGGTGTGAATAACAATCTGGGCGGTACTTATAGACCAGGCAACGCTGCCAATATGAATTTGGGCATCAACTACCAAGGTTTTGAAAAGTGGGTGCCAACCCTGCAGTTGAACGTGATTAATAAAACTGCTGATAGTGGTACCGCAGCGGATACATGGGCGACGGGTGGTACTTTGGCTTACTTAACTCCTGGTGCACTCTATCGCTTAAGTGAGAAGACTCAAGTCTATGCCAATGTGCAATTACCGGTTTATCAGAATGTTAATGGTATTCAGCTAACCCCATCCTATATTGCATCCATGGGGATGAGAGTCTTTTTTGATTAATGGTTTGATAGAAGCGGGGTCACTATTTCATCAAGAAGCTTGGAGTCTACTTTGGGGTCTCCAATCAAGCCGTTCTTTTTGAGGATTCCCTGCTTATCAATAATGAATGTGCTTGGAATGCGCCAGACTCTTCCGTAACCCGAATAGTTCATGTGTTCTTTATCCGCAGATAGAAAGGAATAGTTTTGTATGATCTTTCTAGCTTGCTCAATATCCGCTGGTTTATCCATCGTAATTGCGAGCACCTCGAAACCTTGATTTTTATGTTTCTTTAGATAAGCTTCGATAATGGGCATTTCTTCTCGGCAGGGTTCACACCAGCTAGCCCAAAAGTTGACTAAAACGACTTTGTCTTTGTTTGCACTGAGAGAGAAGACCTTGCCATCCAAAAGAGTTCCTTCTATATTAGGTGCAACTTGGCCAACTTCAATACCAGCAAAAGCTAAGTTACACATGCAGGCAGTCAGAAGGATGAAAAGCGAGGAGTGGTACTTAAGCATGGCAATGAGTATTTCATGAAAATCGATTGACAGAAAAAGGTAATGATAATGAGTCAAAAATTAAAGGGCAAAATCGCGCAGCCTAAAAAAGTTTTAGTGTTGGCGATATTGGCTTGTGTACTTTCATTTGGTACGGCTGTTTATGCCCAAAGCGCAAAAATTGGCGGTTTGGAGATTGAAAATGCCTACACACGCGCAACGGTTCCGGGCCAACAAGTTGCTGGCGGTTTTCTGAAGATTGAGAACAAAGGTGGTGTTGATCAATTAATTTCTGCTAGCTCGCCAGCTGCTGGTGAAGTGCAACTTCATGAAATGGCAATGGAGGGCAATGTCATGAAGATGCGTCAGTTAAAGGAGATTCCTGTGCCCGCTGGCGGCGCTGTTGAATTAAAGCCAGGTGGCTTGCATTTGATGTTGATGAACATCAAGGCTCCTTTCACTGCTGGAGATACTGTACCAGTAAAGCTCAAGTTTGCTAAAGCGGGTGAAGTGGAAGTGAAGTTTCCCGTGAATGCGATGGGTGGCGGAGCGATGAAGCACTAATTTTCTTTTCTCGGGTTCTTCCGGCATATTGGAAGTTCCTGTAATGAAAAATCCCCTGAATCTGACCGACCCAGGGGATTTATTTTTTAGCCTTGATGTTAGTTTAGAACTTTAGTCTAAATTCAAATCCGTTACAGCGCCTTTACTAGCTGTACTCGCTAGGCGCGCATACTTAGCAAGCAAGCCACGGGTATAGCGTGGTTTTGGTTGCACCCATGTTTCACGACGCTTAGCAATCTCTTCATCGCTTACATTAAGCTGGATGAGCAACTTGTGCGCATCGATAGTAACGGAATCACCTTCATGGATCAGGGCAATCACGCCACCTACGTAGGCCTCTGGAGCAACGTGACCAACCACCATGCCCCAAGTGCCACCAGAGAAGCGGCCATCGGTAATAAGGCCTACAGACTCGCCTAGACCTTGACCTACGAGGGCTGAGGTTGGGGCTAGCATCTCACGCATACCAGGACCACCTTTAGGGCCTTCGTAGCGGATTACAACCACGTCACCATCTTTGATTCTCTGTTCCATAATGGCTTTCATGGCGTCATCTTCGGAATCAAATACTCGGGCTGGGCCAGTGATCGATGGATTCTTGAGACCAGTAATTTTGGCAACGCAGCCTTCTGGAGAGATATTGCCTTTTAAAATAGCCAAGTGACCTTGTTTGTACATCGGATTATCCAAGGTGCGGATCACTTTTTGATCGGCGCGCGGCACCGCAGGAACATCTTTTAGGACTTCGGCAATTGTCTGGCCTGTAATAGTGATGCAGTCACCATGCAAGAGGCCACCATCCAGCAAGATCTTCATTACTTGCGGAATACCGCCAGCTTGATGTAGGTCGGTAGCTAAGTAGGTGCCAGATGGTTTCATATCCACAAGGACGGGCACTTGTTTTCGAATACGTTCAAAGTCATCAATCGTCCAATCAATCTCAGCGGCGCTGGTGATAGCGAGGTAATGCAAGACGGCATTGGTGGAGCCACCGACAGCCATGATGATGCTGACAGCATTTTCAATCGATTTTTTAGTAATGATGTCGCGTGGGCGTAGGTTATTTTTAATAGCTTCCACTAAGACGCGTGCAGATTCGGCAGCGCTAGCTACTTTTTCAGCGTCTTCGTTCGCCATGGTGGAGGAGTAGGGAAGGCTCATGCCTAAGGCTTCAAAAGAGGAGCTCATCGTGTTGGCTGTATACATGCCACCGCAGGAGCCGCTACCAGGGCAGGCATGTTGCTCTACACCTTTAAGATCGGCCTCACTCATTCTGCCGGAAGTGAATTCTCCAACCGCCTCAAATGCAGAGACGATATTCAGTTCTTTGCCTTTAAAGTGACCGGGTTTGATCGTGCCGCCATAAACATAGATTGCTGGAACGTTGGTGCGCGCGATGGCCATCATGCCGCCGGGCATATTTTTATCGCAACCACCAATGACAACAACACCATCTTGCCAGAGGCCATTCACACAAGTCTCTATGCTGTCAGCAATAACTTCACGAGACACGAGGGAGTACTTCATTCCCTCAGTACCCATACCAATACCATCAGACACTGTTGGCGTACCAAACATTTGTGCTTTAGCGCCCGCTTCTTCAAGAGCCATGACAGCTGCATCTGTTAATTTTTGCAGGCCACTATTGCAAGGGGTAATCGTGGAGTGGCCATTGGCAACGCCAACCATAGGCTTGATGAAATCCTTTTCTTCGTAACCCATGGCGTAATACATTGAGCGATTAGGTGCGCGAGCAACTCCTTCGGTGACGTTGCGCGAGCGTTCATTGAGGCGTTTCATGCTGTATTACTCCAGAAAAAGGATTTGTCGAAAGGCTCTATTGTGCCGTGAGAAAGGGCTTGCTGTACCCCATTTAGATCAAGGCATATCTCACTTAAATATTGCAGTGCAATATTTAATGACTTAAAACGTACGTATTTCTTTGATATCGTTGGGTAAATGTTGGCTATAAGACTAATATCCTTTCAAATTAACAGTAGTGCATTGGCACATCCATTAACTTTATCTTAGAATTCAATGACTAATACTGTTGGACATAGCTACTTAATTGACGATGATGAATCAATGCGGACATCATTGGGTCGAATGCTGTGTGAAGTTGGCTATATCGTTGAGGGCTGCGCTTCGGCTGTAACCTTTTACGAGAACCCATTCTCGTAGCACCTGCTCTCATCTTCTTGAATACGCTTAAGGCAGTTGCAGATACTAGCGCGTTCGACGGCCCTCAATTCAAGCGCGTTTCTGAAAATGTTGGGGCCAAGAAAAACTATGCAGCCTTAACGCCACGCGAGGAAGAGGTTTGCTCATGGTCGGTGAAAAGCTTGTTTAATAAAGGTATTGCCTTGCAACTGGGTAACGACGATGTAACTATTAAGATTCACAAGGTAAGAGTGATGGATGAAATGCTTCCCGGATCGATGCAAACATTACATAAGAAATTCCTGAGGTCCGATTTGGGTGGGCTGGTATTGGGCTAAAAACCAGTTGGCTCTGAGGTCAATAGGTTTAGTGGTAGTTAGGTACTAATATCTGTATTGGCATTAATATTTCAAGTTAGAACAATAGCTTGCAAGCTGAACTAGCAATTTATTTTTGAGACTGAGTGAGTGAATTCAAAATCTAAGCAGTTCGAGATTCGCAATGAGGCCTTTACAAAGGCGCGGGAAAAGCTTGGTTTGAGTATCAAGGATTTAGCTAGCCAAGCATGTCTTTCTGTGCGCCAAATTGAGCAAATTGAAAACGGTGAAATGAGTTCTTTTTACGGGGTTCAGATTAAGCTGACAGCTGCTAAAAAAGTGGCAAGGCTGTTGGGTCTTAGTGAAGAAGAAGCAATTAATTATGGTGACCTTGTAGTCGAACCCCAAAAAGACATCGCCACAACATCAGATGAATCTAATAAATTAGTGGTGGCAGAGACAAAACAAAACCCAGCGTCAGAGCAAAAGCAAAGTAAAAAAATGATAGAAGTAAAGCCCGCCTTTACTTCTTCCGCTCTTAGGTCAACCGCTCCAGCGCAGCGACCAAAGAAAAAAATCTTTATTTGGTTAAGTTTGATTGCGGTGATTGTATTTTCCGTCCTGAACCTGCAACCACTTTTTTTTGCTGACAAGCCAGAAGAAATAGTCATCATGAAAGAGGAGGTAGTTGAGCAGCCTCCTGAGGATGTGAAGGTAGTGGAGGCAGCTCCGGTGGCATCTACCCCCATGGCCTCTCCACTCGCGGCGCAGGCTGTCGGTGAAGTAGCGGCGATGTCCGAAGCTTGTCCGGCAGCGGATACAGTGGCTTCAAGTTACAAACCCCCATTTCCCAGAAAGCCTGCCGATCTAGTCTATGTTCAGACTAAAACGAAGCAGGTTATTTGTGTGGTAGATGCTTCGGGTAAGACTCAAAATAAAATCATTGAGCCTGGTGTAGGGGCATCTTTTTATGGGAATCCACCATTTAAGATTTTGAGCTCAGGACTCGCTCAGTTGGATATCTATTTTCAGGGAGCTAAAGTGCGGCCCGCAAACTTAGATGGAAAAACTATTGTGCTGGAGGCGGGTGATATCAGTCAGCCCGCATCTTCCTCAGACTCTCAGTTGCGCTAAATTATTTAGCGCACTTGGATGCTCTTAAACAGCAGATTCGTTGGTCTCACCAGTACGAATTCGAATGGCCTGTTCAATTGGGCTAACGAAAATCTTACCATCACCAATTTTGCCAGTGTGGGCTGATTTAACAATGGCTTCAATAGCAGCTTCAACGCGATCACTTGCAACTACTACCTCTACTTTTACCTTGGGTAGAAAGTCGACAACATACTCTGCACCGCGATAAAGTTCAGTGTGACCCTTTTGACGGCCAAAACCTTTTACCTCAGTTACCGTGAGGCCAGTAACGCCCACCCCAGCTAAAGCTTCACGAACTTCATCCAGTTTGAACGGCTTAATGATTGATGTAATGAGTTTCATTTATTCCCCCTAATGCAGTAATCATACCTAGAACTCGCTAGGCTAGCAAAAATCAAACGGCTGAAGTGCTCTTTGACTAGTTTAGGCTCTAAATTGGGAGGTGATGGGGTAGCGCCAATCACGGCCAAAGGCCCGCGTGGTAACTCTTACGCCAGGCGGCGCTTGACGGCGCTTGTACTCATTGAGTTTTATAAGGCGAGTTACCTTCTCAACGCTCTCAGGATCAAAGCCGGCGGCAATGATTTGCTCGAGCGATTGGTTCTGCTCCATATAGCGCTCCACAATGCCATCAAGTACTTCATAGGATGGCAGGCTATCCTGGTCTTTTTGATCGGGGCGTAGTTCAGCGGAAGGTGCGCGCGTCAAAATACGCTCTGGAATAATGGGCGCAATACTGTTGCGATAGGCGCAGAGGCGATAGACCAAAGTTTTCGCGATATCTTTGATCACTGCAAAGCCACCAGCCATATCGCCATAGAGCGTGCAGTAACCCACTGCCATTTCGCTCTTATTGCCAGTGGTTAAGACCAGTCGACCTGTTTTGTTGGAAAGAGCCATGAGCAGGGTGCCGCGCACCCGTGCCTGAATATTTTCTTCGGTGGCATCGATTTTTAAGCCTTTGAATTGCTCTGCTAAAGCCTGCTCAAGCGCATCGACCGGTTCGCTAATGGGAATTTCATCATATTGGACATTCAGATTCTTTGCCATTTCGCGCGCATCAATCCAAGAGATATCAGCGGTATAGCGTGAGGCCATCATGACGGTACGCACTTTATCCGCACCCAAGGCATCGACTGCAATCGCCAAAACCAAAGCTGAATCAACGCCACCGGATAAGCCAATAATGACACCCGGAAAACCATTCTTTTGAATGTAGTCACGCACACCTAACACTAGCGCTTGGTAGGCCTGAGCTTCAACACTTAAAGGCGAGGCGACGCTACCTTTTTCTAACTCACTATCGCTATTGATGTCGACAAACCCAAGACCAAGTTCAAATTGGGGCATGGCCATCGCTAACTCACCTTTGGAGTTAAGTGCGAACGAGCCCCCATCAAATACCAACTCATCTTGCCCGCCAACGGCATTTACATAGACTAGGGGCATTTTGGTGAGTGCAATATGTTGACGCAATACTTTAATGCGGAGCGACTCTTTTTTTAAATGATAGGGTGAAGCATTGGGTACGAGCAGTACTTGAGCGCCTGCGTCATGAGATTGTTTTGCGGGTCCGGCATGCCAGGCATCTTCACACAGAATCAGTCCATATCGAATGCCATCACATTCAAAGATGCAAGGTTGATCGCCGGGAACAAAGTAACGAACCTCGTCAAAGACTTCGTGATTGGGTAACTCTTGCTTTGCATAGCCTGCAATCACTTTGCCATCACGTAGGACGGAGGCGAAGTTTTGCAAGCCAGAAAGTGTTCTTTTGGGGTGGCCTACAACGACGGTAAGGCCTGGGTAGCTTGCAAGCTCGAGCATCAGGCTATCAAGCTGACGTTGCGCAGCCTCGATAAAGGCTGGGCGCAACAATAAATCTTCTGGAGGGTAGCCCGTGAGGGAAAGCTCTGGCGTAACTACAAGCTTAGCGCCCTGTTGAAAGGCATCTTCAGAGGCTTTGCGAATAAGCTGCGCATTGCCAGCCAAATCACCCAGTAATGGGTTAATTTGGGCTAAGGCAATTTTCTGCGAGCTCACTTCAAATCACCATGTTTTCACTTATGACTATTTAAAAATTACTGATGTGCTTTGTTGTAGCGCTCGATGCCTTCTAGAATTTCTGCATGTGCATCAGCAACACCGCCCCAGCCAGCAACTTTTACCCACTTACCTGGCTCTAAATCTTTGTAGTGTTCAAAGAAATGTTGGATTTGGTTTAAACGCAATGGGTTGATATCTTCTGGTTTTTGCCAATGCGTGTATATCGGCAAAATTTTATCTTCAGGAACAGCTAATAATTTTGCGTCTTGACCAGCCTCATCTTCCATTTTGAGTAGGCCGATTGCGCGGCAACTAACTACAACACCAGGAATCAGCGGGAACGGTGTGATGACGAGAACGTCAACTGGATCTCCATCACCAGCAATAGTCTTATTAATGTAACCATAATTGCAGGGATAGTGCATCGCCGTACCCATAAATCGATCAACGAAAATCGCGCCACTTTCTTTGTCGACTTCATACTTAATTGGATCCGCATTCATGGGGATTTCAATAATGACATTAAAGCTTTCAGGAATTTTTTTGCCTGGTTTGACTTTGTCGAGACTCATACATACTCCGCGTAGTGATTGGTAAATACCCTGATCGTAATAAGGATTCAGAGTAGTGATTCTGTTACATACTTA
>CAIOIX010000082.1 GCA_903858445.1 uncultured beta proteobacterium
ATGCGCTAACTCGGGGTCACGCGTCTCCACACAGAGCAGAGTGACATTAGATAAATTGAGCATTCCTTAGGAACTGTTTTTGGTTTATCAGTGCTTAATTCAAAAATCCGAGCAATACAGAGAGCTTGAATTGGGTCTTCTTCAGAACTCGCTTGACTGATCTCCAGATCCTAGATGGGATGCTCTTATTTGAAGGGCCATAGTCACCCCAGCTCTCCCAGTTGGACTGGTACACCACTCCTAAATAATCATGCGCTAGAAGCTCTTCCTTGTATCCCAACACTTGATGAGCCCACAATTGATGCTCATAGTGGTAATGCATAAACAGCTGCTCGCGCGGATAGATCGGAATAGCACGGAAATTAACTAAAGACTCGCCATACCATGTGAATTCAGAGCCGCAAAGCAAAACTGCATCAAGGAAATTCATATTATTAGGAGTTAAATAATTTGTATCCAAAGACTCCCAAACTTTTCCACTCCACAAGAACGGAGCATAGCCAAAGTCATAAGTAACTCCCTTACGCCCCAAGGCAGCCTTAATTGGCTCACGATCCGCTAAAAAATGTTGACGTATTTTTTTAGGGCCAAAGCGCTCGGTAGCCTGAAGGACATCGCGCCCCTCATGAATGACCGAATAAGGAATATTGTCTTTAAAGATGAAATCGCTTTCATCAAAATCCCGAATGAAGATGCAGTCTGAATCGAGCACCAAATAGTTTTCGGAAATACCCAATCTCCAGAACTCAGATTTGATGACTTGCTGTCTTAAGCCACCACGAATTTCATACAGCTTCTGGATATCTAATTTTGGATTTGTCTGAAAGATATCTTTTTCATCAAAAATGATGACGGAGTAATCTTTTAGATATTCTTTAAATAACTCAACATCTTCTGCAGGTACAGAGATATAGAAGGGAATATTGCCCTTGTTGTGCTTTTTAATACTTTGCGCAAGCTTGACTGTTCTCTTCAAGTCCTTACGAAAAGTGCAGCAATATAGAACGATATTCAGCATAGTTATCTAAAGAGTAAGGTGGATTTATTTCACAACACTTAGGATTGTATCTACCGCTTGCTTCACGCCTATCGGATTTCCAGTGGGTACTGATAAGCGCTTTTGCTCCCAATCGAGCCAGATCCGCTCTAAAGCCATATTAATACCTTCTACATCACCTTCATGACTTAAATAGGCGCCCCTCTCCGACAGCATCTGGTCTAACTGCGGATTGCGGTGGGTGATACCCCAAATAGGCCGATCAGCCCAAAGGTATTCATAAAACTTGGAAGGGATGTATTCAGCACACCATTCATCATTACCGTGCAGCAAAATCAATACATCGGCTTCCTGCATCTTTTCAACCACCCGCTCACGTCCTGATTTACCAGTTATAGGATCTTTTTCCAAGCGGCCGTGAGCAAGTAGCAGATCCTCAAAGCCAAACTGCTTAATTGCTTCTATAGATAACGTATCTAGAGGAGCTCCAGAGGCATGCACGCGAATATGTTGACGTGCTTGTGGGTATTTTTTTAATAGTTCTTGAACTGCATTCAGGATTGTTGAAAGCGAGCGATCTTTTGCAAGCGAACCAAAGTGACAAAGATTTAACGCATTAGTATATTGATGCACAACCTCTTTAGTTAGCCCGCCTGGTGGATTTGCACCC
>CAIOIX010000083.1 GCA_903858445.1 uncultured beta proteobacterium
AGCATGGCGGTTACTGTAAACGGTGGCTATGTCATGCCAGCTTGGTATGACATCACCGGTCGAGATCTCACCGATCGCCAAGATGTATCTGGTATACAGAAATCTGCTGCAGCCATCACCGCCCTGATTGAGCGTGAAGCTACCCGTGGCATTGCCTATGAAAACATTGTCTTGGCTGGATTCTCACAAGGATGCGCCATGTCCTTACAGGTAGGTCTGCGTTTCCCGCATAAGTTGGCGGGGATCATGGCGCTATCAGGCTACTTACCACTAGCAACATCATTAGCAACGGAAAGAAGCGCCGCCAATCAGGACACGCCTATTTTTATGGCTCACGGAATTTGGGATGCTGTTGTGATTCCGGAACGCGCCGAAGCATCTGTTGATGTATTAGAAAAGCTGGGCTATCAAGTGGATTGGAATACCTACCCCATGGAGCACTCACTCCACCCAGATGAGCTAACGGATATTTCCAGATTCTTAACTTTAGTACTAAGTTAACTCCGGGCTGACGGTTTTACTAAACCTTTCTCTGTTTTGATGCCCTGGAAGAGGGTTGCCGCCCTATATATTTCTAGTTTTGATTGATGCCAGCACCTTACCTAACGCAGAGGAGGTGATGGCATTTTGCCCTCTAAAAGGTCTATCCGTTATTACTAATAAGGAAATCAATCCCCCAAATGCTATTGGAAGAATGGTTAAACCGAATACGAAATGATCGGAAGGTAAAAATAAAGTATTGACGCCCATAAGTGTTCCAAGACAAAGAAAAATAACAACCCAAAATAATGCAGGTAAATGTTTTTCTGATCTATCAATTCTCATCTCGCGACTTTCAGAAATTTCCTCAGATTTTTTAATAATGTCTGAATATAAGGCAAGCTGTTTTGGAGTTTGTGGGTCAAGCTGAAATACATCTTGAGAAATTGATCGCCAAATCATATGCGTTTTATTGCTACCCCTACCTTCCCTGAGATCGGGCCACTCATCCTGAATGATTGACTCAATATATGCCCTTATTTTGAGGCGAATACCTAAAGCCTGTTCACTTCCAAATCGAAGTAGAAGCCTATCAAGGTTATTTATTCTGCCCGCCTCTGAAGAAACTATCATCTCAACTTCACGAAAATTGGTTTGCGCCTGATTTAATAAAAAACCTATCAGCAGGCCTGCACTAGAAGCAATTGGTGAAAATAAGGACTGACCTAATTTTGTACTCTCGTCACTAGGATCCATGAAGGGAAGTAATTGAAGCAGTTTTGGAAGGTAGTTCATTACCGTAGTAATTAAGATGATAAAAAACACCATAATCGCTAGATTTGAAAATCGATAGATAAAGCTGGGCATGGATTATTTCCGATTCAGTAATTATCGCTAGATATTATCTGAATTACCAATTCGGCCTCAATAAAAAGTCTTAATGAACCCGCGAAGCTTATTTACCTGAATTTGCTAGTCAGGCGACATCCATAACCCTAAAGCAGACTTTCACACCCAGACTTCTTGCCTTAGTACTTGGTTAATTCCAGGTTGACGGTTTTAATAAACATTTCCTGATCGAGCAAATTCACCGCATCCAATAGATTGATTTGATAGCTGCCGGCACCACCTCCGGTAGCCATTGTTTTGCGCTCTGCAATTTCTCCGGCCACCCCCAGATAAGCCATTGCA
>CAIOIX010000084.1 GCA_903858445.1 uncultured beta proteobacterium
GAATCGAGCCAATCGCCGTCAAGTTCCTTCTTGCAATTAAATATCAAGGGGAGGAGTATCTAAGTGAGCTAATTTTTAGCTGGGATATTAAAAAATAGAAATTTTAGGGTGGATGAAATGAATAAAATATTAGCTTCTTTTATTGTCGTTATTGCTATAAATGCATTACCAGCTTTGGCCCATGATTCATCAGAAAATCCCGGCTGCACTCTTGCATCACTTAAAGGGACGTATACATTTAATGCTCAAGGTTTTAATTTAATTTCTAATACATATGTGCCTTCTAGTTATATTGGGATGGTATATTTTAATGGTAATGGAGCTGGTCAAGCTAAGTGGTACTTTTCAGGGAGCAGTTTTTCTGGTGACGAAGAATCTATTGATGTTGTTGCCACTAATACTTATGTTATGGAATCAAACTGTCATGCCCGGGTAACTTATAAAAACGGTAAGGTTTTTGATTATTTTGTTGCGCCTGATGGGACTTCAGCCCAATGGGCAATTAATTATCCAGAGACTTCTAGATTTTCTAGTGAGGCTAAGCGTATATCAAGATCTAATCTACTTTTGAATTAATAGTCTTAGTTTAAAAGGCCAATCAAGATACATATTGATTGGCCTTTTAGTTCCGATGAACGAATATAGTTTAAAGATTATATTATTGGAATTAATGCATTAAGGTGCTTGTAGGTGATCAACTTCGAACTCTGTTGCTTGCGGTTCAGTTTTAAATCCGCCCATAACTTGTGAGCGAATTGTAGGTAGCAAGGTTCCATTTAGAAATTTCTGCCAGCTTGCTTTTGAATCGTGTATTGCCACGACAGTCCAGCCACCAGGAGATGGACCCGCGGCATGATAAAGCTGACCCTCTGGAAGACTGGCGCCGCCGTTAGGATGCACTATGGAAACTTCTGCATCGTATTGAGCTTTTGTGCCCCCCGGGAAAAAATGAATAATTCCATAAGCCATTTTCACACCCTCCATTGTTATAAATTTAATTTAGATGACGTTTATATTTTCACTGATTCGTCAATTCTCAAGATACATTTGAATTGTAGAATTAGCTAGTTTTATAGATGGTCTTCCTAAAACTCACAGACAAAAAAGCCCACATTTCTGTGAGCCTTTAATAGGTGGTGGCTGGGGGCGGAATCGAACCGCCGACACGCGGATTTTCAATCCGCTGCTCTACCAACTGAGCTACCCAGCCATCATTTCTTGATGCTTGCACATCTAGAAAGACGGGCATTATAGCAAACTAAATGCCTTCTGGCACCCCTAAGATTGGATCTGCTGGCTTTTCTATTCAAATAAATTCAAGTTTGCTCCTTTTGTCCAATAGGTTATGGCTTGTGCAATAATTAGTGCATTGTTTATTGTTTTTTAAGGTTTTAGATGGATGTCTATTTAGTACGTCATACAGCGCCAAATGTCTTATCTGATATTTGTTACGGCCAAGCAGATGTTGGACTTGGAAGCAGTTTCAATGATGAGTTTAATTTATTGAATCCTAAGCTTGCTCATTTGACCGATCCATTAGTATTCAGTAGCCCGCTCCAGCGTTGTTTAAGGTTAGCTGAAAAAACGATTGAATATTTTAATTTCTCTTCTTTGAAGATAGATAGACGGCTGCTAGAACTTAACTTCGGTGATTGGGAAATGAAACCTTGGGCAGATATTCCTGAAGGACTTTTGGGAGAGTGGTCTGATGAACACGTTAAACAAGCACCCCCTAACGGAGAGTCTTATGTTGAATTGCATCAAAGAGCGTCAGAGTTTTTAAAGGACTTGGGAGAACACCA
>CAIOIX010000085.1 GCA_903858445.1 uncultured beta proteobacterium
CTACTTTTTTGGATTGTCAAAAGATTATGGAATTCAAAAGTAGCCTTGATTGCGGTTTCTGCTTTTGCTTTCTGGCAATTATTTTTCGACGGCGTCCCTCTCTTTATTCCAGCTACTGCCATTTGACTCAGCAAATGCCGTCTTAAATGTGTCATAAGCGCCCTTGGATACCAAATACCTTTCCATTTCTGCGACATGAGGTGCATCGCTGGAAAAACCAAGCTTTTCATTAAAGACACGCAAGAAAACTTGCAAAATGGCATCACGATCTAATTTGCTATCAGCCTTGGCATCGATATTGAAGAGGATCACATCTGCAGTATCTTTTGTGGCGCGCTGAATATCACCCATCAGCATGATGTCTTTAATCTTTTGTTTATCAAAGAACAAATTTGCTTTGCGTTTTTCACCGGTCAATGGATTATGGGCCTCAAGATTTTCCAGAAGGTACGAAAGAATCTTGATGAAATGGGACTTACCAGAACCAAAGAAACCCGATACCCACACGCCCATCCGCTCAGTAATCGCGGCATCATTTGGCTTATCTATAGCAGCAAGATAAGAGTCGAAGAATTTTCCTAAGTAGTCACTGATCTGCTTGGTAACAACATACTCCTCCAATTCTTGCCAAACGCTGGCCTCGTCCATTTGATCCGCCTTGATAACACCATTAATTGGTCGATCAATTGGTTTTAGGAAGAGTTCATTGATTTTCATATTTATCTTTCGAATCGATTTCTTGAGGCTCGTTATTTTTTACTCAACTTCAGGCACTAAGCGAAATGCGCGATAGTAATGATCTTCTGCCAAAGTATTAAAGAGGCGAAGCGAATGTCCATCGTACTTACCAGGGAAAAACATCAGTAGCGGCGTTTTACCCATAATTGGATGAAGCGCGGAGAGAAGTGTGTGGGTTCGCAGCATGGGATAAACAGAGCCGACACCAGT
Organism: uncultured beta proteobacterium; assembly: GCA_903858445.1. GTDB lineage: Bacteria > Pseudomonadota > Gammaproteobacteria > Burkholderiales > Burkholderiaceae > Polynucleobacter. Next base: position 949 of record CAIOIX010000085.1, read on the forward strand.
CAGAATTAATAGATCAAGATTGGGTATATCAAATTGATCGGCAATTTTTTGCGCGAGCTTATCCTCTTTTAGGACTGAGCGCAGGGCAGCCAACGCACTCTCATCACCCTTATCTAGCTGCATTTCCATGGCTTTTTCCAGGAGATTTCTTTCCTCCAACAGCTCTGAGACTAGCGTTAATAAATTAACCGTTGCAGCGCGAATAGTGGGCACATTTTTTGATAGCGCAGGTAAAACTGTCCCATTGAGAAAGTCGCGCACATCCATTTCACGCTCAGGCGGGTAATCAAAAATCCAAAATCCAATTTCGTTACCCAAGCCCTTACTATCTAGAAACTCACGCGAAGTAATTCTGGGGATAATCTGATTTAAGCGTTCATCAAGAGTAAATGTCATTTCGCACGATCCAAGCATTCAAGAACAAAGTTTTCGTTTCGGTCGTGCAAGTAACGCCTCACAACCGGATGCAGTGAGCGAGGTGAAAGCCTCATGGTTTTACGATTCACTAGGTATTTAGCCTCAACCAAAATGCGAACGATCCCATTGAGTACTTTTGACTTTGTAGATTCATTCCAATCAGAAACCGTGAGGTCTTGATGTGCACACTCAGTCAAAAAATCTTCCCAATTTGCCGCTGTAATCACCGACTCCATTCGCCTTTGACTTGTCGCATAGACATTGCACATGAAATCACCCAAAATTTTGCTGTCTTTTACAGCTCCAGCAAAAAGCAATTGATTAGTAACTTCACTATCCCGCTCCGTAATTAATTGCCATGCTTTTGCATCTAGGGTTTCCAGCCTTTTGCGTATTAGCTTTGCTTGACGACTAGCTGTAGTAACGGTGTCTTTCTGAAGGATATTCTCCACCTTAATTGCATTAATCCATGCGGCCTTGTCTGGATGCGTCAAGAGTAGCGCTGCGATTCTTTTGCTTTCAAGAGGCATTAATGACCCTCTAGATATTTCAGTGTCGTACAAACCTATACCCATACTATTTTAATTTTTAAGCCCTGAATTATCTAACTTATTGATTTTAAACAATTTATTAATTAACAGACCGATTTAATAATTTGCCTAAAACCTTACCTATGCATCAGAGAATCATACCGTTTTAGGATATTGAAAAAAGATTATCTAGCTCGCTCTATGAGCCTTCTGCTTAATATAATTATTGCGGCTGTGGTGGCCCTCGATTAAGAGATCTGTCTGGGAAATCTTCTGAAAGACATCTAATCTAAATCTGGGCGATGCCCCACCACTCACTTTTCATACCTAAAATTAGCACTCTTTCCATTTTTGGACTCAGGCGCCATCCCAAATGAACACCCGGGGCGATGAGCAGTTGCATAAACATTGGCTGCTGCTGAGGCTGCATCTGCTTGCTGAACGATTAAGTGCTCCAGCATCTGCGGTTTTCTCGTGTCTGGCGTTGTTATATTTGGATGGGGCTCTAATAAGTGTCGCAAATGATCAAAGGTCTTTTCTGGATAGAGCGGCACATGTCTGGCTTGGGCCTTCATCACCAGATGCAATCCATTGAGCTTATGGCCATGTAAATACGCGGAGGGCGTTAACTTAAACTCTCGGTCTCCAGTCTTGCAGGGCTGATATTCATCTGCTTTGCCAATGTCATGCAGCCATCCATAGATCAGGGCAAGCTGTAAATTCGCGGTTTTGTACGGCTGAATGCTGTTGGTAATGAAATCGGCCACCTCTAAAGTGTGCTCCAGATTGCCATTGAGATAGTTGTGATGGTGACC
>CAIOIX010000086.1 GCA_903858445.1 uncultured beta proteobacterium
ATTAAGCCCGGTTCAATACCGAACTCAATCCCTTCTGGTAACCTAATAGAACTGTCCAACTTTTGTGGGTCAGTTCAATCAATTCCTTTTTGCGTAAATTAGTGAGGCGATTATTCAAACTCTTAATCGTCAGCAGATTGTATTTATCGCCCTCGGACCAATTGCTACCCTTCCATTCAATCCCTTCTGCGGTAACGTTTACAAAAGGCTCTTTACCCTCTTTTGCGTAACCCTCCAAAATAGCCATCAAAGCAGCTCTATCAGCAGCTCCGCCAGCATCTTTCACTGCATCCAAAATAGGTTTGGTAATCGTATCGCTGTAAGTGATCTTTGAATCAGGATGATTAGGGCTGATTGGCGCTTCAAAGATGTACTCGTGAGGCCATTCAAATACATTACGAGCAGAGTTCTTTACGGCCTCTGGGCTTACTGTGTGAACCTGAGTATTTTTAGAATCTCTAGGAAGATCTAATCCTAAGATCCAAGCCTCAAATTCTGTAATACGACTGTAGCGCTTTTCTTCACTATCTCGCTTTTCCTCTTCTTGCGACATCAATAGAGTAACCCAGGCCCAAGCTATATCCTTGGGTGTAGAAAACTCTTGAGATAGTATGTGGCTAGCTCGTTTAAGGATTGGTTTTGATTTGAGCTTGGTCATTACATTCTTTCGTTGATGCCTTCAATTTGGAGTGGCAAAGCCAGGGGGAAGGCCCCCGATCGTTTTATGATGCTCGCCACAGACTTCGTAGAATACTCTTGATTAGGGGTGATGAAGTTGTCTACCTAGGACTTTTCATACCCCCGCAATCAAAACTTAATTGGCAAACATGGCTTTCATTGCCTTAATTTGATAGTCAACCCTGTCTTTAAGTAATCCTTTCACAATCTCACGATCGTAGGAAAAGAGTCTCATCTCATCAGTTTTTAAGCTATATGTTGGCCAGTTAGCCTGCCCGCTCACATTAGGGTTGCCAGATTTAGCAAAGGCGGCCCAACTTCGCGACATCTTCTCAGACATCGCTTGATCTTGTGCGCTACTCTTATCTGTAATCGGATACCAGTATTTAGCCCAAATGCCCTTTTGTTTAAGATCAGCGGCAGCCTTCTCAATGAGGGCGCAGTGGTCAGAGCTAGACTCACGCTGCTTTGGAGCCTGAGGCATTAAATCCAGACTACCGAAAACATAAGCTATTTCAAAAGTATGCGGAACACCAGGGTAAGCCGGTCGAATATTTTTAGTTAAGTAATCAAAGTAATAGGCATAACCAGGAGCAAGCCCATTCATGCTGTCGGCCAACATCTTCGTGCTCGCGCGATAGAACAGATCGCCCATAACATCGGAGGACAAAATACACCTATCTTTGACATTCGAATATAGCTTTTCAATCACTTTGGGGTCTTCACCTATCTTTTTGACTAGCGCATCTAAGGGCGGCTGTCCTGGTACCAGAAAGCTTGAATCCCAGGAATTTGTTCCAATCATGAAAGGAACCTTGGCTTGCTTACCTTGGGAAAATAGATGAATTGGATCACCCTGCAAAATCTGGCCATCCACAAAGGGGCCACCAAACTCACCTTGCTCAAAATCTGCAGCACTTAGTATCAGCTTTTGCACCGGAAGAGCCCTTAACTCTTTAAGCGTCTTCACGCCAACTGAGGACATGAACTTAGCATCCACCTCAGTTTCAGGGGTCATACCAAAGCGTTTTTCAGTCATACCGCGCAATGGACTCTGTTGCGCACTCTCCGCAATCGCCCTATGAAATAAACCCTTTGCAGCATCTGAAACCATAAGCCAAGTAACGCTACGGCCACCCGCTGACTCACCGAAGATAGTGACATTGTTGGGATCACCGCCAAATGCCTGGATATTATTTTTTACCCACTTGAGTGCAGCGATCTGGTCCATGGTGCCATAGTTGCCAACTGGCTCGCCCTTAGCCTTAGCTTCCTCAATTAACTCTTTCGATGCGAAAAAGCCAAACGTACCTAAACGGTAATCAAAGGTGACAACAATAACGTCATTCTTAATAAGATTAATCGGGGTGAACTGTTTATCCCTACTGCCATCAACAATCAAACCTCCGCCATGAATCCAAACCATGACCGGCAAGTTCTTGCCTAATTTTTTTGGAGTAAACACATTGAGCTTTAGGCAATCTTCATTGCCTGGCAAACCAAGGCCATCACTGAGATTTTTGACAATTGGCTGCGGACAAGAATCGGCAAATTGACTTGCATCACGAGTTCCACTCCACGCTAATGCAGCCTGAGGCGGTCTCCAGCGAAGATCGCCAACTGGGGCTGCGGCATAGGGAATTCCTTTAAAGGCTTGCATGTTGTATTCAGTAATGCCTTGCAAACTTCCCGATTGCACTTGGGCCATCGGTCGGTCAGCACCGTAAGCATTAAATATCAAAGTACCGAGTAGTAGAAATGCAGCAGTTATCTTGTTCATATGGGCTCTTAAGACTCCAGAAATGGGGGCTTTTATTAGGAAAGCTTCGGCAGTCTAGCATGGTCAATCAAGGGGTTAAGTGAGAAAAAACCAGGTATTTAGCATCATTTTGAATATCCGGAAATGCTTGATCAGGAGCCACCCTAGGCCTAGAAGGCCTCAGAAGCCAAATTTAAGTAAGGCAAGCAAAATCGCCCGCATTCACTAAAATAAGCGCATGACTAAAATTCCAGAACTACTTGCCCCTGCTGGCAGCATCAATATGCTCAAAACTGCTTTTGATTTTGGAGCCGATGCGATTTATGCCGGACAGCCACGCTATTCATTGCGAGTGCGTAACAATGATTTTGGCAAGATCGAAGTTTTACAGCAAGGTATAGATACTGCCCATGCGCTGGGTAAGAAGTTTTATTTGGTCTCGAATTTGCTGCCACATGGTGCAAAGACTCGCACTTACATTAAAGATATGTCACCCGTAGTTGCGCTAAACCCCGATGCGCTCATTATGTCGGATCCAGGTCTGATCATGATGGCTAGAGAAGCTTGGCCAGACATGCCAATTCATTTATCCGTTCAAGCCAATACTGTGAACGGTGCTTCTGCAAAATTTTGGCGCTCTGTTGGGATTAGCAGGGTCATTCTGTCTCGCGAGCTCTCTTTTGATGAGATTGCGGAAGTGCGTCAGGATTGTCCAGAAATGGAGCTCGAGGTTTTTGTCCATGGCGCTTTGTGTATTGCGTATTCAGGACGTTGCTTGTTATCTGGCTACATGTCTCACCGTGACTCCAATCAAGGCGCCTGTACCAATGCTTGTCGGTGGGATTACAAGGTAAAACCAGCACAGGCAGCGCCTAGCGGAGATATTGTGCTACTTCAAGAGGGCAAAAGACCCGATGATTTAATGCCGATGGAAGAAGATGAGCACGGCACTTACATCATGAACTCTAAAGATCTGCGCGCTGTTGAGCATATTGAGAGATTGACTGCTATGGGGGTTGATTCTTTTAAGATTGAAGGTCGCACTAAGTCGCCTTATTATGTCGCGCGAACTTGCCAGTCGTATCGCACTGCAATTGATGATGCCTTTCAAGGTAAACCATTTAATACGACACTTCTAGGTAACTTAGAAGGTCTTGCTAACCGTGGCTATACAGATGGTTTTTATGAGCGCCATCACGATCATGAATATCAACTCTATATGAGAGGTTATTCTCTATCGGGCAGAAGCCTTTATGTTGGCGAAACCCTTGAAACAGATCCAGCATCTGGTCGCGTGAAAGTTGATGTTAAAAATCGCTTTTCGGTTGGCGATAAACTAGAGATCATTGAGCCACAAGGTAACCAAGATATGGTTCTAGAGAAAATGTGGAACATGAAAGGCGAACCCGTTGATGTCGCGCCAGGTTCAGGTCACTTTGTCTGGATACAACTACCCTTGAGAAGTCGGCATGCTTTTATTGCCCGCTACACTCAGGAACCCGCAAAAGTCGAAGCTACATCTTGCTGCAATGACCAAGCCAATTGTTAGGTTGATTAATTGGCCTAGTCCTATCCAGTCAATGGCAATGTATTAAATTACTGAACAACGATATTGGCACCCTGCCTAAGTTGATTCAGGAACTCAAACTGCTTCTTCTGAATTAAGCCAGCACGAATAGAAGCTTTTGCTTGATCTAAGGTCGGTGGCTTACTGGATTTTTTATCTTCCAGCTTCACGAGATACCAACCTTGTGGCATCTTGATTGGTAATGGGGAAACTTGCCCTTTTGAAAGCGCCACTAAAACAGATGCTATCTGTGGAGAGACTTGGCCAGCTTGAACCCAGCCTACCGCACCACCCTGAACCTTATTAGGCGCAAGAGACATGCTGCTGGCGACTTTATCAAAAGCCTCGCCTTTCTTAATTCTGGCCAATGCGGCTTTGGCATCATCCTCAGTAGCAACAGCAATATCGCTCACCTTATATTCAACAATGATTCCTTGTGGCCCCAGAGATTGAACTTCACGGTTGTATTCGGCCTGAATATCAGCATCCGTTACAGGATTTTGAGCAATAAAAGTAGCCAATTCAAGGTCAGCTAGATAGTTTTGGCGGATTTGCGCCAGCTGACGATTCGCCTTATCCGAACTAGCTAAACCATCGCGATCAGCCTGTTGGGATAGTAGAGAGATTTCAATTAATTTACTCAAGACAGCATTGCGTAACTCCGGTGAATCTTTTTGACCTTGAGATAAGGCAGCTTGAATGCCTTGCTCGACAGCATCATTCGTAATGACTGTTCCATTAACACTAGCAGCAGCATTAAGTGGCAGACCGCTTTGCGAATAAGCTGAGCCAGAGAGGAGTGCAAAGGTTGCAAATACGGCAGTAAGGCGGGTAAATGAGCTTTTCATTACAAATACTTTCTATAAGTTTCAGTCTCAATATTAACAGCCCAGCAATCATGCATTTGGCTCAAAATGGCAAAAATTCTAGTCGGCTATAGATATACCGCCTACGCACATACAATATTGCTATGAATACAAGCCAAATCCCTGAAAAGAAGCACCTAAGTATCAAAACACGAATTGCAGAAGAAGCTAAAAAAGCGATTCTTTTAACCTTATATTTGGGCACTTGGTTCTGCGCAATCACCTTTTTGGCAGAAAGCGCACTAAAAGGGCGCCCTATTCATGACACGATTTTTGGTCTAGCAATGATTAAAGCGGCTATTTGCTCTAAATTCATGCTGTTAGGTCAAGCCGCTTACCCACTGACAATCAATAAAAAGCATGGAATCATTCCTTCGCTATTGGCGGAATCATTTATATACTCATTTATTGTGTTGCTACTAAGCTACTTAGAGTCTGGAATAGACGGTCTGATTCATGGCCGAAACTTTATTGACTCACTCCTCTCATTCGGTCATTCAGATCCACAATATATTCTTGCCCTTGCAATTGTTTATTGGCTCATCATTTGGCCATACCTCTTGTTTGTTAGTATGAAAATGGCATTGGGTGACTCAACTACCAATGAGATACTCTTTGGTCCACGAAAAACCGGTCTGTAGTTAAAGATGTTTTTTATAAGATTCGTTTTTTGTATTGCTCTATGTATTACTGCTGCCATGTCTTATGGTCAAGAAATTGAAGCGCGTGCCTATTCCAATGCACCGATAGGCATGAACTTTGTTACAGCTGGTATTGCGCAAGCAAAAAGCGGCTCATATACATTAAATACAGAGGCGGTGAGCCTGACTCATGTCCTTGATGTTGCTGGGCAATCAGGCAGACTTACATTGACGGTTCCCTATGCAGAACTCTCTGGTGTGGGACGAGTTGGCGGTCAATCCATTAATGCGTCTGCTGAAGGTCTATCAGATCCCATGATCAAAGCATCCGTCAATCTTTATGGGGCACAGGCATTAACGAATAGCGAATTTAAGAACTACCAACAAGATCTTATTATTGGCGCCAGCTTAGCGGCCACAATCCCTTGGGGGCAATACAGCAGCAGTCAAATGATTAATGTGGGAGCCAATCGCTCTTTAATTCAGCCGGCAGCAGGCCTCTCTCAAGCAATTGGGCCTTGGCGGCTGGAATTGGCTGGTATGGCAACAATCTACACCAGCAATACAAATTACATGGGCAACAACACACTCTCCCAAAATCCAATGTACTCCGGGGAAACACATGCCATCTATTACTTCCCCAACAGCGCCTGGATCTCTGCTGATGCCACCTATTTCACGGGCGGCCAAACCTATGTCAATGGCGCATCAGTTAGCGGTACGCAAGAAAACTGGCGCTTTGGCGGCACCCTCTCCTACCCAATTGATAAACAAAATTCCATACGCCTCAGCGGCAGTAAAGGTGTTTATTCACGCACTGATACAAGCTATAACGCCGTGGGCATTTCCTGGCAATATCGTTGGGGTGGTGGCCCTTAGATGAAATCTAATCCCTATCGCTACAATTGACGGAAATCTAAATTCAGCATCATTTAAGAAATATAAAAACAGAGATAACGATGACTACAAAAACAAAAGAACCAAAGACAACTGAAACCGGCTTGCGTAAAGGTCTCACCAGCTATGGTGACAAAGGCTTTTCACTTTTTTTGCGTAAGGCATTCATTAAAGGTGCCGGATACACCAATAGCGCACTCGATCGTCCAGTCATCGGCATTATTAATACTGGTAGCTCATACAATCCTTGTCATGGCAATATGCCCCAACTAATTGAGGCAGTTAAACGTGGGGTCATGTTAGCTGGCGGCTTACCGATGGACTTCCCTACCATCTCTATTCATGAAAGCTTTGCTGCGCCCACGAGTATGTATTTACGTAACCTCATGTCTATGGATACCGAGGAGATGCTACGCGCTCAACCAATGGATGCCGTAGTCATGATTGGCGGTTGCGATAAAACTGTTCCAGCTCAAATGATGGGCGCCGCTTCTGCCGGTCTTCCGGCGATCCAACTGATCACGGGTTCTATGCTGACAGGTTCGCATCGTAACGAACGTGTTGGTGCCTGCACAGACTGCCGACGTTATTGGGGAAAATTTCGTGCTGGTGAAATTGATGACGCTGAAAAAGATGAAGTTAATGATCAACTGGTTGCGAGCGTTGGCACCTGCTCTGTCATGGGAACTGCCAGTACGATGGCCTGCATCTCCGAAGCTCTTGGAATGACGGTTCCTGGTGGCGCATCCCCGCCAGCTGTAACTGCTGACAGAATTCGGGTTGCCGAAGAAACTGGTACGCGCGCCGTGCAAATGGCTAAAGATGGTTTAACTATCGACAAAGTATTAACAGCTGATGCATTTGAAAATGCCATGCGTGTGTTGCTAGCGATTGGTGGATCAACCAACGGAATTGTGCACCTTGCTGCAATCGCTGGTCGCATGGGTCTTGAGATCGATTTAGAGGCGCTCGATAAGATGGGTGATGAGACTCCAGTATTACTTGATCTCAAACCCTCTGGTGATCACTATATGGAAAACTTCCATGATGCTGGCGGCATGACAACCCTGTTACGCGAACTCAAACCCTTGCTTAAGCTTGATGCCATGACTGTGACCGGCAGAACTTTGGGTGAGGAAATTGATGCAGCACCTCCTAGTTTTAAACAAGATGTGGTTCGTCAATTTAATGATCCCATTTATCCACGTGGCAGCATCGCAGTGTTGCATGGCAACCTAGCCCCAGGCGGAGCAGTCATTAAGCAGTCTGCAGCCAATGAAAAACTCATGGAACATGAAGGGCGAACCGTGGTATTTGAAAATGCCGAGGACTTAGTTACTCGCATTGACAGCCCAGACCTCGATGTCACGGCAGATGACATCTTGGTCTTAAAAAATATTGGGCCTAAAGGTGCACCAGGCATGCCTGAAGCCGGCTATATCCCTATCCCCATGAAATTAGCACGTGCTGGTGTGAAGGATATTGTGCGCATCTCTGATGGTCGCATGAGTGGCACAGCATTTGGAACCATTGTCTTGCATGTCACGCCTGAATCAGCCATTGGGGGTCCATTAGCTCAAGTTCGAAATGGTGATCGCATCCGCTTAAGCGTCAAGAATCGTGAAATTAGTCTGCTGATATCCGATGAAGAACTAGCCCAGCGCATGAGAGAAAATCCAATTACAGAACCTACTGCAGATCGTGGTTACAAGAAATTATTCTTGGATACCGTGACACAAGCAGACAAAGGGGTGGACTTTGACTTCTTGCGTGCCGCAAAAATGATCGGCAAAACTCCCAGAAAATAAATCGATTGGGGTTCTTTAAGTATTACTTAGAGACCTCGCAGTTCACGACGCAAGATCTTGCCAACATTGGATTTTGGGAGGTCATGAACAAAGATGATTTTTCTAGGGCGTTTATAACTCGTCATTTGCTCTTTGCAATACTGAATAACGTGCGCTTCAGTTAGGTGTATACCATCCTTGATGATGTACGCCTTTACGATCTCCCCCAGTTTTCGGTGTGGAGATCCAATCACAGCACACTCCCTTACCCCTGGCATTTGTGAAATTACTTCTTCGATTTCATTCGGGAATACTTTAAAACCGGCGACAACAATCATGTCTTTTTTACGATCTACGATGGTGATAAATCCATCATCATCCATAACGCCAATATCGCCAGACTTAAAAAAGCCATCCGTTGTCATAAAACGCTTGGTTTCTTCAGCTTGATTCCAGTAGCCCGCCATCACTTGAGGACCCTTGATGCAGATTTCCCCTGGGGTGCCCTTGGGCAACTCAATACCATCATCATCTAAGATTGCAATCTCAGTGCTTGGCATAGGCAAGCCAATAGAGCCATTAAAACCCTCTACTAAGGGACTGTTGACGCAAACTACGGGAGAGGTTTCAGACAAGCCATAACCCTGAGCAATGGGTATACCTGTTAGCTTTTGCCATAGGTCAGCGGTTTTCTTTTGCACAGCCATCCCGCCGCCGATGGTGACCAATAAATTGGGTAGTTTTACTTTTAAAAATTCAGGGCGATGAATCAGCGCATGAAACAAGGTGTTTACGCCTGGAAATATGTTGATGTTGGGATGCGTCATAAGTATCTTGATAAACCCAGAAATATCCCTTGGATTGGGGACTAGAATTAACAAGCCACCCTTGCGAATACCCAATAATGCACAAGCAGTTAAGGCAAAAATATGGGTGAGTGGTAACGCACACAAAAAAACTAATTGCTCAAGCTTCGCATGTTTCAACCCTGGTTCTAGCCAAGCCTCAATCTGAATCACGTTAGCAAGAATATTTCTATGCAACAAAATAGCACCCTTTGAAACCCCAGTGGTGCCACCGGTGTATTGCAAAAAGGCAATGTCGTTTAAACCAATCCTAGGCTTGCTAAAGGAATGAGCACTTCCCAGCCTCAAGGCCTCTTTAAATCTAATGCTTGAAAAATCCCATTGCGGCACCAACTTCTTCACATTTCTCGCAACGAAGTTAATCAAGAGTCCTTTGAGGCCAAGTAGCTCACCGAGGCTGCTTACGATGACTTTATTCAACGGTACCTGCTTTGCAATCTGCTGGTAGATGTGACAGAAGTTTTCCAAGATCACGAGCACTTGAGCACCGCTGTCTTTAAGCTGGTGCTCCAGTTCTCTGGACTTATACAAGGGGTTAACGTTAACAACGACAAAGCCTGCGCGCAATGTTCCCAGCATTGCCACTAAATATTCCATGACATTAGGAAACATAATGGCAACACGAGTTCCAGGCTCCAGGCCTAAGAATTGTAAATAAGATGCAAAGTTTTTTGACAGTCGATCCAGCTCACGATAAGTAAGGGTCTTACCCATAGACTCCAGCACAAGATGGTTTGGATATCGCTGAAAAGAATACTCAAAGATCTCCACCAAAGAGGTATGGTGTGCGATATCAATCTCGTGAGGAACTCCATCTGGATAGTGCTTTAGCCAAGGCTTTTTAGAATTCATGTGCAACCCTGATTAAGACTTCAACACATCAGCAAGCTTTTCTAAAAAAAGCATCTCGCCATGATTTACTTTTTCTTGCCATTCATTTCCAGAGTTTTCATTAGCATCATCGGTAATGTATTTAAATGATTGCCATGGAACACCTAATTGATGGGCAACCGTTGCAATCGCAAATAACTCCATATCGACCACATCCACTTTTTGCTCATGTAGCCATGGATCATGGGCAGTTACGAAACTATCCCCTGTTCCACAGATATGTTCACCACTCAAGGAAAAGTATTCATAAGGTAGCGGACAGAATGGAGTATGCCCTCTTGGTGCTAAAGGCTCAGTTTGCATGTCGCGCTGAATCACTTTAGCTATTTCTAATAATCCATGCACTTGTGGGTTGACCTTACCCGCTGTGCCGAAATTCAAAATTCTTGTGGGTTGTAACTCTTGTATTGCCTTGAGCGCAGTGAGTGTGGCATTAATCTTGCCAATGCCAGAATAAACAATCTCCACGCCGTGCGGCAAAGCTGTGCGCTTGAGCTCGGACTCCAATGCGGTAATAATGAGTAATTCTGTTTTCATGTCTGCGAATAATGAATTTATTAGATTATGTACCCGGAGTCCCTGACTTCCCAAAGCCCGGAATCCTTTTTAGGGACATTTCACCATTGTTAGCGAATCCAGTAGCTTTTGAAGAGGCGATTCGACAGTTAGCCGATCTAGCCAAAGCTTTTGATTACACCCATATTTTAGGCATTGAGTCTCGCGGGTTTATCTTTGGCGCTGCTCTCGCCCACCTTGCTCACAAGGGTTTAGCACTAGCAAGAAAACCCAACAAGCTTCCTTTGGCCAGTCACCGAGAAGCCTACGGCCTAGAATACGGTACCGATGCATTAGAACTCCAGCAGTCAACCCTCCCTCAGGGTGCTCGCATCCTCATAATCGATGATGTGCTAGCCACTGGCGGTACATTAATTGCCGCCGATAAACTGCTCAAGAGCGCAGGCTTTAAAGTCTGCGGTGCCCTGACCTTATTAGAAATTGCAGGCTTAAATGGCTCGGAAATACTAAAACAGAATGGTATAGCTCACCGAACCCTGCTGGTAGCCTAAAAGTAGGCTAGAGAAGGCTCTTAGCGCTTTTCAAAAGCTTAAGACCACCCCAACCAACCGCCAGCGCCTTGCTGGCAAATTTGGGCTTGTAATGGGCTAGCATTGCAAAAGCAGTGCTCCATAGCAAAGGGTTATTTCTCATGAAATTAACAGCATCAATACCTTTGTCAGCCCACGATAAGGGCTTTTCCCAGGGCTCAAAGTGCTTAGCAATATCTTTACGCTCTTGAGCGGCTCTATCCTGCAATGCTTGTCGGCGCTTTTCCAATGCCTTTAGTTTGGCGCTCATTATTTAGAAAGCTCCTCGCGATCCTTCTGCAACTCAGCAATAGTTGCCTCAAATAGCTTGGGCATTTTCTTTAAGGACTGAAGAATAACTAAAACTAAAACAGCACCCACCAATAGGAAACCACTTGTCAGCAGGGTTAAAGCCAAGATACGATCGGTTTCCCAGCTGTAAATCACAATTAACAATGCCAACATCACTAAACCGAAGAATAAAAAGAATAAGGCAAAAACAATCATGACTAACAGGCTGATAAAACGGCCTCTCGCAATTTGCACATCAGTAGAAATTAATTCAAGACGTGTTTGCGCTATTGATGTACCAGTTGAAATAAGACCTTTCAGCGAGGAAAGTAAGTTTTCTTGTGACATGATTTTCCTAGCGGCGACGAATAAAGAGGCCGATTAACAAGCCCAGACCAGCAGCCACGCCAACAGCCTCCCAAGGATTGCGATGGACAAACTCATCAGCACTCTCCGCAACTACTTTTGCTTTGTCTGTTAATGAACCCTGCGCATTTGAGAAATTTTCTTTCGCACTCGAGAGCGTCTCAAGAGCCTTAGAGCGAATAGAGCCAATTACCCCATCCTCTTGTCCAGCGGTAGCCTTAATCAAAGCCTCAGCATCAGCCATCAAGGCCTTGAAATCTCCGACCAATTGATCTGCATCAATCGCATCTTCGTGACGCTCAACATTTACCGGTATTTTTCTAGCTGTCATGGCACTACCTTCAAAAAATGGCTCTTAAGTATTATTCTAAGCAATTATGAGTTCACACCCAATAATAAAACCGTCATTCCGGCATTGCCCTCTTTAAAGAGCTTTAGGTGACTTTTTAAGCTAGGGCGCCTGCGAAATAGAGCTTGATATAAATCGCTTGAATAAGCAACGTCCTCGCCAAAGTAAAACTCATCGACCCGATCAGAGAAGAAATTATTTTCTAGGGCATCATGCACAGCCCACTTGATACGCCCACCCTCCCCACTAGATCCATAACCATGGATAAGAAGAATGGCCTTCACCCCTACCTCAGTCGCACGTCGTAAATGGTGGGTTAAGCGATCCAAGGCCTCCTCGGCACTTGGGCTACCCCGTTTTAAATTGAGTTCAATCGTATCACTCAGAAGCAACGGAATAGCATCACTACCGCAATGTTGGCATTCATGCATAAGGGGGCGGGGATTACCGCAATCAGGGCACTCACAGGGAAGAGCCATTAATGATTTTCCTGTTATAAATATCGAATAATAAAAAGGAGATAGTGATGCATTGCACCATTATGAAGGGGCTTTTACTTGCCCTGCTATCGATTTCAATTCATGCATTAGCCCATAAGCCTGATGAGCCAGCCCATCAGATATACGCTGAAGGTGATTTCGGCCTTGAAAATGGCTCAGTCATCAAAGAGTTTGAGCTTTCATATACAACACAAGGTACATTGAATGCCGATAAGAGCAATGCCATTCTGATGGTTACGGCGATTGGTGGCAACCATCATCGCATTGATTACCTCATTGGACCAGGCAAGGCACTTGATACCAATAAGTACTTCGTTATATGTACAGATGCCATTGGTAATGGGCTAACAAGCTCGCCATCCAATAGCAAATTACAACCAAATATCAGCTTTCCTGAATTCAACATGCGGGATATGGTGAATAGTCAATATCGCCTCGTTGCCGATCATTTTGGTATCCAAAAATTAGTGGCGGTTATTGGCGCTTCTATGGGTGGTATGCAAGCTTTGCAGTGGGCAGTTTCTTATCCCAATACCATGCAAGCTATTATTCCCATTATTCCCTTGGCCAAAACTCACGCATGGACTACTGGCGTGCTGGAGATGCTACGTCAAAGCATCATGACCGACCCTGGGTATCAAGGTGGCAAATATAACAAACCGGTTGAGCAAGGTATGCGCCTGTGGTCTGGATGGCTAAGTGGCGTGATTGTGAGGACGCCCGCCTACCAAGATCAACTCAATTCAACACCTGAGGCTGAGATTGAATACCTCAAGAAGGTTCAGGATGGTGGCTGGAAACGCATGGATGCTAACGACTGGATCTGGCAATCCCGCGCCTATGACCGTCATGATGTTGGCCAAACCAAAGGCTTCAATGGTGATACCGCGTCCGCTTTGAGAGCGATTAAGGCAAAAACACTGATTCTGGCTGGTACTGGTGACCTACTGAATCCCGAAGCAGATGCCAAGGAATCGGCAAAGCTGATTCCTGGCGCAAAGTATCGGGCAATTAATGATCGCTTACCAATGGGTCACCTATCAGGCGCAGGCGCAACCAAAGAAGAAAACGAATTTCAGAATAAGGTCATTGCAGAATTTTTAGCCTCACTAAAAAATAATAAATAAATAATAAAAATCATCAGGAGACAATCATGGATCATCAAAGACGGAAATTATTGCAATACTCATTGGGCGCTGCCACTCTGCCCATCCTCGGTACTGTCGGCTCTAGCTTTGCGCAGCAAGGCTTATCAGCTCCAGGTGGTTATGACTTATTGGTAACGGGTGCTCGCGTAATCGATCCCTCCCAAAATATAGACTCAGTGATGGATATTGGTATTCGCAATGGTCGCATTGTCGACATTCAAAAGGGCCTCCCAAAAGACAAAGCTGCACAACAAATCAACGCCAGCGGCAAGATTATTACCCCAGGCTTAGTTGATCTCCATGCACACACCTACCCTCAGGCCTCTGCCATTGGTTTACCAGCCGATGAACTGGTGCCATTTACAGCCACAACTACCTATGTCAGCGCCGGTGATGCTGGGGGCAATAATTTCTCCGCATTCAAGCACTACATTCAGGCTCAAGCCAGAAGCCGGATGTTCGCATTTGTACACATCTCCTCGATTGGATTAGCAGGCTACCCCGTTGGCGAGATGAGAAATATTGATTACGCAAATATTGATTTAGCGGCACGAGTAGTAAATGAAAATCCTGACATAGTGCTGGGCATTAAGGTTCGAGAAACACTGGATGTTGTTGGAGAAAATGGCATCGAACCATTGCGTCGGGCTAGAGAGGCGGCTGAACGCTCTGGC
This sequence comes from uncultured beta proteobacterium, assembly GCA_903858445.1. GTDB lineage: Bacteria > Pseudomonadota > Gammaproteobacteria > Burkholderiales > Burkholderiaceae > Polynucleobacter. The sequence continues at coordinate 14,366 of CAIOIX010000086.1, forward strand.
GTTAAAGGCGCTCGAGTGATGTGCCACATCGGCAATGCCCCTGGAGATCTGAGTAAACTCCTAGATCTTTTACGCCCAGGCGATATTTTGACCCATGCCTACAGTGGCGCAGGGAACAATACCGTACAAAATGGCAAGCTCATTGCAGCAGCCCTAGAAGCCAAAAAACGTGGCGTCATTATTGATGTAGGGCATGGTGGTGGGAGTTTTGACTTTACAGTTGCAGAACCTGCTATCCAGCAAGGACTGATTCCCGATACGATATCAAGCGACCTACACGCCTTTAGCGGTAACTCGCCAAGCATTCCCTATCTACCAAATGTCATGAGTAAGTTTTTAACGTTAGGCTTTAGCTTAAATCAAGTTATAGCCATGTCAACCAATAGACCTGCTGCGATTATTAATCGAGATCCACTACTAGGGACCCTAAAGAAAAATGCACCAGCTGATATTTCCATCCTAGATCTTATTGAAAAACAAGTAGAGTGGTTAGACACCCGCGGTAATAAGCGCCCAGGCATGTACAGTCTAGTTCCTGTGCAAACTATTCGGGCAGGCAGGCCTTTTGGACGCCCATTCGTAGCGCCCTTTGGCTACTAGCGCACAGCACAGCAAGGCCTTCCAGGTCTTACTGTGCGCTTTATTTTTTAAGCTACAAGCTAGCTTATGAGCAGTACTTCATCTCTAAAGTGCTCGCATCTTTTGCCTTGTCATCAACCATGAGGTTCATTGCTTTCTGCGCAATATCTCTATTGTCCTGAACCTTTAGAGCTGTAGAGATCAGGCCAGACACATCTTTACGAATTACCGTATTCCCGTACTGAAGATTCTTCAGCGTTGCCACTGTTTCAGCTGAAATCTTACATTGTTGCGCCATCAATGCTGATGAATCCGTTGTTGTGTTCGCAAATGCAAATGCTGCTACAGATATACATACGCCTGCGAGTAATGTCTTTTTCATTTTATTTCCTTACTTTTTGACCGCACGTTGGACAACAACCTATATCTTTTGCTTTTAATTTTCTGAGTGCTGCATAAACACTTGATTCTGATATTTCCATTTTTCTCGCCGCCTGAGCAGCACTCAATCCTTTTCCCACCCACTCAATTGCTTGATGAGTCTTTGGCACCAGTCTTTTCATAGCATTCCTTCCAAGTCTGAACTATATCACTAAAGTTCAGAAGTTGTGAAGTTGTGAACAATAATTAGTTGATGTCGTTTTTATGCACAAGAAAAGTGGTTTAAAGCTTTAAGTCGCTTACAGGGCGCTGAAGAACGAATGGGGGAATTTTGGAGAAGAGGCCAGCCCCAACTTTTAGACAAAATCCAGGGGTCTGAGAGACGATAGTATTATTTGTAGAATCTAAGGGAGCCAAACATGTACCGTATTATTTTTTTACTAGTAGTGAGTATTGGGCTATCAGCCTGCAAGAGCAACGATAAAGTCGTAGGTTCTTGGGAAGTCAATGATGTCTATCGATCAACCATCGTTACACCTAATACTGTTACCGGTGAAAAGACGTATGTTGGTCCTGCTATTAATACGATGGATGCAGCCAATACATATGAAATGTATAGCCTCAGAAGCGAAGAAACAAAGCAAGGTTTAAAGTCGTATGAACTTCTAGTGCACTTAACGTATTTTTCTCAATGGCGTTACTATGATTCAGCAACTCTTGAAAATACCCCCTCCTCCTCTTTCAAAGTTATTTCACGCGAAGCAGGCGTTTGCGAAGAAAAAGGATGCATTTTCAAAGAACTGCTCTCCATCAAATTAACAGATGCCTTCTTGAAGGATCATGTTGGAAACGGATTTCAAGTTAGCATTTCTTCTAAGGCAGGAATGAAAAGTGATCTGTATGTACCGCCTGAATACATTAAAGGCTACCTGAAGGCAGTAGACGGGAAAAATTGATGACTAGAGCCTTAGGTTGCTAAATCCGGTTAAGAATAAATAAAGGGGCTAATTGAACTGACCCACAAAAGTTGGACAGTTCTATTAGGTTACCAGAAGGGATTGAGTTCGGTATTGAACCGGGCTTAATCCCTTTAGTTTTTCCTTGATTCGATCATGGTTGTAGTAGTGGATGTAGTCCTTAAGTTCCTTCTTAAATGCTTGAACAGTCTCAAACTTCTTTTGATAGAAGAACTCGGTTTTCATAATCCCAAACCAGTTCTCCATGACGGCGTTATCTAAGCAGTTGCCTTTTCTAGACATGCTTTGAGTAATGCCTTGTGCCTTTAAGGCTTGTTGGTAAAACCCCATTTGATATTGCCACCCCTGGTCAGAGTGCAGCATCGGCTTCTCGGTCTGAGTGAGTTGCTTAAAGGCTTTAGTTAGCATGGCACTCACCATGCCGATCTGCGGACGATCGGCAATCTCATAAGAGATGATCTCTTGGTTATACAGATCCAATATTGGCGAGAGGTAAACCTTCTCGCCTTTGATGTTGAACTCAGTCACATCGGTGACCCACTTTTGATTGGGTGCTTTAGCTGCAAAGTTGCGCTCTAATAGGTTTGGGGCTGCCTTACCAACAGGCCCTTTGTAAGACTGGTAGCGTTTAGGGCGCACGGTTGATTTAAGGCCGAGGTGCCCCATCAGTTTTTGTACAGTCTTAGGATTGAGGTAGTACTGCTGATTGCTAAGCTCTAAATGGACTCGTCGATAGCCGTAGCGCCCCTGGTGGCGATGGTAGATCACTTGGATCTGGGTTTTTGTTGCAAGATGGGGATCGGCCTGCTGGCACAGTCCCGCATGGTAGTAATAAACACTCCGAGCCATCTTGGCAGCAGCCAAGATGATCTGTAGAGGGTATTGCCGCCTTAACTCAGTGATGACTTGGACTTGTTCTTGCTTGCCAAGTGCTTTTGCTGGGCTAAGGCTTCGAGCTTTTTTAGATAATCGATCTCCACTCGGCGGTACTCAAGCTCTTGCATGAGCTCTTGTGGAGTCATCTGGCTTACTGGCTTATTGGTGGGGGTAAAGGCTTTGCTGCGGAGTTTTGACATTGGCGGCCGTCCCTTGGGCTTAGGTTCTAGGGCTGTAATACCACCTTCATTGTAGAGGCGTTGCCAAAGACTAATCGTGCTGGGGGCTGGCACATTAAAGCGGGCTGCCGCTTGATTGATGGAGAGTTGGTCTTGTTGCATAGACTGGAGCACAGATACCTTAAAGGTGTCGGGGTAATGTGTGTAAGTCTTGGTTAAGCTCTTTTGACCATGAGCTTTATAGGCATGAACCCATTTTTGAACATAGGTGTGTTTAACACCGTAGCGATCTCCGACTGCTTTAAAACCACCCTTACCGGAGAGGTAATGCTTAATAACTTCTAGCTTGAACTCTTTGCTGTATTTGGACATGAGACTGACCCTTTTTAGTTGGATTTGGTGTCCAACTTTTGTGGGTCAGTTCA
>CAIOIX010000087.1 GCA_903858445.1 uncultured beta proteobacterium
GGCTTTCAACATCAGGGTGACGCTTTAAGAATTTAGCTGCGCGCCTGGTGTATTGCTCAGTAAAAATTAACTGCCAAGTCATTGTGCGGATTTATTGATTTGCTTTAGGCGCTTGATGTGTTGCGCCACGGTTTCTTTAACAAAGCGCCCACCCGCTAAATCGGTTTTGGATTCAGCTAGTGCAGCCTCAAGCTCACACTCACGCAAATACTGATACTGCTGCTGACTCATCACGACATACTTGACTTGTCCACGCACGGATACGGGCGCTTCGAGTTGACCCAGCAAAGCGTCTTCAATGGCTTTAATGCCCTTAGTTTTTAAGTCATTCGCTACAACAGTACCCATTATGACCTCCTGAACAGTACGATTAATAGTATTATATATAAGTTAATTCAAACACGCAACCATACCGTCACCCACAACATCAGAAAGCCCTGCAAGTTCTTTGATTACAAATTCCAGGATGTTATGGAGTATGTGGACGACTAAAAGTCTGCTTTAGACGGCTTAACTTGCTTAGGCAGTTTTATCTTAAGCGTCCTTAATTTTCTGGGTCTACCCCGCACCTTGGCACTCAGAAGGGTTGCCTGTGCCTGCATATCCTCTTGGGATTTCTTGCGATCTTCCAATTGCGATTTGAAGTCCGGGTGAATAGCCAGCTGGAGTCGCTCTGGAAATGCGCAAAAGCGTTCATTTAAAAAGGCCCCCACCAAGACATCAGTCACATGAATGTAGCTAGTCAATGTAGTCATGGGGGAAGAGTGCCCCAGTAAGCGCGAGACAGCATACAAATCGGAGCCTGAAGAATCATCGCCTGCAAGCAGCACTTCCCTTGCTTGGTTGGAGCGCAATTCAAAGTCATTGATGCGTACTTGAATATTAGAAAAATTAACTGCCAAAGGCCCTCTATCTAGCGCATTTAATTCCTCAATGGCATCGGGATTGCCATACATTAAATTAAAAAGATATTTTTTTGAATTGGGTAAATGCGCTCCCAGTAGGAGCAGGGAGGTATTGCAAGCACACGAGTGTCTTGCATGATGAAATCGCAACTGCGCCGCTGACCCGCCTGGCGCCCTTAATGCTTCGTGAATAAGCGTGATGATTTTATCGACTTGCGCCGTCGCTTTGTTTCTTTGGCCTAAATAGTCGTCCTCAATAAAGAGAAAGTTATCGCTCGTGGTGATTGGACGCAATTTGCAATTCTGAATATATTGCTTGAGTGTCTCTATTGGCACATGCAACAGATCGGCTCTACTCCATAAGCCTCGTGCTCTGGCCGCAGTGATGAGTTCAAGCCACAGCATTTCTCTCTCGCTGAGTAAGGCTTTGATCGGAATGATTCTGGTAGACGATGCTGTTTTAAGACCGCGCTCAACCCACCACTGAACCGATAGGCCACACATTTCGCCATTTAGAAAGGAGATGTGGGCTGTAGATAATTTGACTACTTCAGAGCGGCGCAATCCCAATCGATACGCTAGGGTGAGGACCACCA
>CAIOIX010000088.1 GCA_903858445.1 uncultured beta proteobacterium
GGCATTCCATTTGAATTGAATTTCAGAAAGCTAGAAAACATCCGTGCTGTCAGCATCTAATATCACCATGCAGTTTGGGGCAAAACCCCTGTTTGAAAATATCTCAGTTAAATTTGGTGGCGGAAATCGCTACGGCCTCATAGGCGCAAATGGTTGCGGTAAATCTACTTTCATGAAAATTTTGGGTGGCGAGTTAGAGCCAACCAGCGGAAATATTAGTTTAGATGCTGGCATTCGTTTAGGTAAGTTACGCCAAGACCAGTTCGCTTACGAAGATGTACGAGTGCTAGATGTTGTGATGATGGGGCATGAAGAAATGTGGAAGGCTGCAGCTGATCGTGATGCCATCTATGCAAATCCAGACGCTACCGATGAAGACTATATGCGTGCAGCTGAACTCGAGGGTAACTATGCCGAGTATGGTGGCTATACGGCTGAAGCAAAAGCAGGGGAGTTGCTTCTAGGTATTGGCATCCCAATCGACCAGCACAATGGCCTCATGAGTAACGTGGCCCCTGGTTGGAAGTTGCGCGTATTACTTGCGCAAGCACTTTTCTCAGACCCGGACGTCCTCTTACTTGATGAGCCAACCAACAACTTGGATATTCATTCGATTCATTGGCTTGAAGATATTCTTAATCAAATTAAAAGTACGATTGTGATCATTTCACATGATCGCCACTTCTTAAATGAAGTTTGTTCGCATATGGCGGATATGGACTTTGGAACACTTAAAGTGTATCCAGGTAACTATGACTCCTACATGCTTGCATCTGTTCAGGCTCGCGCTCAACAGCTAAGTTCAAATGATAAAGCCAAGGAAAAAATTGCTGAATTACAGGCCTTCGTAAGCCGCTTCTCAGCAAATGCGTCTAAAGCCCGTCAAGCGACATCACGTCAAAGGCAGTTGGAGAAGATTGAGATTGCTGAAATTAAACCATCCTCACGTCAAAATCCATTTATTCGTTTTGATACAGAGAAAAAACTTCACAACATGGCAGTCGAGTGCAATGCCCTCACTAAATCCTTTGATCGCGTTATCTTCAAGAACCTTAAATTAAGCATTCGTGCCGGTGAGAAAGTTGCCATCATCGGTCAAAATGGTGCAGGTAAGACTACGCTTCTAAAAACTATTTTAAGCAAGCGCTTTGAAGGCATTTCTGCTGATAGCGGTGATGTGAAGTGGGCAGAAAATGCAAATGTAGGTGTGATGCCCCAAGACAATACTGAACTCTTCGCTAAAGATCAGTTGCTCATGGATTGGATGAATGAATGGCGCAATACTGGCGATGATGATCAAGTGATTCGCGGTACCCTTGGTCGTCTATTATTTTCCGGCGATGACATCAGCAAGTCAGTCAAGGTACTCTCAGGCGGTGAAAAAGGTCGCATGATTTGGGGCAAACTCATGCTCCAGAAATATAACGTCTTAGCGATGGATGAGCCGACCAACCATATGGATATGGAGTCGATTGAGAGTTTACAAATTGCCCTTGAGAAATATGATGGCACGCTCATTTTTGTTTCTCATGACCGTGAATTCGTTTCCGCCCTGGCTAACCGCATCTTGGAAGTAAAGATGGATGGCACTATTAATGACTATTCCGGAACTTACGAAGAGTATTTACGTAGTCAGGCCATCACAGGTTAAATGAAGTAGTGCTTGTTTAACCGGTCATGTTTACCGGTTAAATTTAAGCTCAGTAGAGTAAGTTTGGCTGTAGCAAAAGTCACATTTTTATGACGCACGTTGTTATAAAATATAGAAAATTAAAATTTGCTACTGAATTTAGTATTTTAAATATCGAAGATATTTAATCTAAGTCAAACACTCTACATAAATGACCTACCCAAACGAAATATTTTTTCTAATTGCCACCCTCATTCTATGGGGCATGGTGATTGCTTCAAATCCTCTAGCCAATCATGGCAATACTTTTCAGCCCAAGAATTATTGGTTTCTGGCAATTGCTTTTACAGCAACCGCTTTTACTTTTTTTGCCATTGCCTCGGCCGTCAATTTAGCGTTACTGACATTTGCTAACACTTGTATTGTTGCTGGTAATTTGTATATGGCACTATTTTGCCGCTTCCTAAGGCGGCCTGAGGTTAAGACATTTAAGTTATTACCTCTATTTGCACTATTTATTTTTGGATTGGTCTTTGAATATTTAAGGCAAAGATGACTAGTTACAGAAAGAGTATTCCTTGTCGTTGGAATATCTTCTCTATGCTTACTTTGGCAATTAATTGAATTGACTCTTTTAGGTAAAGATCAATTAAAAAATTTAAGACTTTTCGTATTTACAACTTTTGTGGAATTTACTTTCGCATTGACTAGATTAGGCGCGCTCTTTTTTCATCGACTTCCAGCCGGGTCGAATTTATATCAAGAGCCTTTTGAAATTTCTATTATTAGATGGTCTTGGTTTTCTTTCTCTGTCATCTCCTATGTAGCTCTCATTGGATATTGGATAAAGAGGCTTAGTGTTGAGAATGCACAAGTTATTGAAGATGCCAATTTGATCAGGCTAGAGCTGGCGCATAAAAAGCTTGAGCTATCCGAGAAGCAGTTATTGACAACAGTAGATGAGGTTAAATCAGCAGAGGCTAAATTAGACCTCATCCGAAATGATTTAATAAAACAAGAACAACAATTACGACATGTTTTAAATGTTACTGGTGATGGGATTTGGGATTGGAATATTCTGACTGGTCAAGTTGAGCATAATTTACGCTGGTTGGAAATGCTTGGCGTCAATCAAAATCAGCAGTACTTTTCAGTTGAAGATTTTATAAACCGCATTCACCCAGATGATTTGCACTCTGTCCAGGAGAGATTGAAGCTTGCCCTAGATGGTTCCGAGGAATATCAACATCGATACAGAATGATTCGACCTGATGGTCACCAAATATGGGTGGAGGATAAAGGTGCTATTGTTGAAAAATCTCATGATGGTAAACCTATTCGCATGGTTGGCGCTATTAGTGACATTAGTAACGAGGTTAGTGCTAAAGAAAAAGTTAAAGAGCTAATCTTCTTCGATCACTTAACCAAACTCCCGAACTTACATTACATCAAGGAGCGCATTTACAGAGCCTTGCTTGAATCCACGCGTAGTCAAGCCTACTCCGGCTTGATGTATCTAGATTTAAATGACTTTAAGCTTGTTAATGATATCTACGGGCATCAAGTGGGCGATACCTTGCTTAAAGAGTTTGGATTGCGTATTCAAAATGCCATTGGACCCACTGATATCGTCGCGCGCATCGGTGGTGATGAATACCTAATATTGCTTGAGCAAATTGCACCCTCTGTTGATGGGGCTAACAAAGGATTGGAAGCTGCTGCTGAGAGAATTCTTCAAGGTCTTGCTGATGCTTTTAATCTTGGGGATGGCATTGTTATTTTTGCAACAGCAAGCATCGGTATAGCGGTATTTGGGGGCGATGTTAAAAATTTTGACGAGGTTCTACATTATGCTGATTTAGCTATGTATGCCGCAAAAGAAGATCTCACCAGTAATTATCGTTTTTATGAGATAAGCCTAAAAAATGAATTCGATCGTAAAAATGTAATTTACACAGGACTCAGAGAAGCATCTAGCCTCAATCAGTTCTACGTTGAGTATCAGCCAGTAGTGAGTCGTCGTCATGAATATGTCTTTTACGAAGCCCTAGCTAGATGGAAGCATCCGACGCTAGGAACGATCATGCCGGATGTTTTTATCCCCTTTGCTGAAGCTAGCGGACAAATGCATGAGGTGGGGTATGCCATTCTGAAGCACATCTTTAGCAATCATTCTCTTTGGGATTCATTAGAGGGGAAGCAATGTAATTTGATGATAAATATTAGCGCCCACCAACTGATGAATGCTGGATTTGCCGAACAATTTTTATCGTTAGGTGAGGAATTTCTTGTTCCGCTTGATCGTATTCTTATTGAAGTAACTGAAGGTGTATTTTTAAACAATACTGAGATCGCAATCAGTGTAATGAAGTCCTTGAAAAGTAAGGGTGTGAAGTTTGTTTTGGATGATTTTGGGACTGGTTATTCCTCTTTGGCTTACTTGCAAAAACTTCCCATCGAGTATTTAAAGATAGATAAATCTTTTGTTCGATTTATGACAACAAGTCACGATGACTTAGCTATTATCGATAATATCCTGAGGCTTGCTAAAAGCCTTAACTTAAAGGTTATTGCGGAGGGCGTGGAAACAAAAGAGCAGTTTGATGTACTTCTCTTGAATGGATGCGATTTTTTTCAAGGTTGGTATTTTGGTAGGCCCAGTGCAAATCTCTAATCATGAGAGGCCTACTTTTAGTCCTTAGAATTGGTCAGGCATCAACAGATTTTGAGTTTTTTGCCTGTCGCTGGAAGCGCATTGCCGTGCCATCTGCACGGATGCGTTTCCAGACTAAATCTTTTTCTTCTTGACTAAAAAATACCCAATTACTTACTTCGCCTAGGGTACGACCGCATCCCTGACAAATTTCATCATACAAGGTAGTGCATACGCCAATACAGGGGGAGTCTGAGTGTTCATCGCCAGTGGAAAGTGAGTTAGCTCCATCTTGAAATATTGGATTGTTTGATTCTGTCATAGCGTTACTGTAGACGATTTTAATGGACTATGCTCTGAAAGCTCATCGACATAGGCAGCCATACCTTGATGCTCGCGCTCTAAGAAATGTTTAATTGCATTGGAAAATTGTGGGTCTGAAATCCAATGGGCTGAGTGAATAGTTTTTGGCAAAAATCCTCTGGCCATTTTATGCTCGCCTTGAGCGCCACCCTCAAAGGTTTGTATATCTTCTCTAATGCAATATTCAATTGCTTGGTAGTAGGCTGTTTCAAAGTGTAGGCAATTAATAGACTCCATGGCGCCCCAGTATCTGCCATAAGCTTTTGCATTCACTTTATCAACCACCAGCAGTGAACTTGCCACCCTCTGACTATTTTTACTAGCGATAATCAAATGTAGGTTTTCGGGCATGGTGTGGGCAAGCTCTAAAAAGAAACCCTCAGTAAGGTAAGGTGAGGATTGATGTTCTAAGTAGGTGTTCTCATAACAGCGATAGAAAAATTTCCAATCCGCATCTGTCGAATCTGGTCCTGTAATATGCAAAAAACTAATATTCTCAGCCTCGACCATGGCGCGCTCACGACGAATATTTTTGCGGCGCTTCATATTGAGTACCGCCAAGAATTGTTCAAAATCTTGATAACCCTGATTTTCCCAATGAAACTGTACTGAATCCCTCAACATAAATCCTTGTTCAATCAGACTTTTTATTTCAGATTGCTCTGGGAAGAGAATGTGAACTGACGAGAGTTCATTTTGGGTCACTATTTGTTTTAGGCTAGAAAGTAATGCGTCGTAGATACTTTGATAATCCAAACCTTTTGCACATAAAAGTCTTGGCCCCTGAACCGGCGTAAATGGAATGGCGCATAGGGCCTTAGGGTAATACTGCAGACCGTGTTGTTCATAGGCCTGCGCCCAAGACCAATCAAATACAAACTCGCCATAAGAATGCTGCTTTAGGTAGAGTGGCATTGCTCCAATTAACCCGGTGGCGTTAGATGACTTTAAAATCAGGTGGGCAACTTGCCAGCCGGTATTGCCACCAACACATCCGCAGCGCTCAAGCGCGCTCAAAAACTCGTAACTTAAGAATGGTCCCGCATCAGCCGGGACTAGCGAATTCCAATCACTTGCAGATATATCAGCAAGGCTCGAAATGATTTCGAGTTGATATTTTTTTTGATTCAATGCAAATTAGCGTTGAATCAGTTCAATTTTGTAACCATCTGGATCGGTTACAAAAGCAATAATAGTATCGCCACCCATTACAGGTCCAGCTTCCCGGGTGACATTACCGCCTACAGATTTAATCTTTGCGCAAGCAGCATAAGCATCATCAACCTGAATGGCGATATGCCCATATGCTGTACCCATTTCATAAGAATCAACCCCATGGTTATAGGTCAACTCGATCTCTGACTGACCATCAGCATTCCCTTTGCCGTAACCTACAAATGCAAGAGAATATTTTTGCTCGGGACGCTCGGTGCTACGAAGCAAATTCATGCCTAGCACCTCGGTATAAAAATGGAGGGAGCGAGCCATATTGCCGACACGAAGCATTGTGTGAAGAATCATCATTTTTCAAATATAACCTGAATTGAATCTTGGCGTCAGGTATGAAAAAACCCAGGCAGAACCTGGGTTTTAGTCGACTAGATCTATGACTTATTGAATCTTAGCCTTGGCGCGAAACTTTTGCATCATTTCTGAAAACTTTGCTTTTTGCCAATTTTGATCCGAGGCAATCATCTGTTTGAGTTGATCCTTAATCTCCTCTAGCGGAGGCGCTTTTACATCACGGATGTCATCCATCTTAATGATGTGCCAGCCAAACTGCGTCTTAACAGGTTTGTCGGTTACCTGACCTTTTTTAAGTTGAATCATCGCTTTGGAAAATTCAGGAACTAAAGATTTTTCACTCACCCAGCCGAGATCCCCACCAGAAGGGGCCGAGCCTGGATCCTTAGATTTAGATTTGGCAATTTCTTCAAAGTTTCCACCAGCCTTGATCTGAGCAGTGATGGCTTTAGCATCCGCTTCTTTCTCGACCAGAATATGTTCAACGTGATATTCCTTTCCGGTGTATTGCGTTTTTACTGACTCGTAGGCAGCTTTTAACTCAGCTTCAGTAACGCCTTCTTTTTCAACATAATCCTGAAAGACCGCCGCAACCAAAATGCCCATGCGAGATTGTTCAATTTGCTCTTTAACAGAGTCACTCTGAGATAGACCGCGCTTATCGGCCTCTTGCAAAATCAATTCACGTGTAACTAGCATCTCGCGAGCCTGATCACGCACTTGCGGGTTATCCGCCTGACCTGATTTTTGCACTAATTTATCAAGCTGTGCTTTCGGTATAGATTTACCATTCACAATGGCTGCATTCTGTGAGAAGGCAGGGCTCGCAAGCAGGGTGGCGCTCAGAGCGGTAATGATGAAGAATTTTTGAGTTGAGATCATGTCGGATGGTCAAAATTGGTTGGAAACGAATTGCATTTGATATTAAACACCATCTAATGCGGCTTAAACCTCATTAGGAGCTAAGGCATTGATTGTTAAGGCATGTATTTCGCTTGGGATATGCTTTTGTAGTGCCGAGTAAACAGCCCTGTGACGACCAACCAGATTAAGACCCTGAAATTCCGGGGCGCATAAAGTAACCTTAAAGTGACCGCCACCAGTAGCGGCACCAGCATGACCAGCATGAAGATGACTCTCATCCTCAATGACTAGGCTAGTTAAATTGAAGGCGGACTTAAGATCCTGTTCAAATAGTTGAATTCGTTTCTGGTTAAGATTCATGCTTCTGGGTGCTCCATATGACGCCCAAGCCAAATACCTTGGGCTATAACAAAGGTAATTAGTAAGCCAGTGCTGCCAAACAATTTAAAATTCACCCAAACTTCCTCAGAGTATTGAAAAGCAACATACAGATTTAGACAGCCCATTAAAAAAAAGAAGGCTGCCCAAGCCAAATTAAGTCTGCGCCACACTGACTTTGCGCTGGTTGGCTTTAGGATAATTTGCTTTCCCATCATCACCTCAATCCAGTTCTTGTTGAAGAACTTAAGGCTGACAATTAAGGCCCCAGAAAAAAGCCAGTAAAGAGCGGTTGGCTTCAGCTGAATAAATGTCTTGTCATGCAAAAAGATAGTGAGACTACCAAATACAACAATCATGACGAGACTGATCCATTGCATTGCATCAATTTTTCGATGGCGATAGTAAACCCATAGGATCTGCCCAATTGTTGCAACCATAGCAACAATGGTTGCAGCGTAAATATCACCAAACTTGAAGGCGACAAAGAAAAGGATGATGGGGAAGAGGTCAAATAAAAATTTCATAATGGCATTATCCAGCTATTTAAAGCTTATTGACTCTTTGTAGGTTTGGCGTTTGCGCTAGGCTCAAATTTCAGTGAGGCGGAATTGATGCAATACCTCAGACCCGTCGGCCGGGGTCCATCCTCAAACACATGACCCAAATGTGCGTCGCAATGACTACACCGCACCTCCGTACGGGCCATTCCATGAGTCATATCCTTGTGCTCAACTATTGCCGCCTCCTCAATAGGGGCGTTATAACTTGGCCAGCCACAGCCAGCATCAAACTTCGTATCCGACAAAAAAAGTGGGGTTCCGCAACAAACACACTGGTACTGACCTTTATCCCAGTGGTCCCAAAATTTACCAGTGAATGGACGCTCTGTAGCCGCCTCTCGAGTGACGCTGTACTCAATGTCAGTCAGCGCCTGCTTGTATTCTTGATCTGTTTTTTTCATGCTTTGATTATCTTTTATGTTGAGCTCTAAGACGAGCAGCTAACTGCAATGGATTGATGATGTGGGGCAGGAGGACGTGAGTAAGCTTCATTTTCTGCCTGCTCATCAAATGGCTTGGTAAGGATCTTCAATAATTTCTCTACTTCAGAGAAATCATCATTCTGTGCAAGCTCAATAGCATGTTGAGCCAAGTGATTTCTGAGTATGTACTTGGGATTCACTTTATTCATTAAAGTGTTGCGGCTTTCATCATCCAGTAATTCTCTTGCCAGTCTTGCAAGATATTCCGTCATCCATAAATCAATACCTTCTCGATCAATAAAGTCATCTCTCAATAAAATTTCTTCAGGTAGCGCATCTTTCTTGATTGCTCCCAACCGCCTAAAGAGAGTCGTGTAATCGACTCGGGAGTCATGCATGAGCTGCAGTAAACGCTCAATAAGTCCTGTATCGCCATCTTCAAGGAGATATAAACCCAATTTTTCACGGAAGCGTTTTTGCCAGGCAGCCGCATACATTATTGGAAATTCTTCAAGAGCACTTCTTAGGATTGTCTGCGCCTCTGCGCTTGAGTGATCGATCTCAATCAAAGGCAGCATTGCACTAGCAAGGCATGCCATATTCCAGTGCATGATTTGAGGCTGGCGGTGATAAGCATATCGTCCGGAATGATCGCTGTGATTGCAAACATGATCAATTTCAAATTGGTCTAAGAATCCAAAGGGTCCGTAATCAATCGTGAGCCCAAGAGTGCTGATGTTGTCACTATTAAGCACGCCATGACAAAAGCCAACGGCTTGCCAGTGGGCTACTAGCTCCGCATTGCGTTTTGAAATCTCATTAAATAATCGTAGATAAGAATTTTTATTATTAAGGCAATCTGGATAATGTTCAGCAATTAGGTAGTCAGCTAACTCCCGCAATCGATCAACATTTTGCAATGATGCAAAGTGCTCGAAGTGTCCGACACGTATAAAGCTTGGCGCCAGCCTTGCGCATACAGCGGCTGTCTCCCTAGTTTCTCGCATAATAGGTAATTTCGATCCGACTACTGCCAAGGCTCTAGAGGTGGGAATCCCCAAGGAGTGCATGGCCTCGCTACAGAGAAATTCTCTAATGGACGAGCGTAAAACTGCTCTGCCATCACCCATGCGTGAGTACGGAGTCTTGCCAGCACCTTTAAGCTGTAATTCTTGACCTGCAATCTCACCCAATAAGATGGCCCTACCATCCCCAAGCTGTCCCGCCCAAACGCCAAACTGATGACCGCTATAAGCACTTGCTATTGGGGTCGCAAAATGAATCGATTCGGTTTCAAGGGCATTGCCTGCCAACAGCTCAAGCCATTTTTTATCCAAAGGCAACCGATCACTACTGACTGGAAGTCCGATCAGCTCAGCGCAAGACGTAGAAAATGACACCCAATAAGGGTTAGGAATTAGGGTGGGTGATGTTTGGCGAGCCGCATCGTCGCCTTTAAGTGGGAATGCCATAGTAAAGCTATTCTAGGGGGATTTCCCAATTTGCGCAGAAGCCCCTAAAATAGAAAAATGCACAATAAAGTTCAAAACAATCCAGCTACTCAATTGGCTAATTTGGGTGAAGAATTAAATGTCCCATTTTTAAAATTATTAGGTGTCCGTTTCCTAAGCGCAGAAATGGGCAAGGGCGAAATTCTGCTGGCATTAAAGCCTGAGCACACCAATACTTGGGAGGTCGCCCATGGTGGCGTCTTATTAACGTTGATGGATGTAGCAATGGCAGTTGCTGCACGTTCTGCAGATCCCGGTGATCGCAGCGTGGTCACCATCGAGCTCAAAAATAATTTCATGCAAGCTGCTACAGGTATCTTGCGTGTTAAAGCAGACACGGTACGCCATACTGCAACCATGGCATTTTGTGAAGCTAAGCTCTACAACGATCAGGGTGAAGTTTGCTGTATGTCGACAGGAACCTTTAAGTATCTGAGACGTTTAGCAACACGCAATGCCAAAGGTGAGCGTATTGTCAATGAAGACCTACGCGAACTTTAAACCGATTTATTAAACCGCTAGGTTAGATCCTGGGGCAGCAGTAAGTTCACCAGTGACGACATCATGACCAATGGTGCCGCTAGCATCAAAGCGACGTTCAACCATCTCAAAGGCGCCATTCTTGCGAACCCTCAAAACAGTGCTTGAGCGTGTTCCGTACAAGGGTGTTTTGATGAAGGCTGGGGACAATGCCTTTTCCCAGTCTTTGCTCACGCCGGTGCTTGGCAATTCATGATCGCTAGCCTCGTGTGTATCTGCCAATAGCTTTAAGTAGTGATCTGCATTTTTTAATTCACCACTATCCATTGCTAAAGTTTGAGCAAAAGCGGCAATACGATGATTCACTTTTGGCCATGGCGTATCCAGCATTGCATTTGATAGTCCATAAACCCCAGGGCTTAAGGATTGATCAGGAAATACTTTTCGAGCGCGAATGTTTTGACCCATCATCAATCGGTTACTCACCCAGTGCATTTGGGCATTTTCTGGATCGCTAAGGTCAGCCATTAATAAGTTGAAGCCGTTGTAATGCTGAAAACGCTTAGCGTTTTCTTGGATAAACTCATTTGGACGATGATTACCCGTTAGATACATGGAAGATAGCTCACCACGCGTTCTCGCATCGGGGTTTTTCTCGCTAGGTGCACGCACATTTGTAAGTGCTGCAAACCTGCCTATTTTAGAAAATCCAAGCCAAGTACCGGGGCTACCCAAAACATCGGCTTTATCTTTGCCGGCCAATACATGGGGGTGATCATCCCACCATTTCATTTGCTCAGTATCACGCTCGTAAAATTCATCGCGGTTAGCAGCCACCACCAATGGGTAGTCGGGATGGGATTTCCAAGCAAATAAGATGAGGCACATATTGATTCAGTATTTATATTTCAAGCAGTCGATAAGGTAGTGAGTTCATTTTTAACACAGGTCCATCAATGCTACCTAAATGAATTTCTCCATGTTCAAGGCCTTCTAGCTTGCATTCAACTTGCATATTGATGCAATGTGGTTTGTTTAGATTCGCCACAGAAAGCACTACCATCCCCGCTGGTTGTAAAGAATCTTCAGAATGAAACAGCTCAATGCCAGGCCCATACGCTATTGAACCTACTGGATCGATGACCAAGTTGGCTAATTGCAGGCGCCGCTTAATCACACCGCGATACTGACTACGTGCAACTATTTCTTGACCTGGGTAACATCCTTTTTTGAAATCTACACCGGCCACTGATTCAAAATTAATCATCTGCGGCACGAATTGTTCTTGAGTGGCCAATACTATTCTAGGAATAGCGCTCTGTATTTCAAGCAGATTCCATTGCTCCAGCGCACCTAAAACATTTATATCTTTAGGCTTCATGGGTTCAGCAATCAATATCCTCTTAAAAGACTGGTCTTGGTACAGCACATCTGGTATTCGAAGGACAATAGCGCTAGGGTCGAACTGATGAGTGGACTCCAAGTCGGGCAGGGCACCATAAAGACCTGATACAAACCAGTCAGCAGATGCATCCGTTACCTTCACTTTAGAACGCAGGACAAACATTGCAAGCCGTTTAGCCGTGGTTGCTGCTATATCTTTTGAGATAAAAAGGGCAAAACGATCATCGCCATCAGCGGTAGCTGGAAATAGGGCTACCCATGCGCTGGCTAATAACCGCCCCTTAGGGTTGCAGTAACCGATAAGTCGAACGCCCGAGGCACCTTCGGCAATTTCAGTAGGCTTCATTCGCTTTAGACCCAGGACTGAATTTGTCAGTTGATTTTGCAAAAAACTGGCCGCATCTGCACCTTCGACAAATATCAGACCCCAATCTGGCAAAAAAGTACGCCCGGAAGAGGGGTTTAGGGCTGAGTTGGATTCGTTTTTTTGGATATTCATCATGAGCTTTTATCATAGCCTGATGAGCAGAAAATTTCACAGAAGGTCGCTTTTCACCCAAAATCAGAAATCGAGTTTTGGACATGGCCCACTTCGAAAACTAATCCTTGGCTTATTAGGGTGCATCACTCTCATCTATGGACTCATTTTTTTATTGCCAGTAGTGCCAGGACAAGCGAATACTTCAGATGGTCTTAGCTTTCAGGTCAAGATCAAACCACAGTCAGGCCTAAGTGCAATTGCTGAGCAGCTATCAGAACAGGGTCTTAATGTTGCCCCAATCCTGTTTAAATTTAGCGCTGGCTCACTTTTTGTAGCTGGAAAACTCAAGCCCGGAACTTACTTACTCCCATTACGCGGTAGTTTGGGCAAAGTCTTGCTGCAGATAGCTCGTGGGGATCGAGTGCGAGAAAGCATTGCCATCATTCCTGGAATGACAATCTGGCAGCTGAGAGCTTTAATTGATGCCCACCCAGCCTTAATTCATCAAACTAAAGGGATGAACTCCAAGGAGTTACTCCAAAATCTTCATTTGAGCTACCCAGGCGATGAAGGGCTGTTCTACCCAGATACTTACATTTTCGACCCTGATGAGCCTGACATCAATATCTATCGACGTGCATCACAAGCAATGCAAAAACAACTCGCCTTGGCATGGGAGCAAAAGGGAGCACAAACTCCCCTGAAGAGTCCATACGAGCTGCTGATATTGGCCTCTATTGTTGAAAAAGAGACTGGTAGAACGGTCGATCGGGATTTGGTTGCCGCTGTATTTATCAATCGCCTAAATAAGGGCATGCTTTTACAGACGGATCCAACGGTAATTTATGGAATTGGCAGTAAATTTAATGGTAATCTCCGGAAAATAGACCTTCGCAAAGACAGTCCCTACAATACCTACATGCGTAAAGGCCTACCTCCAACACCGATAGCGATGCCAAGTAAAGAGGCCTTGCAAGCTTCAGCACATCCGGCCACAAGCGCTGCCTTATATTTCGTTGCTAAGGGTGATGGCACCAGCCATTTCTCAAAATCTCTCACTGAGCATGAGGCGGCAGTTGATCGCTATCAGCGCAGACCCGCTCAAACTCCCGTAAATCATTAAATTTCAAATCATGAGCCTTCCCTACCCAGGATATTTCTTAAGCTTTGAAGGCATTGATGGTGCCGGCAAGAGTACCCATATTGAAGCATTCGGAGAATTATTGAAGGTGCGTTACCCTGATCACGAGGTAGTCATGACGCGCGAACCAGGGGGGACGCCCTTGGGAGAGCAGCTAAGAAACCTTCTGCTAGATGCACCCATGAATTTAGAAACAGAGGCATTACTGATGTTTGCTGCTAGGCGCGAACACATTGCCCAAGTAATTGAACCAGCACTCCAAGCTGGCAAGATTGTGATTTCAGACCGCTTTACAGATGCCAGTTTCGCTTATCAAGGCGGCGGTCGGGGCTTGAGTTTAGACAAGTTAAATGCATTGGAGCAATGGGTACAAGGACGCGCGGATGGCGCCTTACTCCAGCCCAATCTAACCATCTTATTTGATTTACCCGGCTCTATTGCCCAGGCTCGTCGCTCCCAAGTGCGAGCCCCCGATAAGTTTGAAAAAATGAATCTTGAGTTTTTTGAGCGTGTCCGTCAAGAATATTTGCGAAGAGTCAAGGCTGATCCAAAGCGCTTTCATACAGTCGACGCAACGCAAACGCGTGAGGCCATTTGGGAGGAGCTCAAATCTCTTTCCATTGAATTTAAATGAATCAAGTAATGCCCTCTGATTCAAGCAAGACAAAAATCGCCCCTTGGCTAGTACCCCTTTGGGAAAGTCTGGATTTCAAGAAATTCCCTAACGCCATACTGCTACATGGGCAATCCGGTATTGGCAAGTTTGAATTCTCGATTGAGCTTGCGAAGGCTTTACTGTGCGAGACTAACGACGGATCAGGCTCAAAGCCTTGTAATCATTGTGAAGCTTGCCACTGGTTTGACTCAGGCAATCATCCTGACTTTATTTCTCTTGTACCTGAAACTCATCGCAAGTATTTGCCACATGGTGATTTCGAGACCGATAGCGAGGCGCCTAAAAAAAGCAAATCAGCACGCGATGATTCAGATGGTGATGTAGCAGAAAAGAAGGAAAAGAAAAATATTTCAATAGAGGAAACTCGGGGCGCAATTGAGGGTCTTTCGATCGGAACCCATCGTGGCGGCAATCGCGTTATTTTAATTTACCCACTAGAAATGCTGCGATCTGATTCCGCAAATACTTTATTAAAGTCCTTAGAAGAGCCTCCAGCTAGTACCATTTTTATTCTTTTGGCAGACCGCCTCGATCGGGTCCTGCCTACTATTCGCTCTCGCTGTCGATTATTGAGCGCTCCAAGGCCTGATAGAGTCTCTGGCTTACGCTGGTTGGAATCACAACTTCCGCGCATCAGCGGTGCAAAAATAAACGATGCCGATCTTGAATCTGTATATGACGAGGAGGGTGGGGCACCATATGCTGTTTTTGATTCTCTGCTTGCTCGCCACAATAAAGATGAAAAAGA
>CAIOIX010000089.1 GCA_903858445.1 uncultured beta proteobacterium
ATTACCAAAATACCCAGCAGTTAGGCTTTCTGATGATGTATTACGATGGCAAACCTATTTCTTTTCAGGCAGGCGTTGGTAAGGGCTTTTCAAATAGCACGGATTCACTGACACTCAAAGCCATCTTTTCCATACCTTTGCCTTGATCAAGTCCAGTCTCCGCTAAATCTGTAGAGTAAAGGTAGCCATGGCGCAGAACGCTCAGGCTATCTGAAGCAGAATTACTTTTGCTCTTTTTCTTCAAGGTTGGCACTCTCTTGAGCGCGAATATCTGCGGTGTAGAACTTGCCAGTATCTACAAGTGTAATTTTCTTCAGTGCACCACCTTTGCTGCCATTGCGCAGGGGGTTGAAATCAACCACAACCTTATCACCAGCTTTAACCGCATTTCGTGTCCAGCCTCCTGCTCTGGCCAAGTTTCCTGGGCTAGTCATCTCCATTAACCATAAGGCTGTAGTATCGCTACCCTTAACTGTGCCATCCACAAAAATCGCAACATGGGGGTTAGTCCATTGCACTTCTTTTACAACCCCGGTGATCGTCGATATCTTATCCTTATCAAACATTGTCGTGGAGTGGTGTGCGAAAGCTGAGAGGGCGCTAAGGGCGCCAACCAAAAAAGTGGCGTTGACTACTATTTTTTTTAAATTTAGGTTCATGGCTTTTCTCTTGAAATTTATTGTGGTGGAATTCGATTCCCGCCAACATCATGTTGGACTGGTATGAAGGTGTCATTGCCATATTTGTCTTTGCCAGGGGCAAAGTAACCCTCAAGGCAAACACCCTCAACAATGTCAAATTTTCTGGCGCGCTGACGGAAGTAAATACGGGTTGTTTTCCATGGCTTAGTTAAGACCTTCGGTGCGATGACTTCGATGTCGTCATGCAATTCATTCTTACCTACCAAATGAATGCGCTCAATAATTTGCATATCACCATTATTGGGAACGCCAGCCGCTTCACTAATGGCGATTAAAGATTGCGGCATGATGCCAACTGTATCCACTACCAAAGTATCGCCTTCCCATTTCCCAATCGAGTGCCCATGGAATGTTGGATCTGGATCTTCAGGGTGCGTGCGGCCATCAGTGTAGATTCGTCGTAAGCGGTTGCCATCCGATTCGCCAAGCATGGTGACTCTACCTGGAGTGAAGAGTACTTCCATGGCATTGTGTGTAATGAGCATCCAAGAAGGCATTGCCTCTGGCAGGCAATTAACAAAAAGTGGGGGCGGTCTTCCCGCCTTCTCTTCTGCCAACTGAAACTGAATCAGTTCATTTGCTTGTGGGGTCCAGGGGGGCATATTAGTTTTAGCCTGCTTGTCCTGGTCAGTAATTTTAGGGTTCCATACACCGCTCCAATCGGGTAGCTTTGCAAGATTAGTCCAATCTTTCGCTGTGGGCGGTGGATTAATGATGGGCTTGCCAGGTTGCTGGGCTAAAGAGAAGGGCGATATAAATCCCAAAGTGACGCTGAGGCTAAGTGCTATACCAAGAAACTTTCTTTTCATTCTGATTCCTTATGAAAGAGCCAAAACAGGCTCTAAAGTAAAGCCAATCCAACGTCCGCAAATAATAATGGCCGTCCAGAGGGTAATCGATACTAGCCCTGCAATTCTTGCTGCTGGAGGGAGTTGTATATGACCATCCCATTTTTCCAAATTGGCGCCAATAATGAATTGAAAAATCATCATATTGACGCCAGCCAACCCCAATAAAATAATCTTGCTTAAGAAGTAGACATTCTGACTGTAGCTAATAGCATTAGAGCTAAACAGAATGGCGCCAGTGATTACGGCAACCAGAAAAGCAAACCAGGTAATTGGTAATAGCTCTTTGCTAACTCTACCAATTGATCTGTCGATAGAGCGAATACCAATCAAGCGAAGATCTACCAAGGCAATAGATCCAAATACCAGTGTAATAGCCAATACGTGGGTAGCTTCTACCCAAGGAAAAAGCAATTCGTTCTCTCGAATAGTTTGAGCAAGTGGATTGCTATACAGGATTTGCAGGATGGTATTGATATTCATACTGTGTCAGGGTTCATTAGGTATAGGCAATCCAGCGACCGCAAGACACAATTCCAATCCACAGGGCAATAGAACAAAGCGCAAATATGGATGCAAGTCTGCGTTTATTTGGACTCGCATTCCAGAAAAATGAGTTTTGATTGCTAACGTGTTGTAGCCAATAGGTAATGCTGATTACGATGATCAGCATCAACATTTTTAATTGAAATGCGGGATTTGCTAAAGAGCGCGCTGGCTCTGCAATGATCATGACAATTCCTGTTACTAGAAGAATGGGAATGGCAAGCCAAATAATATAGGTGTATCTAGCCATCATGCTCGCAATCGAAAACTCATTTCCAGAGAGGCGAAGTAATCTGAGGTCGATCATTAATGAGGCAATCAGAACCGCAGCAATCGCCATAATATGGATCGTTTGTACACTTGGAATCACCCAGGCATTACTCTGAATAGCTAGGCTAACAGAGGTATTTTCTAGGTAGGAGCAAAAATGGAGTAATAAAGAAGTGCGCATAAAACTGAACAAGTGTTTAATATTGTGAAAAGAGTGTATATCACTCAAATAAATAACTTATAAATCTCGGAGATCAGGATGTTTCAACATTTTCAATTGAACCAAATTCGCACCATGATTTTTGCTGCAACTGCAGCAATTATTGCTATTTCACCTTGGGCAAATGCGGCCGATCCATTTCCCAATAAGCCGCTAAAGATCATCGTGACTGCAGCGCCTGGCGGAACAACTGATATTGCAACTCGGCAACTTTCAGATGTTCTGTCAAGGGAGCTTGGTCAAACAGTGGTGGTGGAGAATAAAGCGGGTGGCGCAGGCATTATTGCCCTTCA
>CAIOIX010000090.1 GCA_903858445.1 uncultured beta proteobacterium
CAGGGCTAAAACATTTTGATGAAGCGCTAGCGAGCTATGACAAGGCCATTGCGCTTAACCCTAACTATGCAGACGCTTACTATAACCGTGGAAATACGCTAAAAGATTTAGTCCAGCTAACCGATGCAAGGGCATCCTATATAAAGGCGTTAGAACTTGAGTCAGACCATTGCCTTGCACGATGGGAGCTAGCTTTTATCTCAATTCCACCGCTTTTTACTGCAAGAGAAAATCTCAATGTATCTAGAGAAATATTTGCAACTGAGATTAGACAATTGGATGAATGGTTTTCCGGCACTAGATTGGATGAAGCTTATAAAGTAGTAGGCTCTACTCAGCCATTTTATCTGGCGTATCAAGAATTAAATAATAAAGAGCTATTGTCTCAATACGGTAGAGTTTGTCATCGATTGATGGCCCATTGGCAGCATTCCAAAAATATACAGCCAAATATAATAAGTGGATCTGGGCCAATTAAAATTGGCATCATTAGTTCGCAGATTCACAAGCACTCAGTCTGGGTTGCAGTTACCAAAGGATGGGTGCTCAAGCTAGACCCTACCAAATTCGAGATCCACATTTTTCACTTAGGGAGCGCGGAGGATGAAGAAACTTATTTAGCACAAACATTAGCTACTTCGTTTACAAAAAAACAGGGTTCGTTATTTGAGACAGTAAATTCAATTCTCGAAAAGCGTATTGAAGTATTGCTGTACCCTGAAATTGGAATGGATATGTTCACAACTCAATTGGCTAATTTGCGTCTTGCACCAATTCAGTTAACTGCCTGGGGGCATCCTGAGACAAGCGGACTACCTACCATGGACCACTACTTATCTTCTGATTTGTTTGAAACAGATACATCAGAAGCTGCATACACAGAAAATCTAATTAAATTACCAAATTTGGGTTGTAGTTATATGCGCCTGCCTATCATTACTTCAGAGCCTGATATGCAGAAGCTAGGCCTAGATACCAAGACTCCAATCTTGCTTTGCCCTGGAGCGCCATTTAAATATGGACCAAATTATGATTTGGTCTTGATCGAAATTGTAAAAAAATTAAGGTGCTGCAAATTAGTTTTTTTTAGCCATCACAAGAATTTGACGATCAAGCTAAAGCAGCGCCTAGAAAAATCATTCTCTGATGTTGGTTTAAATTTCAATGATTATTTAGTTTTTCTACCTCTTCTTAATATAGATGAATTTTATGGCTTGATGAAGCGCGCAGATGTATTTTTAGATACGATTGGATTTTCTGGGTTTAATACCGCAATTCAGGCTATTGACTGTGCGCTTCCAATTGTGACAAGGGAGGGAAAGTTTATGAGGGGTCGTTTAGCTAGTGGAATTCTAAAGCGAATTGGGATGCAGGAGTTAATCGCTGAGACAGAAAAAGAATATATTGATATAGCTGTTCGATTGGTGCAAGACAAAAAATACCGGAATCAGGTAAGTCAAAAAATTATTAAAACGCGAGATATTCTTTATGACGATATGGAGCCTATCAAATTTTTAGAAGATTTTTTAATGAGTAAATGCAGAACCTAACACTCTTAACCCATCGGCTATTGCCGCCCCCAAAAAAACCTCCGCCTCCTCCCCCCGCCACAACAAG
>CAIOIX010000091.1 GCA_903858445.1 uncultured beta proteobacterium
GATGATTTGTTTAGCTTGCGTCATTTAATTCTCCTTTAGTTCAGACTTGGGAATACCCAAGACCTCATTACCTAAGGAGAATTTTATTTTTTGACGGGTCCTATAGATATAGGATTGCTTAGGTAAATAACTATAGGAGTATTCCTATAGGAGATAGGACTAATCTGCTTATTTATCCAAATCTAGCAATTTATGTTCAATGGCATAGCGAATGAGATCGGCCTGGCTTGATAAACCCAACTTAAAAAGAATATGGGTTTTATGGGTACTAATCGTCTTAATGCTAAGAGAAAACTCTTCAGCGATATCAGTCAGGCTAATCCCCTTCACAATTCGCACCAAAACCTCGTGCTCCCTGTTTGAGAGTTTGCTATGTAGATTTGCATGTGCGCCAGGAGATGCATCTTCAGCCAAAAGCTGAGCAACTTTAGGGCTAATAAACATACCTCCTCCTGCTACACGACGGATTGCTGGCAAAAAGTTATCGCTATCCTCTTCCTTGGATAGGTAACCCGAGGCCCCAGCCCGAATCGCACGCACTGCATATTGCTCTTCTGGATGCATGCTGAAAATCAATATTGGTAATTTAGAACGCTCCGCCTTGATAAGTTTAATCAGCTCAATGCCGCTTCTACCGGGCATTGATAGGTCAAGAATTACCATACTCCAATCACGCTCACGCACTTTCTCTAAGACCTGGTTGCCATTAGCAGCCTCACCAGCTACAACTAAATCTTCTGTATCGGCAAGTATCTTGCGCAAACCATCACGGATAATCGCATGGTCATCAGCAACTAATACTTCGTGCTTCATGCATTAGCCTCAGTGAAAATAGGTAAATCCAGAGAAAATTCCACTCGAATAGTAACGCCCTTTGGTTTTCTATTGCCAATACTAAATTTGGCGCCCAATGCATTAGCGCGCTCACGCATACTCACCAAACCAAACCCTCCTAGTTGTAGCTCAGGAGGAAGGCCATTGCCATCATCGACAATAGTGAGCACTAGATTTTCGGCATCTTTCTCCAAAATAACATTCACCTGACTCGCTTCAGCATGTCGTGCAATGTTGGTTAAGGACTCTTGTACGATTCTGAACAGCGCTGTTGCCAAATGGGTATTGCTGACACATACCTCCGCCTTCAAATCTAAAGATACGGGAATGTGGGTGCGCTTAGTAAATTCACTCACCAGCCATTTAACAGCTTCTTCAAATCCCAAGTCATCCAAAATGATGGGACGCAACTCAGTAGATATGCGACGGACAGATGCTATGGCCGCGTCTAATTGCTGTTTCATTTCAGTAATGCGATCAACCCGGGGAATATGTCCGTCTTTCACGCGAGTACTTAACCAAGCGAGCTCAAGCTTGAGTCCAGTAAGTTGCTGACCTAGGTCATCATGCAACTCTCTAGCAATCCTCGTTCTTTCTTGTTCACGAATATTTTCTAAAGCCTTTGATAGTCCACGTAGTTGGAGATTCATTTCACGTAACTCGGTTTCGGCCTGACGCCTTTCAGTTACATCTCTAAGTACTGCAGTCAACTGCTTTTTACCATTGATCACTGTCTGAGAAATAGTAGACTCAATGGGGAACTCGGTACCGTCAGAGCGAAGCCCAACAATACCGAGCTGTGGGCCCATGGTTCTTGATACGCCATCTGTTTTTTTAAATTTCTGCACATGCAAATGATGAGCGCCCCGAAAACGTTCGGGCAGCAACACTAACAAAGATTCGCCAATAACATCCTCAGCCTTAAGACCAAACATACGCTCAGCAGATGGATTAAATATAATAATATTTTGCTGTTCATCTACTGCAATGATGGCATCCATCACTGATTCAATCGTATGTTGGTAGCGATTATGTGCAGCGCCCAATTGATCAGCTAATTTCTGCTGACGTACTGCTTCGCGAATCAATAAGGCAGCTGCGGCAATAATAAAAAGGCTGACTAATATTGCGCTCATTACAATCGGAATAGCCGTCTCACGCCAAGAAGCTAGCGCTTCCTCCTCATCGTTTGTTACAGAAATAAATAATGGAAACTTTGGCACAGAACCCAAGGCAAAAACCTCAGGATCGCCATTACTCTTTTCGGTCTGTTAGTATCCTTTCAGTAGGATTAATCGTGATCGAGCCGGCGGGTATTTTTCCATTTACTGAAATCATAAAGATGAGAAGACTGATCTAGATGGAGATAGA
>CAIOIX010000092.1 GCA_903858445.1 uncultured beta proteobacterium
ACCTACGAGCAAGCAGGTATTTGGGCGCCAATTTTGCTAGTCAGCCTGAGATTGTTGCAAGGGCTTTCTGCCGGCGGGGAAATTGGTGGAAGCGCTGTTTATCTTACAGAGCATGCGGGCGACACAAATCGTGGATTTAAAACGAGCTTCCTACAATTAATGGGGCCCCTCGGAATCCTAGTCTCAACGATGCAGATTGCCCTCCTGCAACATTGGTTAACAGGAGAGGAATTTCAGACTTGGGGCTGGAGGGTGCCGTTCTGGGTTTCGCTGGCACTGCTACTGGTTGCATTTCAGGTGCGAAGAGCGTTAGAGGAGACACCAGTATTCACAGAACTAAGCAAGCACCAAAAAGCGGAGTCGCAACTGGCAAATAACTTTAAAGATCCAGAGATTCGTAAGAAGATGTTCTTACTATTTTTCTGCGTTTCTTCAAGTGGGGCAATTTTATTCTTTTGTGTTCAAGTCTATACAGCCATTTTCCTTAAAACCACGGTGAAGCTACCTTCAGCTTTAGTTGACCAACTCAGCATCTACGGAACGGTTGCCTTATTTCCTTTAACTATTTTTGCTGGATGGTTATCAGACAGAATTGGTAGAAAGCCAGTGATTATTAGTGGACTTCTACTAGGAACAATATTGATTCAGCCGGCCTACAGAGCATTACAAATCATTGGAGCGGAATTCATCCAATCTAGTAACCAAAACAGCTTGCTTGCCATCGTTACCATATTAATAACGCTATCGTTAGCGCTGGCGCTGGTGGTGGGCCCACAAACTGCTTTTCTTGCAGAACTCTTTCCAGCAAAGAATCGAAATAGTGCTGCAACCCTGCCTCACAACCTGGCGGCTGGATGGATTGGTGGACTACTTCCTTTGATCGTTACCTGGTTAAATCAGGCATGGGGAAATAATTTAGTTGGACTTTGGTACCCAATTATATTTCTAGGTGGCGCAACAATGGTGGGATTAATTTTTCTACCAGAGACTAAAAATAAAAACTTAAACAAATAAAAAATAATGACAGATAGGATTGATAAGTGCCGACTATGCAATGGCACTTTAACAAAAGCATTTGAAAAGCGAATTCTTAATGCGCATGATATCCAATACTTTGAATGTGATTCCTGCGGCTCCTTGCAAACTGAATCACCATATTGGCTTGATGAAGCCTACAAACCAGAAAATGAACGCTTTGATACTGGCCAGGTAATTAGAAGTATTCATAATGCAGCGATATTGAATGTTCTCTTGGAGCACCTACAACTCCAAAAAAGTTTAATAATCGATTACGGCTGCGGATCTGGACTCACCGTTAGACTCATGCGGGATGTAGGGTTAAATGCCTATGGTTATGATTCGTACTCAATTCCGAGATTAGCCATAGGGTTTCACATAAATACAACATCAAATGCAGAAGTAATAAACCTTTGCGAAGTTGCAGAACATTTTGATAATCCGTTAAAGTATTTTGATGAGATATTTTCCAGTAATCCAAAATTGCTGTTAATGCAAACGGAGATCTTTGATTCTCAAAACTCAAGTTGGGGCTACTTGACCCCGGAGCATGGCCAGCATATATTTTTTTACTCTGAAAAATCAATTCAATTTATTGCAACTCGTTACAAAATGGC
>CAIOIX010000093.1 GCA_903858445.1 uncultured beta proteobacterium
GCTATACCAAAAGAGATCAATATCTGGCGGCCCTGCAGGGGATCATCGAAGAGACGGTTATTAAGATTGAGGGCCGATTATCGGAATTTCATTCGCATGATTTGGGTAACTTGGCAATCTCTTCTTGAATAATATCTGTGCATAAATCAATGCACTCGTCACAGATAAAAACGGAGGGGCCCGCAATTAGCTTTTTAACTTCATGCTGACTCTTGCCGCAAAAAGAGCAATAAAGGGTTTTATCTGAACTAGCCGTAGTTGTATCGCTCAAGTGGAATGCCTAAAAAATGTAAGTGCCATGCGTCCTTAAGGACGCTTTTCGATGACTTTATCAATCAGGCCATAATCTTTTGCCTGTTCTGCAGACATGAAATTATCGCGATCGGTATCCTTTGCAATCGTCTCCATAGATTGGCCCGTACGATCTGCCAAAATTTGATTGAGCCGCTCGCGGAGATACAAAATCTCACGCGCTTGAATCTCGATATCAGAAGCCTGACCACGTGCGCCACCCAAAGGCTGGTGAATCATCACGCGAGAATTTGGCAAGGCATAACGCTTGCCTTTCTCACCAGCACATAATAAGAAAGCGCCCATGCTCGCAGCCATACCCATGCATAAAGTACTAACGTGTGGCTTAATAAATTGCATCGTATCGTAGATAGCCAAACCTGCAGAAACGGAGCCTCCTGGAGAATTAATATAAAGAGAAATTTCTTTGTCTGGATTTTCGCTCTCAAGGAACAGTAATTGTGCAATTACTAAATTTGCGGTTTGATCATTAACCTCGCCAACCAAAAATACAACACGCTCTCTGAGTAGGCGAGAGTAAATATCATAGGCGCGCTCACCGCGACCAGAGGTCTCGATCACCATGGGAACCAAACCCAAACCTTTGGGCTCAAAATTCTCTGTTTGGAAATGATTCTGGATCATGTAATTGCGCCTTATAAGATCAATTTAATTTACTAAGTTCTTCGAAACTAACAGCCTTTTCATTTACCTTAGCAAGTGCCGTAAAGTATTTAATCACGTTATCTTCAAGCACCAAATTCTCAATATCCTTGAGACGACTTGGATTGCTGTAAAACCAACGAACCACTTCTTTTGGATCTTCGTAAGTCGCAGCTTGTTCATCAATTTCAGCCTTGATTTGGTCGGCAGTAGCCTTCAAATCTTTTTGCTTAACGAGATCACCTAAAATCAAACCAAGTCGAACACGCTTAGTGGCTTGTTCAGTAAACATCTCCGCAGGAATAGGAGCATCTTTGGCATTAGGAATGCCACGCTGCATCAAATCTTGACGTGCAGAATCAACCAAACGCGCCTGCTCGGAGGCTACCAAGGACTTAGGAACATCAAGCTGACAGTTTTTGTCAATTTGATCCATTACTTCGTTCTTCAATAATGAAGTAATACGACGTTTCACTTCGCGATCTAAGTTTTCTTTAACTTCTTCGCGCATCTTTGCAACGCCACCATCGGTAACGCCCAAGGACAAAGCAAATGCGTCATCAACGGCAGGCAAATGAGCCCAGTTAACTTGTTTAACGGTAATAGTGAAATCAGCAGTTTTGCCAGCAACGTCTTTGCCGTGGTAATCAGCTGGGAAGCTTAAAGGGAAGGTTTTACTCTCTCCGGCTTTCAAGCCAAGCGTTGCAGCTTCGAATTCAGGAAGCATGCGACCCTCACCTAAAACATACTCAAAATTTTCAGCTTTGCCGCCAGCAAATTCAACGCCGTCAATCTTGCCAACGAAATCAATCACAACCTGGTCGCCTGCTTGGGCTGCAGTATTTTCACCGCCGTCTCCGTGTGGACCAGTCTCGCCACGCGAGTGATAGTGAACTTGTTGCTTACGTAAAACATCCAGTGCCCGATCAATCTCAGCATCAGCAATGGTCGTTGTGTATTTTGTGACTTCCGCTTTACTAAAGTCGCCAATCTTCACTTCTGGCAAGACCTCAAAATAAGCATCGAAAACAATCTTATCCGCATCCAGCTCACTCTGAGGCTCAAGGCGTGGCTGACCAGCCAGCAAGACGCCTTCTTTTTGACTCAGTTCAAAAAACAATTCAGATGCTTTATCAAACTGGATTTCGAAATCCACTTGCATGCCATATTGTTTTTCGACCATATTTTTGGGAACTTTACCTGGACGAAAGCCGGCCATTTTCATGGTCTTACCAACCTTCGACAAACGGGCTTCACGCTCTTTTGCTAAATCAGCGCGAGCAAACTCTAAGGTCATTTTGCGGTCTAGTTGACCTAAATTTTCTATCTGCACAGCCATTCTCGTCTCTTAATTGAAAAACAGGATATGTGAAGTCCAAGCCTAGTAGCAACCTTGTGGTGCGAGAAGGGGGACTCGAACCCCCACACCATTTCTGGCGTCAGGACCTAAACCTGGTGCGTCTACCAATTTCGCCATCCTCGCGCGAATTCCGCAAACGCTACCGAGCTTAAACTTCACTCTAAAGACGCTAATTCTACAATGCCTAGCGTATTTAGAGGATCTTGCAGGAATCAGCGAACGATGGGCGGGGTTGTCTAGGCATCAAAACGGAACTGTCGCCATAGCCAATATTGAGTAAAAAGTTCACTTTAACCCTTCCATTGGGGAAAAACTCGGTATTTAACTTGTCAGCATCAAAGCCGCTCATGGCCCCACAATCCAGGCCTAGAGCCCTTACTGCCATGATGAGATAGGCGCCCTGCAATGCTGAATTGCGAAAAGCGGTAGCTTCAATGAAAGACTCTTTGCCCACAAACCAGCTTTTAGCATCCACATGTGGAAAAAGCTTCGGGAGCTGTTCATAAAAATCTAAATCCATCCCAATAATGGCCGTTACTGGAGCTGAACGCGTTTTATCGAGGTTCCCTGGACTCACACAGGCAAGCAAACGCTCTTTAGCTTGAGGGCTTTTGATAAACAAAATACGGGCTGGATTGCAATTAACAGAAGTTGGGGCAAATTTCATCAACTCGTACATTTGTTCAATTTGCTCATTGCTGACAGCTTTATCCAGCCAGGCATTGTGAGTACGAGCCTGGGTAAAAAGTTGAGATAAAACAACCTCATTAAGACTGGGGCTATTCATAGCCATATGTAACTCCGTGAAAAAAGTAAAAAATTAAGATTTGTAGAGTAAGGCAACAGCATGAACCGCAATGCCCTCGCCTCGACCCAGGTGACCAAGAGATTCGTTTGTTTTTGCCTTGAGATTGACATGGCTAGCAGTTACCGCCAAGTCCTCAGCAATATTGCGAACCATCTCCGGAAGATAGGTTGCTAGTTTTGGTTGCTGGCAGATGATAGTTGCATCAACATTGCCAATATGAAAACCAGCAGCCTGAACTTTTTGCAATGCTGCGCGCAATAAAATACGGCTATCCATATCCTTGTATTGCGGATCGTTGTCCGGAAAAAGTTGCCCAATATCATTTAGGCCCGCTGCGCCAAGTAATGCATCGGTAAGGGCATGCAATAAGACGTCAGCATCAGAATGCCCTAAAAGGCCCTTGTTATATGGGACATGCACTCCACCCAGAATCAACTTACGCTCTGCAACCAAAGCATGAACGTCATAGCCCTGCCCGATACGGAATTGAGGAAGGTGTGGGGCCTGAGTCATGGTGTTCATTTCTTCTGATAAATTTTTTACGATTGATACGGCGTTAACTGGATCAGGGATTGCATCAATTCCCAATCGGCAGGATGAGTTACCTTGAAGTTTCTGATAGCACCCTCAATTAACAAAGGTTTTATTCCAGCTAACTCCATTGCGCTAGCTTCATCAGTGACATCAGCCTCCAAGCGAATGCAGTCATCAATTGCATCATGCAATTTTTTTAATGTAAACATCTGGGGTGTTTGGGCTTGCCAT
The DNA here is from genome assembly GCA_903858445.1 of uncultured beta proteobacterium. Taxonomy (GTDB): domain Bacteria; phylum Pseudomonadota; class Gammaproteobacteria; order Burkholderiales; family Burkholderiaceae; genus Polynucleobacter. Next base: position 3,888 of record CAIOIX010000093.1, read on the forward strand.
AGATGATGACGTGAAATGGTCTTCTCAACATGAGCATAACTACCAGCAAGAGTAGAGTTCAAATCCGCCAGCTTGATGGTATCCGCAACCGGCAAAGCCAAAAGCCCTCCAACACCAGATGGACCTACAGCATTAATTAACTTACGAATTAACTCAGGCGAAATACCAGGGCGAGCTGCATCATGCACTAGCACCCAATCCGCCTCAGGAATCCCTGAATTCAACATTGCTGCCAGAGAATTTCTTACGGTTTCTTGACGGGTTAGACCGCCAGTTGGTAAAAAATGGAGCGGCTTATTGTTAACTACCAAGCGGTCCAATATGGGGTTATCAATAAATACTGGGCTGACACCAACCCAAACAGACTGTATTTCAGGGGTTTGACAGAAAGCCTCGATAGCATAGGCCAACATAGGCCTGCCAGCCAGCTCTTGAAACTGCTTCGGCAAATCCCCGCCTAAACGAGAACCAGTGCCTCCAGTAGGCAACAAAGCATGGCATTGAGAGATTGATTGATTTCCAGAACCCATACCTGATTCTATAATGAGCGTCGATGTCAGATGCATTAATACCAGCACCCCCTATACCCGCGCCGCGGGCTGGGCAGCGCTTTACCTTTTCGGGGCTGATTGGTTCGGCAGATGCAGCGCTGATTGCCCAATCCGCCCTGCGCTACCGAAGTCTTTTTTCTGTGATGGTGGTGTTTTGTGCTCAAGCACAAGATGCCCAGCGCCTTTTGGAAGAGATTCCTACCTTTGCGCCACAACTCAAGACAAGACTATTGCCTGATTGGGAAATTCTTCCGTACGATCACTTTTCGCCACATCAAGATCTTGTTTCCGAGCGCTTGGCTACGCTTTATGAATTACTGAACGGAAGTTGTGACATTGTTCTAGTACCAGTCACAACCGCCCTTCAGAGGCTTGGGCCCCCGGGGTTCTTATCTGGTCATACGTTCTTCTTTAGGCAGGGTGACAAGCTCAACGAAGCAGCCCTGAGGCTGCAACTCCAACAAGCTGGATATGACCCCGTTAGCGCGGTCATGAGACCAGGTGAATACAGTATTCGCGGTGGCTTAATTGATTTATTTCCGATGGGCTCCAGTCTCCCCTATCGCCTAGACTTATTTGGCGATGAAATCGAGCAAATCCGCGCATTTGACCCAGATACCCAGCGCAGTCTTTACCCAGTCAAAGAAGTGCGACTATTACCTGGTCATGAATTCCCATTCGACGACCTTTCCAGAACCGCATTCCGTAGTCGCTGGCGCGAAGTATTTGAGGGTGACCCTACCCGCTGCTCCATCTACAAGGACGCAAATCTAGGCATCCCAAGCGCTGGTATTGAATCCTATCTACCCCTCTTTTTTGATGAGACCTCAAATCTCTTTGATTACTTTCCACGTTCAGGCGATCCAGTTTGGCTCTTGA
>CAIOIX010000094.1 GCA_903858445.1 uncultured beta proteobacterium
GGGTATCAGAGAAACGCCCGGCAGCTTTCTTATTAGCCACCACCCATTGGACCATGCCTTTCTGATTATCAGTCATTTCTACAGGATCCCCGATCAAATTCTGGAAAAGAGGCTGTTCATTCTCGTCGATCATCAAAACCCTGCTTTGGCTATGGCAAAGAATATTGATTTGGCTGGTAGCTACCCTCATGGCTTGTGCTATGTCGGTACTAAGCGCCAAGGCCCGGGTTAACTCATACAAAGATTCCGAACGTAGGCGTTGTTTTTGCTCAACTTCCTTTTGGCGGCGCAACTTGGAGTTAATGAAGCCCATCATCAAGGCCTTAACAAAGAACATCAGCAATAGCCCCAAATCGTAGCTGCTTCTGAAACTAAAGGTGTACTTCGGAGGGATAAACAAAAAATCCCAAGCTACGGCGCTCAAAGCCGCCAGCATAAAAGCAGCAGATCTGCCTAATAAAGAACCGCTTAAAACTACCGTTAATAAGTACATCAGCCCAAGCATCTGATAACCCGCTAAAGGTTCCAGAATCATATTTACAGCAGTGGCAATAGCAAACATCAAAAAGCTTATGCCATATTCACGAGGCTTAAGTTTTGACAAGAATGCTTTTGGCTTATCAGGAAAATTCTTATCTGTTGATGACATGCGCACCATGTGCACGTCAATTTGCCCGCTTAAACTGACTAATCGATCAGCTACTGTAGGAGTCCCCAGAAATCGCTGCCATTTGGACTCGACGGATTTCCCAACAATAATTTGAGTAACGTTTTCTTTATTAGCCACGTCAATGATCACTTGCGCCAGATCATCGCCCACTTGATGAATGATCTCGGCACCAAGCTGACGGGCTAGGGCTAAATTCTTCATTAAACGTTCTTTATGCTCTTCGGAAAGGGAGGCAGAACCTTCCACGTACAAGGCGATCCATGAAGCATCCAGCATCCCTGCCCAGCGACGGGACATACGGATCAATGATTCCGAAAACGGAGTGATGCCTACCGCCACTAAAATACGCTCACCGCTTCTGGTAGGGCCTGAAAGGCCTTTGGCTAACATCAGCGAACGCAAATTTCGGTTCACATGCGCGGTGGTCAAGCGTAAAGCCATTTCCCTGAGAGCAGTCAAATTTTCGGTCTTGAAAAAATTAGTTGCCGCTGCCTGGGCTTGGTCAGGAACATAGACCTTGCCTTCGGCCAGGCGTTGATGCAAAGCTTGCGGGGACAGATCAACCAGGGTGATTTCAGAGGCTTCATCGAGGATGGTATCCGGAACAGTTTCTCCGACGACCACACGGGTAACGGCCAGGATATCTTCCCTGCGGCTATCAACATGCTGCACATTAAGAGTGGTAAAAACATCAATATCCGCGGCAAGTATTTCTAAAACATCCTGATAACGCTTGGGATGCCGGCTGCCGGGAGCATTGGTATGGGCGAGCTCATCGACTAGAACTAATTGAGGATGGAGCCTGAGGATCTCATCAATATCCATTTCCTCAAGCGTGATGCCGCGGTAATTCACTTTCTTTAAAGGGATCTGCTCTAAGCCTTCAAGCAAGGCCTGCGTTTCACTGCGGCCATGTGTGCAGACAACACCTACCAATACACGAAAGCCTTCGCTCTGACGCTGGCGCGCCTCCTGAAGCATGGCATAGGTCTTGCCTACACCC
>CAIOIX010000095.1 GCA_903858445.1 uncultured beta proteobacterium
AATGTTATTATTTATAATCCTGATTATCATATTGTAAATAAAACCATTGAAACATTAGGAGAAAAATATACGGTTTTATTGCTTATTATATTATTAATAATATGTAATATTTTTTCAATGAGCTTACTTCGACTAATTGAATGGTTTCCCCTTATCGGTGATAAGGCATCTTTTATAATTGATCAATATAATAATGTTTATCACATTAATGATAAATATCCTTTAGTTTTAAGGCCATTTATAGCTTTTATGAGTATGATTTTTATGTTGCCGGTAAGTCATTTAATGGCGTGGCCAATTTACCCGGCATGCTTTTATTTTTTAGTTAAAATTGGATTGAAGGCTATTTTAGATGAGAATATAAATCTGAATATGACTGCATCTTTTTTCGCAGCTATTACATTATTCTTGACGGTCCCAATGATTCTTCCTGGATTTTCAAATGGGAAATATTATGTATTTGTAATTCCTTTTATTTTAAATATCGGATTGTTTTATTATGGAAAATCAAAAGTTTTTAATTTCATTATTCTAAGTAATTTTATTGTATTTTTATGTTTAATTTTCAATTTTGCCTTTAATTATTGATTAAATCTGATGATATCAAATTACCCCTTTCCAAAGTTTGCAGTTTTGCTTGCTGCATACAATGGTGCAAAGTTTATCAATCAGCAAATTTCTTCCATACTAAGCCAGGAGAATATTGATTTACATATTTATGTAAGCATTGATGAGTCAATTGATGATACGGAGATTTGTATTCAGAAATTAATAGATTTAGACCCCAGGATTACCTTGCTACCTACGGGAGAGAGATATGGTGGGGCGGCAAAAAATTTCTACCGCCTTATTAGGGACGTTGATTTATCCTCGTATGATTTTATTTCTTTCTCTGATCAAGATGATGTTTGGTTTCCTCAAAAGTTGTCTAGAGCTTATGCCGTGCTATCGCAGGGGAATATAGATGCTTACTCTAGTAATGTGATTGCTTTTTGGCCTGATGGTCATAGGTCATTTGTAAAAAAATCCTATCCACAAGTCAAATGGGATTTCTTATTTGAGGCAGCCGGTCCAGGCTGCACCTACGTAATAAGCAAGCCATTAATTCTTGATTTTCAGCAGTTTATACGGGGCAAATGGAATGAAGTGCAAAATATTGGACTGCATGATTGGTTTATCTATGCGTTTGCTCGTGCAAATAGTTATAAATGGATTATCGATGAGACTCCCGGGATGCTTTACCGTCAACACGAAAATAATGAGGTTGGGGTCAACAAGGGTATTAAAGCAATTCAATATCGTGCACATAAAATTTTTTCAGGATGGGCATTTTCTCAATCTTTACTTATAGCTGATTTAGTTGGCTTTAAAAGAGGTTTATCTGGACATTTTCATCTCGAAAGTAGTCGTTTCAGTTATTTCAAGCTTGCTTTTTTTTCAACGCAATGTCGTAGACGACTACGTGATCGATTTTTTTTCGTTTTTTCATGTCTAATAATGTGTGCAGTAGCGGGCAAAAGCAAATGAGCAAAGATTTTATCTTAGTAACAGGTGCAAACGGATTTGTTGGCCAATCCTTATGCGCAGCACTTTTAGGACTTAATTTCAAAGTTCGCGGTGTAATCCGGGGCTCAAAGATATTACCAAAAGGTGTTGAAAGTATTGATATTCATGGTGTTGATGGCACTACCATTTGGTCAAAAGCTCTGATGGGATGCAATCAAGTTATTCATCTTGCTGCAAGAGTGCATGTTATCGATGATGATATTTCTTGCGCTTTGGAGCAATATCGGCAGGTAAACGTAGAGGGAACTTTGCATTTAGCAACACAGGCGGCTGCAGCTGGGGTTAAACGTTTTATTTATATCAGCTCTATAAAGGTTAATGGTGAATCAACTTTATTGGATTTGCCATTTCATGCTGATGATAAGCCTAACCCACAGGATCCTTACGGCATATCTAAGTGGGAGGCCGAACAAGGGCTGCAAACAGTTTCATATCAGACCGGTATGGAAGTTGTCATTATTCGCTCGCCTCTAGTCTATGGGCCAGGAGTCAAAGCTAATTTTTTGTCGATGATGAAATGGTTACAGCGAGGGATTCCACTACCATTTGGTGGCGTTGCAATAAATAGGCGTAGTTTTATATTCTTGGGCAATTTAGTTGATATGATTATTACTTGTATTAACCATCCTGCGGCAGCCAATCAGACATTTCTGGTATCGGATGATGAAGATCTGTCAACCGCAAGCTTGTTAGATCACATGGCTTTAGCATTAGGGCGGCCTCTGAAATTAATCACAGTTCCAACAGTTTTAATCACGCTCGGAGCAAAGCTAATTGGCAGGTCTGGTATTTCACGGCGTCTTTGCGGCTCCCTGCAGGTTGATATTAAAAAAACCAAAGATTTGCTTGGCTGGTCGCCACCGGTAAGTGTGGACGAGGGGTTGCGTCAGACCGCTGCCCACTTCCTAAAGATGAAGCCTTAAAAAATATTTTTAATCATGAAAAGATTATTTGATCTTTTGTTAGCACTCCTTGTTGCTATTGTGTTGGCGCTTCCGATTTTAGCTGTGGTAATTGTTGTCCGTTTGACTTCATCTGGGCCGACTTTATATTGGTCTAATCGGGTAGGTAGGCGGAATATCATCTTTAAGATGCCTAAATTTCGGACGATGAAAGTGGGAACCCCTGCCGTCGCAACTCACTTACTTTCTGACTCTACCCAATATTTAACACCAGCGGGTTCTTTTTTGCGAAAATCTAGCCTTGATGAATTGCCTCAGCTATGGAGCATTTTGATTGGTGATATGAGTTTTGTTGGACCTCGTCCAGCGCTATTTAATCAAAATGATTTAATAGCGCTGCGAACCCAATATGGGGTAGATAAGTTAGTGCCAGGATTAACGGGATGGGCGCAAGTAAACGGTCGTGATGAATTATCTATTTCAATCAAAGTGCAATATGAGGTGGAGTATCTTCAAAAGCAGTCTTTCTGGTTTGATATGAAGATATTAGGCTTAACCTTCTCAAAGGTGGTTCGGCGATCCGGAGTTTCTCATTAGGCCGAATGTTTTGTATGTGCCATATATTATTTCTGCCCCCACTTCAGTTAAGAGGATAGCTATGTACTTAGCATTAATTATGCTGAGTACATTTTTAGAGAAAAATCGTTCATCTGCCTCATTAAATACTAGATTCCCTTTACTTGACTATGTAATTTATAATTAAAATCGTGCCAATTAACACTACTAAACAGTCATTATTAAATTTGCCTCGCTCAGTTAAGAGGGGCGTAGTAATGTACTGCGATGTTCTTATTTGCGCATTCAGTGTTTGGTTAGCTTTTGGGCTTCGCTTAGACCAGTGGGGCCATTTTCAAGGCCAGCAGTGGATAGTTCTCGTTGCTGCCATTGGATTTTCATTCCCCCTTTTCATTATATTTGGCTTATACCGAGCTATTTTTAGATATGTTGGCTCGGCTGCACTCGCTTCAATGGCGCGTGT
>CAIOIX010000096.1 GCA_903858445.1 uncultured beta proteobacterium
TACATGATGTATGAATATTTTACTAAGCTAGAAAATGCGCCATACAAGGAAATGCTCCAAATCAGTGAAGGTACTCACACCATCATCATGGAAAAGAACCGTATGTTGATGTTTGCGGGAGTGCAGGAATTCTTGGATAGCAACTTTAAGCCCGAAAAGTAAGCTTGCGTAATTACTTATCCTGAAACCCCTGCTACTTCTAGCCGGGGTTTTTCTGATAAATACGCCCAAAAATATAGTGTAGAGTTAGCAAAAATAATATCCATATTCAGGAGATGTAATGAAATTAGCTAGCTTACGGACTGGCGAGCGTGATGGTGCTTTGCTCGTAGTTTCTAAAGATTTGTCGTCTGGTGTTTTGGTCCCGGCTATTGCTAAAACCATGCAAAAGGCAATTGAAAACTGGGCTGCAGTTGAGCCACAGTTGAATAAGATTTACGAAAGACTGAATGCAAATTCAGTGAGTGAGGCATCTCCATTAGACGTCACTCAATTAGAGAGCCCGTTTCCAAGAAGTTATCAATTTCTAGATGGTTCCGTATATCTGCATCATATGGAAAAGGCCCGCAAAGCTAGGGGCGCTGAAATGCCCCCAAATTACAAAACCGAGCCTTTAATGTATCAAGGACTTTCAGATCGCTTTTGTGGCCCCACTGAAACTATGGTGTTTCCAGATGGAACGCTTGAACCTGACTACGAAGCAGAAGTGGCTATTGTTGTGGATGATGTGCCAATGGGTATTTCGCCATCTGAAGCGGGTAAGCATATTAAGTTGGTGATGCTGCTGAACGATTACACCTTGCGCGCACTGACAAAAACAGAGTTGCCCAAAGGGTTTGGATTTATGCAAGCTAAGCCCACTAGCTCATTCTCCCCTGTGGCTGTGACCTTGGATGAATTGGGGGATAAGTGGGATGGCGAAAAACTACATTTACCTTTGGTCTCTGGTATTAATGGCAAGCGCATGGGGCAGCCAAATACTGGTGAAGATATGTTCTTTACCTATTTAGATTTGATTGCACATGCTGCGCGTACTAGAGCATTAAGTGCTGGCACCATCATTGGCGCTGGATCGGTTACGAACCAAGATGAAGAGAGTGGATTTGGTTGTGTTGCTGAGGCGAGAATTCATGAGCAGATGGTCAATGGAAAAGCGAGTACATCCTTTCTAAAAGATGGGGATGAGGTGTCCATAGAAATGTTTGATGACCAAGGTATGACAATCTTTGGCGCCATTTGTCAAAAAATTAAAACTTTATAAATTGTTATGATTATTCGAATTATTTTTTTCTACGTGTTGATGTTGGGCGCAGTGAGTGCTCAAAGCGTATATCCAGATAAACCCATTTCTTTGATACAGGGTTTTGGTGCTGGCGGTAACTCCGACACGATTGCCAGAATCATTGCCCCTGGTCTATCAAGGGAGTTGGGTCAGCAAGTTATCGTGGATGCAAAAACAGGCGCTGGTGGCAATATTGCGAGCGCCGCAGTTGCTAAGTCACCCCCGGATGGTTACACCCTGATATTGTTCACTGGCGGACACGCGGTATCGGCCGCTGTATATAACAAGCTACCCTTTCATCCTGTGGATGATTTTGATTGGATCTCCCTCGTTACGCAATTTCCTTTTGCAGTTTCGGTCAGTGCAGAGAGTAAATTTAAATCCTTAGCAGATGTGATTGCTGCAGCCAAAGGATCGCCTGATTCTATTTCTTATAGCTCTGTTGGAATTGGATCTACACAACATTTGTCAGGCGAGTTATTTGCCTCAATGGCTGGTGTGAAAATGACGCATGTGCCGTATAAGGGTGGCGCAGGCCCACTGCAAGACTTGATAGGTGGTAGGGTGGATGTGATGTTTGATTCAATTACGGTGACCAAGGGTCAAATGGAAGCTGGAAAATTGAGAGCTTTGGGGGTAACCTCTTTGAAGCCATACAAGTTATTGCCTGGAGTGCCACCTGTTGCCGATACTATTCCTGGTTATGAAGTCACTTCTTGGACGGGTTTGGCGGCTCCCAAGGGTATAAGCCCTGAAGTGCTCAAGCGTCTGCATACGGCCCTACTGAAAGTATTGTCTGACCCAGAAGTGATTGCAAAACTTGAAAATACAGGCGGATTAGTAACACCCTCTAGCTCCAGTGCGCAAATGAAGCAGTATGTATCGAATCAAACTGCTAAATGGAGAAGGGTAGTAGCTTTGGCTGGCATCCCCAAACAATAGGTTTTTTAATAAAGGATTCTTATGCTCTGCAAAAGACTTCATCATGCGGCTTATCGATGTCTTGACGCCAAAGAAACGGTTCGGTTCTATACCGAAATTCTGGGCCTCAAGTTTTCTCATGCGATGGGTGAGGATCATGTTCCATCAACGGGCCTATACAGCCCACACATCCACATCTTCTTTCAGATGGAGGACGGAAGTTGTATTGCTTTTTTTGAATGCCCTAATGATCCCGGCAGCATAAAGGACATGACATCACCTGATTGGATACAGCATTTTGCCTTTAAGGTAGAAAGCTTAGACGTCTTATTAAAGGCCAAGCAAGAATTAGAGCAAAAAGGGGTTGCAGTTCTTGGTCCTACGAATCACGATGATTTTATTAGCTCCATTTACTTTTTTGATCCCTCTGGCCATCGGCTAGAGTTAACCGCTGATACCTGTGACGCATCCCAATATCCGATATTTGAGGCTGAAGCACCCAAGGTTTTGTCTTTATGGGATGAAACCCATGATTGGTCTCAGAGGGAGAAAATATTTGGCGCTAAGTCGGGCTACAAGCGCTGAAGATTTATTTTTCTGAA
>CAIOIX010000097.1 GCA_903858445.1 uncultured beta proteobacterium
GGATTGGCGATGATGCTGCACTAGACTCGCCTTTTCAGCAAGAGGTAAAGAGGGCTATCGCAAACCTCTCAACCAAAGTCAAAACATACTATGTTCATGGCAACCGTGATTTTTTAATTGGGGCTGATTTCTTAAAGAAAACCGGCATGACCTTATTGCCTGACCCCTCGAAGATTGAAATTGCGGGCAATGAGTATGTCATCTGCCATGGTGACTCTCTATGCACTGCCGATGTCGGCTATCAAATTTTTCGTAGTTGGGTTCGAAAACCCTGGGTGCAGAGACTGTTCCTAAAAATGCCACTGGATTGGCGTAAGTCGATCGCCAAAAATCTGCGCAGTAATAGCTCAGCGCAATATCAAAGTTATGCAGGTAATGCTCCTGAAGATAGAGCTATCAAAACAAATGTCACTTTATCTGCCTGCGCTGCTTTACTAAGAGATCTACCGGGTGATAAATTGATTCATGGTCATACCCATTTACCAGCCCATCATCACCAAAAACTGAATAATCAAGAATGGCAACGCTGGTTATTATCATATTGGGATTTAGATCATCCCTAAAGCAGCCTACCTATGGCAAGCGCTCTCAGAATCGATTCCAGTGGCGTGCATTACGCCGACCTTGTGAAAGCTCAGTAAGCCGAGCTTTCACTTCTACCTACTGTTTAGCAGGTTGAGTACTTCGATAAACACTGCACCATCTGCGCAAAAATACGTGGGTTAGCACACATCACTTCACCACTTTGCAAGAAACCCTCTTCTCCACGATAGTTACCAATCAGGCCGCCAGCTTCTGTAATCAGCAAGGCGCCCGCTGCCATATCCCATGGCTTGAGATCGCTTTCAAAGAAACCGTCATAGCGACCAGCGGCAACATAAGCAAGATCTAAAGACGCCGCACCTGGACGACGTAATCCAGCGCACTGACGTGACATGTCAGAAAATATCTTTAAATACTTTTCAAGATCTTGATCTTCACGATATGGGAAGCCGGTGCCCAACAAACAATTTGCCAAGCGGTCTTGCGTGGCAACACGCAAACGCCGACGGTCTAAATAAGCGCCTGCGCCACGCGTAGCGGTAAAAAGCTCATCTCGGGTTGGGTCATACACCACCGCTTGCTGCGTAACGCCGCTCACCGCCAATGCGATTGAAACAGCATATTGAGGAAAGCCATGAATGAAATTGGTAGTGCCATCTAATGGATCGATGATCCAAACATACTCAGCGCCAACATTATGCTCACCAGTTTCCTCAGCTAAGAAACCATGGCTTGGATAAGCCTCGCTCAGCGTTTCGATAATGGCAGCTTCTGCCTGTTTGTCCACCTCAGTCACAAAGTCATTGTGCTGTTTGCGGTCTACCTGCAAGCGCTCTAAATTCAGAGAGGCTCGGTTTATAACGGTTCCTGCACGACGAGCGGCCTTGATGGCCACATTTAACATGGGATGCATAGTATTGATGGACAAATTAAATAAGAACAAACTCGCGATATTGAAAACTACAGGACAATAACGAGCTAACGGCATGATTCTAAACGATAGCCCTCTTTTTGACCTAAATCCTTTCCACTTGACTGCCAAAATGAATACTGTAAAAGCTAACTTGATTCGTTGGGCGCTGGTTGAAACCAGCCATCCAGGCAATGTTGGCTCTGCAGCACGCGCACTGAAGACCATGGGTTTTGAGGATTTGCGCCTGATTAACCCCAAGATCAAGGATGTTGCCAAACAAGCTGAGGCTATCGCTCTAGCGAGTGGCGCAGTCGATATTCTGGAGTCAAGCCAAGAATCAAACTCCCTAGTAGCAGCCCTACAAGATTGTTCCTTGGTCTTAGGTCTTACTAGCCGAGACCGCGAATTTGGACCCCCTCCCATCAATTGGGAATCTGCTAGAACCCTCATCAAAGAAACAGTTGCCAATAATCAAAAGGTTGCACTCGTCTTTGGAACAGAAAGAACGGGTCTGGAAAATGAGCATTTAGCTTCATGCACGCATCGGGTCTGGCTCGATGCCAACCCAGCCTATCCATCCCTAAACCTTGCCCAAGCACTCATGGTTTGCGCCTTTACCCTCAGGGAGGCTCTCAATCAAACCTCCATTGAGGATCACAAGGCCAAAGCGCCACTCGAGGACTTGCCTGACTATGCTGACCCCGCAGCAGTTTCCGCCATGCTAGAGCACTGGCGGGAAGGTCTGGAGGCTATCGGCTACCTAGACCCCGCTCATCCCAAGAAACTCATGCCCCGCTTGCAGGCGCTTTTTTCCAGAAGTCGCCTTCATAAGGAGGAGGTTGATCTACTGAGGGGCATTGCAAAACAGATGCTCCTGAGAAAATAAGCTGATCCCGTTAAAATCAAACTATGTTTAATTCGCTTTTCGACCAAGTCGACTCCATTATTGCCCGTGACCCTGCTGCAAGAAATCGTCTTGAGGTGGTTACATGCTACCCAGGCTTACATGCAATTTGGTTGCATCGCATCTCTCATTTTTTATGGTCTAGTGGGCTTAAGTGGATTGCGCGCCTGCTATCAGTATTTGCAAGGTGGCTGACGGGTATTGAAATTCACCCAGGAGCAAAGATTGGCCGTCGTGTTTTTTTAGATCACGGCCTTGGCATTGTGATTGGAGAAACCACGGAGATTGGCGATGACTGCACCATCTATCAAGGCGTTACTTTAGGCGGTACTTCTCTCTACAAAGGCGTTAAGCGCCACCCTACCTTAGGCAAAGACGTAGTGGTAAGTGCTGGCGCAAAAGTACTGGGTGGCTTTACTGTTGGCGATGGTGCACGCATTGGATCAAATGCAGTCGTATTGAAAGAAATTCCAGCGGGGGCTACTGCCGTTGGTATTCCCGCTCGCGTACTGCATCCAGATCTACCAAAGAGCTCTGACAGTAAAACGAAAGAATATTTTTCTGCTTATGGCATCACACCCAATGTGGATGATCCTGTATCGATGGCTTTAAAAGGATTGATCGATGCTAGCCTTGAGCAAGAAGCCAAAATCGTCATGCTAGAAAAGGCTTTAGCAACACTGGCAAACCCTTCGGGCAATAGCAATCCAGTAGGAGATAGCGAGACGAAGCGCGATCTAGGCGCCATTAAAGAATGGCTGAAAGAATAGCTATTAGTGCAGTGTACGGGGGGCCGGGTTACCTAAAGTGTTATCCAGCAACTCATCCAAATCGTCTTCTTCATCATCTGAATGTTCTGCATCATTGGGCATTCCAAACGTAAAGCTCTCGGCTCCTTCGGGATGGCCATTTTCAATCTCATCACTGCTCGCTTCGCGAATATCTGCGACCTGCACCCAAAAACGCAATGCCATACCAGCCAAAGGATGATTGCCATCTAGCACTACTTGGTTATCAGCAACATCAGTCACGGTATAAATTAAAGCATCTTCATCGCCATCATCGACATCGGCAGAGAGAGCGGAATCTTCTGCGCCCTCTTCACCCTCAAGCTCAGGCACACCCTCAAATTGCATACCAATTTCAAGTGGCTCAGGAAAGCGGACGCGGGGTTCAATCTTCAGTAACTCAGGGTCATAATCGCCAAATGCTTCATTGGGCTCCAGTTGAATAGTTGCTTCATAGCCAATATCCTGACCATCCAAAATAGTCTCTATTTTTGGAAAAGTGCCATCATAGCCACCATGCAGGTATACCATCGGAGCATCTGGCTCTTCGATAACATTATTCTGAGCGTCGGTTAACTTATAACGTAGGGAGACAATAGTATTTTTGGCGATCTTCATGCGGAATTCTTCAAATATTCATTTTTAATGAGTTTATTTACAGCTTTTACTTTATGACTTCATTTTACTTGAGCAAGCCTTACGAGCCACCCCGAGCACCCAAAAACCTGCCCTTAGATAAGCCGTGGGCTTTGTTTGGCGGAATCAGCCCACAAAAGTTCATGAAGACTTATTGGCAAAAAAAACCTTTACTGATCCGAGGTGCTATTCCTGCATTTAGGCTTGCGCTTGGCGAAAACGAACCTCTCACCAGTCCTATTTCCCCTGAGGCCCTATACAAGATAGCCGGCACAGAAGCCGCAGAATCAAGGTTGATTCAGGCAAAGCCATGGAGTTTTACAGAAGGCCCCTTTCAGAAGAAAGCATTACCCAAGATTCATCAGCCTGACTGGACACTCCTATTGCAAGGTATGGAAGCCCATCATCCTGCAGCAGCTAACATATTGTCTTGGTTTCGGTTTATCCCAGATGCACGTCTCGATGATTTAATGATTAGCATTGCAGGCCCAGGTGGTGGTGTTGGGCCTCATTTTGATTCATACGATGTCTTCTTGATACAAATGTCGGGACGTAGGCGCTGGCAAATTTCAGAACAAAAGGATCTCAGCCTTAACCCCAAACTCCCCCTCAAAATTCTGCAAAGTTTTAAAGTTGAACAGGAATGGGTTTTGGAGCCGGGAGATATGCTCTATCTTCCGCCCCATGTTGCACATGATGGCATCGCATTAGATGCAGGCTGTCAAACCTGGTCCGTGGGGTTTCGCTCGCAAAGCTATAAGGAGCTGCTCCAAGAGGGCTTGTGGCGATTAGCGGAATCTTTTGAAGATCTCCCAGAACTAGAACGGCACTTTGCAGATCCAAGGCAAGAGGCCAGCGCCAGCGCTGAACAACTACCTGCAGAACTCATCAAGCAAATAGAAATCAAGCTAAAAGGCTTGAAACTGGATCAAGTGAGTACTTTTTTACCTGGTATTTCAGCTTATTTGAGCGAGCCTAAGCAGCAAGCTATTTTTACTGGGCCCCAAGAACCCCTTTTACCCAACAGGTTCTCAGAGGCTTTGGAGACAAAAATACTGAGGCCACACCCCCAAACACGCATCTTAAGCCTAGGGTCCAGCGTATTTTGTAACGGGGAAAATGTCACCAAGGGTCAAACAGGGGCAGTTCAGCAGGCTTGGAGAAGGCTGTCTTCCCATAAGGAGCTGGCTCCCTCAAAAAGGTCAGAAATTACAAATGAGAGCAGTCTTTATGAGGCCTACTTGGCTGGCTGGTTAATTTTTTAATCAAGAATTTGAGACGTGGCTATAATAATTACTGGAAAATACTTAGGGAATTCCCCTTGGTTTTTTCTAGCAACAATTACCGGTTATTGATGTTAATTTTAAGAGGAAATTACAAATGA
>CAIOIX010000098.1 GCA_903858445.1 uncultured beta proteobacterium
TGATTGGATCAGCGCAAAAGAAGAAAACGATGCAGGTAATGGTTTGCTAATGCTCCATATCAGGCTAATCTGCCAGTTCTCATTAGTGTGATTTCTTCATCAAAAAATTTCTCTGGAGGCTCATAAAAATCAAAATGCTCATAAAGAGAGTTGGTCAGCTTTTTAACTACTTCTGGCAATAAATTCTCAATAGCATCCTGCGTAAACCTCCCCTCCGTTATCACGTTTAGCGCCTCACATCGATGGTTATCGAACAAAATGCGGCGAGAGTTAAACACAAATAGCTCCCGACCCTCAAGCCCTTCCCACTGACATCGGACTAACATCGTAAATCCGTCCTCGTACATAGAGCGGGCCAACTCCTCCGAGCGTAAGAGAAACTCTGCAACACGCCAGACTGGGACGGTCAGGTCAATCCCAGTACCAGGTGACCTCACTTTATGGTTCTCAGCTAGCGTCTCTAGACAGTCCTCTTGATACCCTCTGAGTAAATAGAAATACCCATCTGGACTAACCCTCCAAAAATCTGCATGCGCTAAATCCGGATGTTTGATATGAGTTAGAGTGGCCTCAAGAGCACCATCCTTTAGGTAAGGCTTACTCTCCGGCTGATGTAGCGCAACAAAAATAGGCCATCCTGTATATCGCCTCAGCCCTTGAATCACGGTAAGAATTTCACCAAGATTCAGGCCTTTATTTTTGCCAATAATTCGGCATGCGAATGAGAAAAATCCCTGCTTAATCTTAGCTGGATGATCAGCCTCTAATCCTTTATTAATCTTGGCCCATCTTGCAAATGAATCACTGGAAAACTGATTTAATGCCTCACTCTCATCTACTATTGCTGCTAAATTTCCCTGTGCTGGAGTTGGAATGAAGGAACGAAGAATCTCAACAATTTCTCCACGTTGATTCATTACGCATCTACGAATAAGAGCATCCCACTCATGGCCATCTAAAGGTGCCTCACTGGCTGGACCAGGCCGACGCACGTAATAGACCTTATTCTTAATAGCTCCTTTGGGTGTTTCACTACAGCTGCGAACTGGAACTTTTGAACTCCCAGGGGCACGAATTACCGGAAATTCTTCCCCAGACTTGGGGTGCCTTTGGAATGTTACGTGAGCATGAAATGGGGGTTCTGCATATTTATTAATGATTGCATTTACCTCATCAGTACCAAACTGATTGAGACTTTGTGGGCGACCCCTCCCTGGCGACAGCACACCAGTAGAATCTTCAGTGAATCCAATAACCAAGAATCCCCCACCATGATTTTCAAGAGCTATCAAAGCTTTTGCAATGGTACCTTTAGATTCAACATCATCCATATCTAGCCAACCCTTGGCTTCAATATTAAGCGTTTCCATTGGGCTAATTAGCCAATCCTCAAATTGAGAATTAATGTCCCTATTTAATAAATGGCTCATCTACTTCCCTCGAAAGAGGTAAATTATTAGCACCCACTTCAGCAATCGAATTAACCCAAGGTCGCAATCATCTCTATTTTTGGCGCAATGGTCCTAACCAGCTTCTCTACACCATGGCCAGGATTAGACCTCTTTTGCGAAACAAGTAATCCCAATTTCTCCAAGAGTCCAATGTCCTTAGTAATGGCAGAGCGCTCACGGTGCAACTTGACTGTTAGTTGGGTAATCGTTTTAGGCTCATCCATCACTTCTAACATCAGGCGCCTGCGCGCTTCTGAGAGGACCATGAACATCTCTTGAGGATCTTCAAATGAGAAAGTGGCTGACTTCTTAAATGATTCACCACGATCTGCTTTTTGCGCAGCTTTGCGCGCGCGATCGAAAAAGCCCTCAACCTTATCAGTGCGAATAATTACTTTAGTCATTTTTTCACCTTTTTTAATCCTTTAACGATTTCCTGCCACTCTTCTTGAAACTGCTCTAGCGTTTGCTCATAGCTCACAAACTCGACAGGGGCTACTTTGCCCATATAGTGCCTGTGGTGATAGTTATGCGCATTATCAAAACCCAACACTCGCCCGTTATCTTTTTGGCAAATCAGTGGATTGATATAAGCCAAGTTGTACCTTGTCACTATCGTCTTACCGTCTTGAACATAACCCAAAACTTCAAAACTTAAAATCCCACCGCCCTGACTTGCTTTTAGCTTGAAAGTTTCCCTCTCTAGCTGAACTTCGATCTTTGGCTTGGTTTTTTTAATCATTAAAAATAGTTTACCAGATATGTTCTGAAATTGCATACCTGAATTTATGAGGGGTGATACATTGAGTTACCGGGCCCTAAACCCATGCAACCATCATTGAATCGAAGCAATCAACTCCCTGATTGCAGATGCCTTCCAAACATACCCCAAATCTGATTCAGAATTTATTCGCCCACTGTAGATTCCCAAAAAATTAAAATGAGGCATTCCATTTACAAGCATTGAACCGTCTTCATAATAAGTCATATCGCTACCGGAACGATAGACTAAAACAGGAGACCCAGACTGTCCTTCGCGAGAACGACAATCGATCAAGAGAATTGGCAAACCGTCATGATCATATTTTGGCTCACTTGCAACTGAACCTGTAGCCCAAATTGCCAACCCGCCCGCAGTTTTCTTACCGAATGGAAAGCCGACAACACTAACCTTATCTGTCACCCCCAACTTAATCACCTTCTCGCTAAGATCTAAGTTATACGGCAACAACTCCACATTACCCAAGTTTGCCAATTTAACAGCCACAAAATCAGCCCTAGCCCCCAGAGTTGGGTGCTCATACCAAAGAGGCCAATTATCATAAGTCGTCAAAGGCTCTACGCGCTCGACCCACCCCCCATTTTTATCTTTGAGATTATGGAAGATTGCCAATTCATTAGGTATTCCAGCAGTCTTTTTGCACAAGTATTCATTTGTCTGGTTATGCTTACCTGTGACAACATGCCTATTTGTAATTACAAAATATTCATCCGCGCGTTTCACTACAAACCCCGTTGCAGAACTTAATTTCTGTCCATTAAATCTAGGCTCAATATAAAGAGATTGAATTGACTGAACTTGAAAATTAGAGATCATATTTGCATAGGATTCATTGATCACCTGTATATCTCACGGCGATTTCCAATCTCAACCACCAAGACCATCATCTGGCCATCTACGATGTTACAGATCACTCTAATATCGCCCACTCGATAGCGCCAGTACTCGCCTATCTTGGGGCCTTTTAAATTTTTACCCAAGGTACGCGGGTCATCTAATACCGCAACTCGCTCATCCATATAATCAAGTATGCGTAATGCTGTTTGCTTATCTAATTTTTTAAGCTGCTTACTTGAGGACTCCGTGTACTTAATGATCCAGGCCAAGATCTTTCCTTACCTGGGAGGCATCTAATAGTTTTTCATTGCCTCTACGTACCCGCTCCATTGTTGCGTCAGCCAAATAAAAATCCTCAAGATCGTCTAAGCCGCCTTCGATAAGCTCACGCAAATAATAAGATTTAGCCCTACCGGTCTGCGCAACCAATTGATCTAGTCTTTGCTCAATCTCTGGATCAAGCCGAATTGAAACAGCCATGATTTTTCTCCTAAAAGATATCAATTCGGGTATTGTATCACATGTAATACATTTAATACATGTATTTAAATAGGGTGTATTTATGGCATTAGCAAGCCTAAATTACCCTACAAGCCATATACCATATAGCCTTTAAGACTGCTAATGCCGCATAGCGAGCACCTGATAGATGGCATTAGCGCACCCATTACCCGATCTAAGCCATATACCATATAGACCAATGGCAAAGTGACATTTCTGAGAATTTGCTTTAGAACACCCGGGATCGAGAAATGATTTGGGTCTATTTTTCGATTTCAGAACAAAAAAATGGACTTCAAAATCATTTTTGCGTTTTACAAAAATCGAAAAGTTTTGGTTGGATTTTTCGAATTCAGAAGCGAATGGGGATAGCGTCAATTTTTAAAGAGAGTGTGGACACGACACTTTCAAAAATCGAAACGATGTGAGCTCGCATTCACATCACCGACTTGATATTCAAGATGTATCTCAATATTGAGATACATCTTTAGACTCCGGAATAGTTTATGCGGAGATTGCGTCTCTATTCTCCGCATTTACTGCGGAGAATAGACTTATCCCATCCAAAACTTTAATAGCCTAGCTTCGAAGCTTTTTTTGCATGCCACAGTCGACACTTTCCATCATCAGCCCATAATCCAAAATATACCGATTTAACCCCTTCTAAAGGGTCATGGCGATATGACGATCGATGCTTCCAAAGTTTCAGTATGAATACAAGTTGCCAGTCGTGGTTTGATAATGTCGTTGCAAGCCAATCTGGGGAGGCCCACAATAACTCACCATCATCATGATGGCGAGAATGCCGGTGATCAGGGTCGGGTTTCCAACTACCCCAGACCTGACTTCTCAAAGCTAGAATTCCTTCAGCCGAGTACCAATCTGCACTATTTAGATTATTCGTCAATCTTAATTTTTCAGTAAGATCAACTCCAAGTCGCGGCCTCCCGGCCGGCCCCTCCGAAGCAATTTCGTCGCCCACATCAATTCCGAGGCTACGCATCTCGGGCGCCCACACCAGAGGATAAAAAGGGCTTTTCTGACGGTAATGTTGATCGTAATACCCCCCATCCCAAAATTCCGGCAACCAAAAATCATGACTGGGGAGCTTAGCAAATGTCGCGCAGCGCCCTATTGCACCCTTTCGCTCAGTTAGCGCCGAGGTAATGCTTACTGTTACACCGTCAGGCGATGACCAACGTCCGTACAAAGGAAATGGTACCTTAGCAATAACACCCCCTAAACCCAATTTTCGCAAAACCGATTCTTGATCCAGCAGTGTTTCTTGCCGATCAGCACGTGCCCCAAGCAAATTTTCTTTTGCCTGCGGAGGAACATCATCCTTCCAGTCTGACAGCCATGAACCATCATCAAATGTGATGTCGTAACGGTTACACCACTCCAACCAAGGCGATTCACCTTCGGTCCCGTAACTCCGAGCGACAACTGGATGCGTCTGTGACAGGTTAGTAACAGCATGAATCAATGCATGTCTTTGGATATGCTCCGCGTAGGACTCGTATCGATCGATCCGCTCCCCTTGATGCCACGAGGGACCACGGAAAAAATCCAATGAGGTAGCCTCAGGCCATCGACTGGTAATCTCAGTCACGATTGCATTTTCGGCTACTGCCCGCTCAATATTGAATAGTCGCGCAAAAGCATCGATCTCATACTTAGAAAACTCGTAGCCAAACCGAAAGTCCGATGTCAGAGTCGTAGCAACTGGGTAGACATCACTGACAATAATGCCGCATGATGGATGGTTGATTTGCCTAAGCAGCGCCTTTAATTCCTCATCACATACCTCCCCGCAAATCGACCTCAGGCACCGGGCAATATGGATCTTGTTTATCACATGCACGTCATTGCGCTTAGCAAGGGCCACAAGCTTGGGGCTAAGTAACTGCATGGCTTGACCATGACGCAAGGTTGCTCGAGCTAACCCCATCAGCAACCACTGCTGGGAGTTTTGGAATGAAAGCTTCCGATTCGGAGATGCCAAGGCAGTAATCGCTCTTAGATCAAATCGATCAAGCAACAGAGCAAGATCATCACTGAGCCTTAAGTCAGCAAATGCACTCAAACCTCTCGCTACTTTCCAACGGATATAGGCATCATCATCACCCAGGAGATGCCAAATGACATCGGCAAAGAATCTGTCTTCATTCATTTCAATTTTTTGCTCAGGGCGAAATGCCCCCTCACCGATCACATCTGCAATACGAGAGGTTGGCCCGGCCAGCAGTAACTCTAGCTCATTAAGGCCAACTTGACCCGATGTTACGTCACATAACGCGGTACTCAACTGCAACCACTCATCACCGTCAAGCTCGACCTCATTCGCAGCGATCTTGCGAAGCACAAGACTCAATACAAAACGCTTATCACAGCAAAATTCGGATAGCTGAGAAATGCTGCGTGTAAGATCGGAGTATTGCCCATCGAACATTTGGGCACCCTTGCATTCAAACAGTCGCTGAACCAATGTTTTTGCACTGGACATAAGGTATGCGGAAGAATTACGCCAATTCACGAAACACTTCACCAGTATCTCGAGCGACTGAATAAAACTCATCTCAGATGTATCGCAGACTGCGGTCAAAAATGCCAAATGCTCAGGGTATGGACATGCAGCACATAAACCGGTAATGAAGCGTTGCCGCGTAGCATAAGAAAGCCTCTCATCTGCAGCAATGGCCTGCAGAGCTCCATCAATTGAGGCGGGTAAAGAGGGATCGCAGCCTGCGATCAAAATTTCGATCACACCATCAATCCCCGCCTCACTTAATTTTGAGCTTTGAACAGCCAAAAACTCATGCGGAGAATTGTTGTAACTATTGGACTCCTCCTGCCTGCTCCTTGCATCCGCCCTGAGCCCTTCAATCTCCTCCCGCTCTTCAGCGGTGATTACATTTGGGAATTGATTGCCCGCCTCTAGGAAACTCTCCCAGAGCGAGGGCCAAGCACCGAAGGAATGTTCAGCGCGAAGCTTTTCAATTATCACCAGGAATATTCGCCTCCGGTCCGCAGGCTCAGATAGCTTCAGCAGGTCTGCAATCCCATCTCCGGAACGCCAGTCCCACCAACCATGATCTTCACAAATCGAAACGAAAAGAGCTGCTCGGCGTGGATCAAGATTTCCGTTCTTAGCCAAAAAGCATGCGAGTTGGGGTAATCCGTAAGAAAAGTCAGCTACATCTTGGTCATGCCAACGCACAAGCTTAGCTATCGCAGGAAGACCTATGGAATTAGCTGCAGCGCGCGCGAACAATGTCCATCCGAACTTCCTTGGCTCATTTCGCACAATAGTCTGACAAAGGTTCATGAGCCGCTGGGCCAGTGCAGGCTTCATTAACCCCCCTTGCTGAGCGCTCGCATAATGAAGTAAGGAGTAGATTTGCTCATAGCTCTCTCCACCCATTTGATCCAACTGAGCCAGGCCTTGTCTATAGTATTCACGCGCCTCATTAATACTCATCGGCACAAGTGAAGTGGCTAGCTCCAGATAGGATTCGCCACGCTGCTCAATATTGTCATCCTGCTGAATTTGATCTGCTATGTGCTGCGCAAATTGACCAGCAAGCTCATAGAGAAGTTCCCTCTTGACAAGCTGACGCAAAAATTTGAGCTTCTGCTCAATGGAGAAGCGCTCGGAGGAAATATGGTTGACAACTACCTTGGCCTGGTCAGCTGATATCGTTGATGCATAATTTAGCAAGATATCAACACAACCGAATCCAACGGCGCGGACAATCAAATCAACTGCGCTTTCAACCCTCCCATCAACGCAATTCCGCAGATGCTTATTCCAGACATCTAAAAAATCGCTGATGTTCGCGATCGCAATACCATTACCCGAAAGGATGGCATCCTCGATCGGCCGTATCAATTCGAGCGCAATCTCAATGCCATTACTTATGTCGACAATTTCCCTGTCACCAAACTTCGTCCGGTCATGTTTTTGGCCACTCTTCTTAGGAATGCCAACCGGGGCGGGTTCTCGAAGCGCCTTTAAAAACGTCACTAGTTCCGCTTTACTCGAAATAACCTTTGTCCGTCTATTAATCTTCACTTCGTTTGGAACTAGATCGTGATAGGCGACAGCCCGCCCCGCGGACCAAGCGCGAACACATACACGGAAGATTAAGGGCCAAACCTTCAAGTTTCTATAGCGCTCGCTGTAGTCATGGAAAGAAGGTCGCAAAATCACCGCATGACGGATGATCTCTGCTGCTGCAGCTTTTGAGCCAAGTAAAACCGTTGTTAAGGCTGCCCGCTCAATATCACCAACATATTCCCGCTCAGACTCTATTTGAAAACTACTATCATCACCGAGGGCAGATGAATATTTTCCGATTGCCTTTGCTAGCGCCTTCACCTGCCGCCCATCAACATATTGAGGGTGCGATAGAAGTCGTAACTTGAGCGCTTGGGATGTACATTCGTCGCCAGCGGAAAATGTCACAAAATCCGTTAATACTTTAGCGCCTCTTGCTTGGTCAAATTGTTCTAGCAATTTCAAAAGTTTTTCGCTTGCGGCCATTGAAAATCGATTATTCCAGCGCGCGAGATTGCTATCGGCAATAGCAAATTCACCCTCCACAACATGTTGAAATAGCACCGTGACGTAGTCATGAACACTTGGACCATCTTGATCATGATCTAACTCGTCATGCGACTGCCCAATATGCCAATTGATCCACCGAACCGTAGTCTCAGCCTGAATTTTTGCCTCTTCGAAATCTCCTGCAAAGCAATGTGCGACTGTTAACCTTGCACTTCTAGCGCCCCGCCACCCCGAACGATCTGCGAAAAGGCGGCGATAAGAGTCAATATCGCCGAGGATTACCGCAAGACTAGGCGAGCATCGTATGAATTCATCACCTCGCATATTTGCGGTTGCAACTTGCGCCAATCGCATACTAAGACTCAGAACCCGATCAAAGTCGTCTTCTGATACGGCCAGTCGAAAGGCAGCACGAAGCCGAACGAGCATTAGCTTACGGCGACCAAATTCGGACTGGATTGAGGTAGGAAAATTGAGTGAATCGACAAGTGCAAAGGCGCGATCACTATCTTTAATAACAACTAAAAAATGGGGTAGCGCTTCAGCAGCATAGGTTGAAGTCGCCTGCGAAGCCAAGAGATGGTCAGCAATGACTCTTTGGAGTTCTGGTTGTTTAGAGTACTTATCTCGGATGTAGGATTCCGTCGGTTCATCTCTAAAAATAGCACCATGAGAGGTAATCTCAAGCATTGGAGCCAAATCTGATGCGGCGGCATTCACATGGGCCGCAGACCATCCAAGAGCCTTGGCCAGCTCTTCAAGTGGAATTGGTGGGGGAAGAAGTGAGAGCGCCACAAAGAACTCGGCTATTTCCGATTCTGACCATCCCGCCAAAAAAAGGTCGTCCATAATCTTCTTGCAGCGCTGATCAATGATTTCGATGACGGTAATAGAGGGACATAATGACTTGTCGCAGATATTTTCATCCCAGGTCTGAACAAGATAGTCAAGAACACGTGCGTTTCGGCCGGATCTCTTTAAGGCAGTGACGACCTCTATACTCAATGCATTTGACTTACGAGCCTTTAAAAACTGAAGCGCATCCGATTTAGAAAATGGACTTAGCTCAACCTCCTTCACTGCAGTGCGCCCGATAACCGTATCCTTTCGATGTGTACGTGCGGTAAATAGCAATCTGACATCATTGATTGGTTCTTCACCCATGGCCGATAGAAGGAGTTTCGGGAATGCATTTTCATGGCGATAATCTGCTTCGAGCTGAGCGTTATCCGCAGCATCAATAATGATAAGCAGACCAAGCTTTTTTGATTGGGTTGTGATCGCTTTGGCCGCCTGAGCAAACCTCTTACACGCTGCTTTGATGATTTTTTGATAATCATCAGAACCTGGCAACATTGGGTCACATAGAGTCCGTGAGGCTAGCTCATTAACGATCTGTACCAACCCTATTTTGGGGAGATGCCGCGAATGGTGATCGGAGCGATAGGATCCTCCACCAAAGCAATCAAAAACAACAACTTCAAATTCGCACTCCATCATCGAAGCCAGGCTGTGAACAAACACTGTTTTTCCCACTCCGCCTTCCGCATGGACAAAGATGGGTAGCTCCGATTCCTTAAGTAGGACATGAACCGACTCAAGTTCAGCTCGCTTAACGATGGCGCCCACGTCGATAAAGCAAGTCTTAGCCGGAAAAAGATCCTCTGGATCACAATCGAGCGCATCTAAAACATCTTCGCGACGAATCAGATTTTTTCCCTGACCATTTGGGCCTGCCTTCTTGAGGATAAGGTCTTGAAGTCCTTGAAGCCGCCTTTTAGCCTCAGGATCGGCGCCGGCCGACCAGCTAGTCAGAGTACGGATAAGCTCATTTTCCTGGCCAGCAAGATCCTTCTCCCCAGCTTGAAAAACTATCCTTGAGAAGAGACGGCCTGCATCAAGTAGGCCCCGGTCAGCACATAATTTCCTTAGGTAATGAGCCTGATTTTCCGCCCTAGAGTTCGAGGGCGCTGCTCCAGTGATGAGCGAGGTTATCGCCTCCCAGAGACTTTCCTTGAATTCTGCATTCGTGACAAAGAGGAATGATGCCTTTTTGTCCACGACGGATGCTGAAAATCCATTCTCATAACCCAGAATTGTGTCGGAGAATTTTTCAATCGTCTTTTTGAGATAGGATGCTGTAACGGCCTCTTCGTGCAACTTGTACTTAAACTGAATAGTCTCAAGGCGCTCGCAGGTCTGAAAATTGTCTCCCAAACCGTAATAAAGAACCAAATCGGCAACCTCTTCGACACTCGCTCCAAGGTTCGTGGTTTCTGTCGATGAAATTCCCTCTACGGCAATGGCAAATAAAGCGTCATTCGGAAACACCAACTGTAACGCCCGCCTAGCAGCCCATCTTTCGTGGAAAGTGTGGCCCGCCCGAGATGCACGAACAGTTTCGATGCCTTCCTCACTATTTATCATTATTTGTTATTGCGCCCCCTCAGAAAAGATTACCCACTCCTTGAAATTCACTACCCATACACCCCTAAAGAAATACTTGTTCAATCTGGGTCAATAATTCCATCAGTGTGGTCCCTCCAGAATGTCCCAGCATTGAAACATCCACCGGGTCATCCTTGCTTTGCTCTATAAATTGTCTTATGTCAGCCGATATTGACTCTGGCAGGGAATATTTGAAACTGGCCGGTAAGGTCAATAGCAACCTCAGAACATCCCGCAGGTGTTTCCTGACTTCATCCGAATCAACTTTTTCGCCCGCAAGCTTTCTTTGACTTAAATCCAACCAAGCTTTCGCTTTAAGAGGAATTAAAATTGGCGCATCCACCCAAATCACCCCCTCATTTTTCCCTCGCTGTATTAACCCATAGTAGTCATCATTTAGCAAAATTGCAGACAGGCTTGCGATCTCCTCTGATAACGGTATAGCAGTCAGGTCCTCGATATCACCCTCACGAAGAAAATCGGGTCTTCTTGAAAATAACTCCAACATCACGGGATAGCCAGCAGCAACTGGATTGGTAAAGCGATAAAACTGTTTGGTACCGCTGCTCTTTTGTTTATTTTGATAGTTACCCGCCTTTACAAACCTCCAAAAATGCTCAATAAATTGCGGGGTTAGTGCATCGACCATCACTACAATATCTAAATCCTTTGTAGTTCGTGAAAATATCAGGCCGGCATTTTCCATGGCCAACTGCGTAGCAGTTCCGCCAATCAGTACATACTGATCTTCAAAATCCTTAAATGCTTCTTTAAAAATTGCCAAACCTACTGGAGCAACCATTAATCCAACCTCCTCATGAGATCCTTCAGGGCCAATTGAACTCGCTCATCATCCATCTTCTCAAGACTAAGAAATAAAGAGTAGGGATCCACATAATCGTGCTTGACATCGGCACTACCGCTACCCTTGGGCCCCAAGCGGATCCGTTGTGGTGCATAGCGCCATATCTCTAGCTCATGAACGCCCTCAATTGCCTCCGGAAGCCTATCAGCAGCAGTCAACTGTTTTTCGAACCTGCGCCAATCTAACTCTCCTATAGCCCGCACTACATTAGAAGGCTGACCTAATAGGGATTGACAGGCAAGCGCACTCAACCCCGCCAAAGGCAGTTGCATCAATTCTGGGCTTGCACCTCGAATCCAAATTCTCTTACGAACGGGGGTTTGGAGGTACGGCTTTACGGCATTCCAGAGATCTCTTTTGCGAAATTTGAGTCTCCAGATTTTTTCATTTTTATAGATTGCTGTATCCAACCAGCCATGCTCGATAAGCTCGCTTTTAATCCGAGTCATTGTCATCAAGCTATATCCTAAAAGTTTTGCTAACTCCTTAGGACTGAGATCATCGGAAAAATTACACAATGCAGCATTAATCAAGAAAACCTGCGTAGCAACATGTAGTGTTTCTTTAGTTCCCGCTTGCTTGATTAGCATCCTCTCTTGAAAGTGAGTGCCTAGAAAAGGTAAGTACGCCTGCTCAAATGGAACAATAAAGGGGGCACGTTGCGCCACCATCTCTTTGCGCACATAAGTCTGCAGCCTTTCTCCAACCCAAATTACTGGAAAGCCACTTTCTCTTTGAATCAATGTTCTCTGCCTTAGTAATGCAGGCAATGCCGGAGCCTTATCCTTGCTGGCCAATAAAAGCACTTCGCCCTCCGCCAACCTAGCCTTGTTAATGTCATAGGCTTGCTCGATATATCGAGGCATTTGCGCGGCACCAGCCCAAACTCCATCGAGCAACAAATCTTCGCCTAAGGCCTGATGCAAATAGCCACTTGCTTGCCGAAAGAGGGTTTGAGCATTATTCATGGCCTATATTAACATGAAATTTATTAATTAACATAGTAATTGTTAATTGTATCTAAAGTATGTTAAATAGTTGATTTTATTAAGAAATTAATATAATTAATAACCTTGATAATTACCCCCCCCCTTGGGAATTAAGTTATTTCAAGCAATATAGCGATATTTTCCCTACCCCACGCTTAAATAGCCTGCATTGGAGAACGATCTCAATATCCCCAACCCTTACAGGGGATTCCACCCATCCTTAAATTGCCCGTCGCTTTTCATCACTATCCTATCGGGGGATGCAATTATCCAGTCGCCCGGAATGCTCTCAACAATTTGAAGCATTTCAGCTTCAGATGCCGCCTTTATAAAGCCCCGGCCTGTAGCATGCTCACCCTCCCTATCCGCATATAACTTAACTTTCCAAATTGCCATTTATTTATTACCTTTCACATTCTTTATTAACAGCCTAAGCTAGCGTCGCCCCTAAAACAAATTTAACTTTAGCGAACTCCTTGTTAGAAGCTTACTGGCAATTGCGGAAACTTTCTTTGATATCTATTCACTAATGATTTCATTTTAGCCACGATTGCCCTACACACTATAAATACTTGTAACTTATAGTATTTATAACTTAATAAGAAAAATTAGCGCTAGATATTTACCCCAATCCAACAATGGTATTTTTAAAAATTCAAGTAATGGATAAAAAAGAAGTCGTGAACACGCTACCCTGAAAAATTAAGAGGGTGTGGACACGTCCTCACCACAAAATATTTGTGTGCAAATACAACATCCCCCCAACTTCGTAAAAATAATTTTGCTTGATTTTTGGCTCTTCAAATTGTTTCGAAGTTTGCAGAGATGAATCTTATTATGTTTTCAACAAAACTTCCGCTTAAGATTGCCCACATTGGATCTTAATTTTTGAATTGAATTTTTCAGCTGAAATTCATACAGATAAAAGTCAAGCATCTTTTATTTTGCAGTGAATTAATCTATCAAATCGTGTAGTACAACGCTACAATCTCGGTAAATAAAGGGCTTGCTGTCCATTAACGTTACGAGATAGGATGAATTTTTATACCTATCAGAATGCTTTCGTGAGTACAGCACCACCGCTCGATACACATATTTCCCAATTAGGGAGAATGACTTTTATCGAGTTGCCTGCCAATCAAATTGTGCTCGACCCCTTAATCATTCGAAAAACGATGCAGGCCCTTAAAGAAGGCAAATCCTCCGTTGGCCTCATTCAGGACGACCGAAAGCAAATCGATCTGCGCATCAATCCTGATATTGCCTTTAGCCAATTGCAGGTTGATCCACCGATAGTTACCCCCGTCAATAAAGATCGTACACACTACTCATTGATCGCCAAGTACTGGCAGATCGATCTCATCGGTCTCCTCATCAAAATTAATCCCCATGAAAAACTCAACTGCCTGTTGCAGGCTAAAAATAGCGCCGAAGCACTTGCCAACATTTCCTATCGATTGGGCCTACGTCGGAGTGAGGTTACTAAATTATCTAGCTCACACGTATCCTTTTTAAACGGGGTAATGAATCGCTTGTCTGTTCAGTGGTGGCGGGAGAATCGCCTTAAAACAAGCTCATCTACTAGACTGCTTCCCATGAAAGCATTGCTAGACGATAAGGAGGTTCTTTGGTTGGAGCTAATGGCGATCGCTAGGCGTCGTGGCCTCTGGGTCACAGAAGATATTTTGCATGCTACCGATAAGGAGCTTACTATGTTAAAGAGCAAATATGCATCCCACCCAATCCTTAAAAATAAAAACTTCCTATTCCTAGATGATGTGAATTTAGGCGACCCCTCTAAAGCAACTGCTGCCGTAGATAAAATTATTAAATTAATTCATTGGTCTCTTCGCTATCCTGGAGGATCCTCTGTGAACCTGCGTTTTCACCATCTACGTCATTCCTGTGCAACGAACACGCTTTTCCTACTCATGAGTATTCACTTGCCTCATTCGCACCAATTTATATTCAACATGATGTATGGAAATCCGACCGCGATTAGAAAATTAAATTCAATGAATCCA
>CAIOIX010000099.1 GCA_903858445.1 uncultured beta proteobacterium
AAATCGACAGCCGGCGGATTGGTAGCAGCGTTTTTCTTGATGCTTTTGGCGCTCTTAGGGCAACGCGTGTGGGTTAGCATTAAAAGTGGTGGCGTGAAATCATGAGTCAAGCAAGTGCCAAGAGAGAAGCACGAGAGCGGGTGTTAGCGGGCTTGATGCCTTATAAGTCACAATCATTTAATTTATAAATCATTGTGAATTCAAGCCAAGTCTATCCCGTCATTCTTTGTGGGGGTTCTGGAACCCGGCTTTGGCTGCTATCCCGCTCTGGCTTTCCTAAGCAGTTTTTAGCGCTCCCGAGTGATGATTCTCAAAAGAGTCTCTTTCAGCAGGCCATTGAGCGCTTTGAAGATAGTTATGGACGGGGTTAAGAGTTATGATCAATAAGCGCACTGCACTTATTTGTGGAATTAGCGGTCAAGATGGTGCGTATTTATCCCAGTTTTTACTAGGAAAGGGATATAGGGTTTTTGGAACTTCTCGAGATGCCCAGGGATCCACATTCTATAATCTAACTAGGTTGGGAATTAAGGAGCGGGTTGAGCTTTTATCAATGGCCCCAGAAGATTTTCGAAGTGTTTTAGTTGCGCTACGGAAAAGTAATCCAGATGAAATTTATTACTTGGCTGGTCAATCTTCCGTAGGACTGTCTTTTGAACAGCCGGCTGAAACAATGCAAAGTATCACTGTAGGCACTTTGAATATGCTGGAAGGGTGCCGAATGATTGATGAAAATATTCGCCTCTATCATGCAGGTTCTGGAGAGTGCTTTGGAGATACCAAAGGGGTGCCGGCTAATGAGGCGACTCCTTTTTACCCAATGAGCCCTTATGCAGTTGCCAAATCATCAGCCTATTGGCTGGTGAATAACTATCGAGATGCCTACGGGCTTTTTGCCTGCACTGGCATTTTGTTTAATCATGAGTCCCCCTTAAGGCCTGAGCGTTTTGTCACCCAAAAGATTATTCATGCAGTTAAGCGAATTGCAGATGGTGGCTCTGAAAAGTTAAAGCTTGGCAGATTGGATATTGCTAGAGATTGGGGTTGGGCTCTTGAATATGTAGAGGCAATGTGGCTAATGCTTCAACAAAGTAAACCACAGGATTATATTGTTGCTACAGGTGCGCCAATTGCTTTAGAAGATTTTGTACGAGTAGCATTCGAGTGCGCTGGACTAAACTGGAGGGATCATGTAGTCCAAGATGAAAAACTATTTCGTCCAGCCGATGCAACGATTAGTTTTGGTGACCCAAGCAAAGCGCTAAATGAATTAGGTTGGAAAGCTTTAACTCAGGGCACGGAAGTGGTGAGAAAAATGTATCAATCTGTTTAATTATCATAAATATTGCCATGACCAACGAAAAAAAAGTAGCCCTAATCACTGGCATTACTGGCCAAGATGGTTCTTACCTTGCCGAGTTCCTTTTAGAAAAAGGTTACATTGTTCACGGCATTAAGCGTCGCGCATCTTCATTTAACACTGAGCGTATTGATCATCTCTACCAAGATCCACACGTACACCAAGACTTGATTCTACATTATGGTGATTTAACTGATACCAGCAACTTAGTGCGCATTATTCAAGAGTGTCAGCCTGATGAGCTTTATAACTTGGGCGCACAGTCTCACGTCGCGGTGTCGTTTGAGTCTCCTGAATACACGGCCGATGTTGATGCCATGGGACCTTTGCGCATATTGGAAGCCATCCGCATCCTTGGTTTGGAAAAGAAAACCCGTTTTTATCAAGCTTCCACTTCTGAGCTCTATGGCTTGGTCCAAGAGATTCCCCAAAAAGAAACTACTCCGTTCTATCCACGCAGCCCTTATGCGGTGGCTAAGCTCTACGCGTATTGGATCACAGTGAACTACCGTGAGGCTTACGGCATGTACGCGTGTAACGGCATTTTGTTTAATCACGAATCTAAGCGTCGTGGCGAAACCTTCGTTACTCGTAAAGTTACTCGTGGCTTAGCCAATATTGCTCAAGGCTTAGAGAAGTGCCTTTTTATGGGCAATATTGATGCCTTGAGAGATTGGGGTCATGCTAAGGATTACGTGCGTATGCAGTGGTTGATGTTGCAGCAAGATATACCAGATGATTTTGTGATCGCCACTGGTGTGCAGTTCACAGTTCGTGAATTTATTATCCGTAGCGCCAAGCAGCTCGGAATCACCGTGAAATTCGAAGGCAGCGCTGAGCATGAGAAAGCCATCGTAGTCTCTATTGAGGGTAATAAAGCGCCGGCACTTAAAGTGGGTGATGTGCTTGTGCAAATCGATCCCCGTTACTACCGACCAACTGAAGTAGAAACCCTCTTGGGCGATCCAGCTAAGGCAAAAGAGAGGCTGGGCTGGGTTCCAGAGATCACGCTCGATCAAATGATTGTGGAGATGGTGGCTAATGACCTCGAGAAGGCTAAGCAGCATGCCTTATTAACTCAGCATGGGTATAGTGTTGTAGTTAGTATGGAAAATTGAAACGAGGGTTATTAATTGCTTAATATTGTTATTCCTATGGCTGGAGCGGGTAGCCGGTTTAGCAAAGCGGGCTATAGAGATCCAAAGCCCTTGATCCCTATTCACGGAATTCCGATGATTCAAGTTGTTATTGAAAATCTGAAGCCAGATGCCTCCCACCGCTTTATCTTTATTTGTCAAAAAGAGCATGTAAAAGCCTATGGGTTAGCAGATAAATTTAAGAAATGGGCGCCTGATAGCGTGCTTATAGAATTAGAAGGGATTACCGAAGGAGCTGCATGTACCGTGCTCGCAGCCCAATCACTGATTAATAGTGATGAGCCTCTGATGATTGCTAATAGCGATCAATATGTGGATGCTGATATTGATCGCTATTTAGATAAGATCGCTGCTGATAAGCTGGATGGTCTAATTATGACTATGAAGGCCAGTGATCCAAAGTGGTCTTTTGCTGGAATGGGTGCCGATGATTTGGTGACCCATGTGGTGGAAAAGGAGGCGATTTCTGACGAAGCAACTGTCGGTATTTATAACTTCAAAAGAGGTTGTGATTTCGTTGCGGGCGTCAAAGAGATGATTAGAAGGGATGAGCGCGTCAATGGCGAATTTTATGTAGCGCCTGTTTATAACCAGCTTATTTCAGATGGGCAGAAAATTGGGGTCTTTAATATTGGGTCCGAAGGAAAAGGTATGTATGGCCTTGGAATTCCGAATGATCTTAATTACTTCCTTGAAAATCCCATTTCACAGCGGGTGATTGCATCATGCAAATAATTGCTCATAGGGGATTTTGGTTGGATCCGTCAGAAAAGAATACATCTATCGCCTTTACTCGTGCGTTAGAAAATGGCTTTGGTATTGAAACCGATTTTCGTGATCTGAATGGTGATCTCGTTATATCTCATGATTTGCCAAGAGGCGATGAAATGCCAATTAGAGAGTTTGTAAATCTATATGCGGCTACTCGCAATGATGGGCTGATGGCACTAAATATAAAAGCAGATGGTCTGCAGTCGTTGGTAAAAAAAATGGCAAAAGATTTGGGTATACAAAACTATTTTGCATTTGATATGTCCGTGCCCGATATGAGGGGATATTTTTCTGAAGGAATTCCAACTTTCACCCGCTTAAGCGAGTACGAGCAAAGCCCAGCATTTCTTAATAAAAGTACCGGTGTTTGGTTGGATGCTTTTGAGGGTGAGTGGTACGATCTCCCAATTATCAATGGCCTGCTTGAAAAAAATAAACAGGTTGCTATTGTATCGCCTGAGTTGCATGGCCGAGGTCACGGTGAGCTTTGGAACTTTATCAAAAAAAATCACCTACAGCAAAATCCACTTATATCGCTATGCACAGATTTTCCTTTAGAAGCTAAGGAGTATTTTCATGTCTAAAATCAAGGCTATATTATTTGACATGGATGGTGTATTAATTGATGCAAAAGATTGGCACTATGAGGCGCTAAATCAAGCCTTATCCTTATTTGGTATGGAGATTAGCCGTTATGACCATCTAGTGACTTATGATGGCCTACCGACTAAGAAAAAGTTAGAAATGCTCACATTAGAGCGTGGCTTACCAAGAGCTTTACATCATTTTATTAATGATATGAAGCAGGAATTTACCTTCCAGCTGGGTTACGCAAAATGTAAACCCACCTTCAATCATCAATACGCACTTTCGAATTTAAAAGCGCGTGGTTACAGAATGGCCGCTTGTTCGAATTCCATTCGAAAAACAATGGAGGTTTTACTTGAGCGGGCCGCTATCATTGAATATTTTGACTTTTATATATCAAACGAAGACGTGAAGGAGTCAAAGCCTCATCCCGAAATGTATATTACTGCTATAAATAGACTCGACTTAAGGCCTGACGAGTGCTTGATCCTGGAGGATAACGAGAATGGAATCAAGGCAGCCAAGGCCTCGGGGGCCCATCTTTTGGTAGTAAATGATGTCAATGACGTGAATTTGGAAAACATCAGTAATCGTATTAAAGAAATTGAGGAAAATCTATGAATCTGGTTATTCCAATTGCCTCGAATTCCAAATTCTTTAATATTGAAGAGTATGGCTACCCAAAGCCTTTGATTGAGATTGCTGGTAAATCCATGATTGAGCACGTTATTAATAATTTAACTCAAGGAATGGATTTTAAAAAAATAATCTTCATTGTTAAGCAGGAAGAATGCGATAAATACCACCTTGATAACACCCTTAATTTATTAAGCCCCATAAAACCGGATATTATTAAGTTGCGAGCAGATACGCGAGGGGCATTGTGTAGTGTTTTATTGGCAATAGAGCACATTAACCAAGACGAACCACTGGTCATCGCTAATGCAGATCAGTTATTTGATGATGGAATTAGTGCGCCGATCAAGAAATTTATGGCTAGTGACCTAGATGCTGCGTGCTTAACTTTCAATTCAGTACATCCTCGCTGGTCTTATGTGCGACTTGACGAGCAAAATTTTGTTATAGAAACGGCTGAAAAAAGACCGATTAGTCGCAATGCAATTGCAGGCCTATACATGTATAAATGCGGCTCAGACTTTGTAGAACACGGCATGGATTCTATTAAGCATGGCACTAGTATTGATGGCAAATATTTTATATCCCCTGTATTCAATAATTTTGTATTAGCCAATAAAAAGGTGGGAAACTTTGAAGTTTTAAATGATCATTACCATACTCTTTATAGCCCTCAGAAGATTGGTGAGTATGAATCATTGCTGGCACGAGGTCTTAAATGAAAGTATTTCATTTAAGGGATATGGTTAAGGGTTGGTTTATAGGTGACTTTAAACCGTCCGCTTTGCTTACACGGGAAGTAGAAGTTGCCGTCAAAAAATACAAGGCAGGAGAGTATGAGCCAGCTCACTATCATAAGATCGCTACAGAAATTACTGTCATTACGAATGGCGAAGTAAGGATGAATGGTGTTACCTACTCCTCGGGCGATATTATTTTAATCGAGCCGAACCAAGCAACTGATTTTTTAGCAATTACAGATGTAATTACGACGGTTGTAAAGTTTCCTGGAGCAAAAGATGATAAATATATAAATAGGTGAAAGTAATTTCACCAAGAGGTGAAAAAAATTATAATATGACGAAACTAAAAATCTATTTAGTTAGCCTTGAATCTAATACTGGAACCGATAGAGTTATCGAAGACCTGAATTCAAGATTAATGACATTAAAGTTTGATTCGGAAATAATTCAACCGAAAAAATTACTTGAAAAGTATTTAAGGGGAATATTAAGTACATATAGGTCAAAAATACCAGGTGGCAGGTACTTAAGCAATCTGGCTGTAGAGATTTTCCTTCTAAAAGAGTTAATTAAAAATAGAGATAATTCCATTATCGTCGTAACATTTATATACCCGCTTTGGTCCCCATTATTAAAGCTTCTTCAGTTAAGCGGAAGAATAAAATACTTTTATTTTCTTCCTGACATGATGTGGAAAAAAAAATATGTGAAAAATATTCGATGGGCAATACATGGATTTTTATCAAACTTTGGAGTAAAAAATTCAAATTTGATATTAGTGCCGACAGCCTCAGCATTTCTTGATTGCTTAACGTTCCTCAATGTCCGTAATCATAAAAAGATTAAGTATTTATCAACACCAATTAATTCTGAATATTGGGATGATATTTTATCAATTGGGTCTAAAAAACTTCAAGCTAAAAAATTTATTTTTCATCCAGCGGGGACAAAACCTTCGAAAAATAGCTCGAAAGCAATAGATGCATTTAAACAGATGAAGGTAGATGACCTTTATTTCGTATGCTTGAAGAACGAAACAAACTCAGAGAAAGGCGACCCGAGAATTTACGATAGTAGCGTAATTTATCTTGCAAACATAACAGATCAAGAAATGAAATGGCTATATGAAAACTGCCTGTTTGTAAGTGTCGTCTCTGTAGAGGAGGGGGTTGGATTACCAGTTCTTGAGGCTCAACATTTTAGAAAATTAGTTGTAACTTCATTTATTAGCGCACTACCAGAGGTAGCTGGGGTAAAAGAAATTTTCACAAATCCATTCGATGAAGACGCTATCAGAAGAGCGTATCTCCTAGCCTATAAACAGGCAACCCTACGGGAGGAATTAACCCAGGATTTAAAGGATGAAATTAATTATTATGGAAATGAATGTCTGTTAGAAATAAAGGGCATATTTGAGTTAAAGCTATAGATGAAAAACGAGGGGATTGCATTCATTATTCAAGGGCCATTTTATATAGATAAAGACGGCCTAACTACCAATGATTTATTAAAGAGCATTCACAAATTATTTCCAGAATCAGAAATAATATTCTCTACATGGTGTGGCACCCTTGAGGACCTAGAGTTTGTAAAGTACATATTAAATAAAGATCCTGGTGAAATCAAAGGTGAATTTATACCAATAAAAAATTTTAAAAGATTATTAATAAGTTCCTCAAACGGTATAAAAAATGCAACAAGACCATTAGTTATAAAAATGAGATCTGATTCACTTTGTGAGGCAAATAATTTGCCGCTATTTAAGGCGTATTTTGATGCTGGATGTGATAATAAAATACTAATTGCGATGCATAGCACCCCACTTAAAGCCTTCATGCTGGATGATAAAATACAAATTGGAAAAAAAGAGCTCATGTTAGAATTTTGGAATAAAGAGCGAATGAGCTATATAGATAGCAATAATATATCTACCGCTCACTCTCTAACTAAGAATAGTATTTATATATCCAAATCATTACAGCTTGCCCCAGAGCAAATGCTATTTCTCGGATATGCTGAAAATAAGTCTACTTGGAATTCAGATATTAAAAGCA